>NZ_CP098023.1:1222500-1560000 GCF_030440425.1 Microbulbifer sp. MI-G
CCTGCCCTGAGAGATGCCTACGATATCACTGCACTGGCGCAGTTGGATGGGATTGTCAGCTGCCAGGGTGGCGAATACACCCGGGTGGTATGCTCCCGCTTGCGCGAAGCGGGATGGAATGGGTACTGGATTGATGCCGCCTCCAGCCTGCGCATGCAGGATGATGCGGTGATTGTGCTGGACCCTGTCAACCGGGAAGTGATCGACCGGGCAATTGATGCGGGGCAAAAGCGCTTTATTGGTGGCAACTGCACCGTGAGCCTGATGCTGATGGCCCTTGGGGGTCTGTTCAAGGCGGAGTTGGTAGAGTGGGTCAGCGCCATGACCTACCAGGCCGCCAGTGGTGCCGGTGCGCGCAATATGCGTGAGCTGATTGCACAGATGGGCACTATTCGCGATGGGGTTGCCACTAAGCTGGCGAATCCTGCCAGCGCCATTCTGGAGATTGACCGCAAGGTGGTCACTGATATGCGTTCGACCGAATTTCCCACAGAAGCATTCGGTGCCCCCCTGGCCGGAAGCCTGCTGCCCTGGATCGACACCCGGATGGGCAACGGTCAGAGCAGGGAGGAGTGGAAGGCCCAGGTAGAGGCGAACAAGATCCTGCAAACCGCCAGTCCGGTTCCGGTGGATGGCACCTGTGTGCGGATTGGCGCAATGCGCTGCCACAGCCAGGCTTTTACCGTGAAGCTGAACAAGGATCTGCCTCTGGCGGAGATCGAGCGCATTCTCAGCAGTGCCAACGATTGGGTCTGTGTGGTGCCCAATGATCCCGAGGCCACTCTGGCGGCACTGACGCCCACGGCGGTGACTGGCAAGCTGACTATTCCGGTGGGCCGTCTGCGCAAATTGCATATGGGGCCCGAATACCTGAACGCCTTTACGGTGGGTGATCAGTTACTCTGGGGGGCAGCCGAGCCACTGCGCCGCATTCTGCTGATTTTACTGGGCAAGCTGTAACGGGCGTGGGCCTCGCAGAGGCCCCGGAGGCCGCGCTTTTCGGTGTCTGTTAGTAGAGGGCTTTTTGCCAAGCTGTGAACTCCTTCGCGTTAAAAGCTGCAACGGGTTGTCATAGTGGCTTTTTCGACTTTTCCCCGCAGGTATAATCGCCCCTCGCTTTTTCCCAATCCAATCAAGTGAATCGTCATGTCAGAAACCGCTCGCGAACTGGTCATTGTCGGTGTCGATAACGCGGCCTTTGCCCCTCTGCTGGAAATACTGGAAGAGCGGGAAATGATCTCCGCCGAGCAGCTGAGCCTGCTGGAGATACAGGACTGCGAAGTGGACCCGCAGGTATTTGCCAATCGCACGATTCCCGTACAGTCCTTGGGAAAATTTGTTTTTAACGAGGCGCAGGTGGTAATTCTGCTGAAGTCAGGTGACGCTGCCGACGCCGCCATGTCTGCTGCTGAACAAAATGGGGCCTGGGTACTGGATGCCGCAGCCATCACCCGTGGCGACGAAAGCGTGGTGTTGATCCATCCGGTGTTGAACAGTGCGGAATTGGCACATGTTGGGCGCCGGGTTGTGGCACTGCCCAGTGCCGGTGCTGCCATGGTGGCCGAGGCGCTGGCACCACTGAGAGACAGGCTGCGGTCTGTGTATGTGCAACTGAACCAACCGATATCTGCGTTGGGCAAGGCCGCCATCGATTCCATGGCC
This sequence comes from Microbulbifer sp. MI-G, assembly GCF_030440425.1. Classification (NCBI taxonomy): domain Bacteria; kingdom Pseudomonadati; phylum Pseudomonadota; class Gammaproteobacteria; order Cellvibrionales; family Microbulbiferaceae; genus Microbulbifer; species Microbulbifer spongiae. The sequence continues at coordinate 1,224,163 of NZ_CP098023.1, forward strand.
GCGCAAACAGCGCGTATGTTCAGCGGCCAGGATACTGAAGTTGATCCCGCCATTGGTCACCGTCTCGCATTCAACCAATTGAGTGCCAGCGAGGCTCCGCTTTCCAGTGGTCATACCCTAAGTGAGCTGACTCTGATCCACGATTTGCGCCACCTGCTGGGTGAAGAAGTGGCATTTGACGCTGGTATCAATACGGTTGCCGTATTCCACGGGCAACTGGCCAACATGGGCGTGGTGTTTACAGAGGATATCGATCTGCACAAAGTGCGCGCTTTGTTGGGCAATGGCGCGCGCCTGCAGTTGGCGGAGCAGCCCTCAACAGAAAATGCTGTGGGCAGCGAGGTGACACTCATTGGCCGTTTGCGCCAAAGTCTACTCGACAAGCGCCAGTTCAACCTCTGTGCGGTATCTGACAATCTGCGCAAGGATGTTGCGATAAACTGCGCACAAATTGCTCACTTGTTGCTAAAAAACTACTGATATTTAATACTTAGCCGCCATAGTGAAGGTGTAGTCTTAACTTGGGTGCGGCTGGGAATGGCGAGCTATTCGTCGCAGTTGGCGGCTGCATGCACGGCGGTCAAGATAGTCGAACGATTACCGTTCAGTAATGGGGATGTTCTGAGGGTGCGCTTTTCGGAAGCCCTGGGCAGATTCTAACAATAAAGGGAATCGGATATGCGTGTGCGTAAGCTGGCACTTGCAGTTGGTTTAGTTGGTGCACTGGGAAGCAGCACGGCCCTGGCGCTCGGGCTGGGGGAGATCAAACTCAACTCCACCCTCAATCAGCCGCTCAATGCGGAAATCGGATTGCTGCAGACACGCGGTCTGGATGATACGGAGATCATGGTGCGCCTCGCGGAGCCCGAGGAATTTGAACGTGCGGATGTGGAGCGTTCCTACCTGCTCACTTCGCTGCAATTCGATGTGGATTACTCGGGCAGCAGTCCGGTGATTCGCATATCCAGTCGCGAGCCGATCCGTGAACCCTATTTGAATTTCCTTGTTGAAACCCGCTGGCCCAGTGGACGTCTGTTGCGCGAGTACACCCTGTTGATGGATTTGCCAGCATTTTCGCCCACTACGGCCCAGCAGCCGGTGCGCGCTGCAGAGCGCGAGCGCCAGCAGGTGCGCCGCGACACGCCCGCTCAGAGACCAGCACAACGCCCGGTAGAGTCAAAGCAGCAGCCGGCGATCCAGCCCGAGGTTGACCAGCCCCGTGAAACGCCGGCGGTGCAACAAGCCGGGCCCGCGCGCCACCAGCCCCAGCGCAGCCCGGTAGAAAACACGCACAGTAGCAGTCAGGTCTACGGTCCTGTTTCCTCTTCGGATACGCTGTGGGAAATTGCCTTAAAGAATCGGGTTAGCCGGGCGTTTTCTGTGCAGCAGACCATGCTGGCCATTCAGCGCCTGAATCCCGAAGCCTTTATCAACAACAACATCAATCTGTTGAAAAAAGGTGCCGTATTGCGCCTGCCCAATGCCGATGACCTGCGCGGCGTGAGCCTCACGGAGGCGATTTCACAGGTTGCCGAGCAGAATAATTCTTGGCGCCAGCGCAGTGGTGTGGAGGAAATAGCCACAGGGGCGCCACTGGACGCCCGCGCAGTACAGGAAGAGGATGACGCCAGCGGTGGAGTTGAAGGCCGTGTCAGTCTGGCTGCACCGATGAATAATGAATCTGTTATCTCCGGTTCCGGCAGTGGCGCTGGGGATCATGAGGCATTGGAAGGCAACCTGACCCTGGCCGAGGAAGAGCTGGATAAATCCCAACTGGAAAATACGGAGTTGCGCGAGCGCATTTCAGAGCTTGACGAGCAGATAGATACCATGGAGGCCCTGGTCGAAGTCTCCAATGAGGAGATGCAAGCACTACAAACCGCCGCCGAGCAGTCTGATCTCCTGCTTGATCCCACTGACATGGATGTCGCAGAGGGTGAATCCTCCACGGATGGCACGCTTGCCGCCGATGCAAGCAAATCGCTGAGTGCCTCCACAGAGCAGCTCGGGGTGGAAACTGCAGCCGCGGCGCCTGAAACGCGCAATCGCGTAGTCTCCGTACAGACCAAGCCCGAGCCCACCCTGGTGGAAAGGTTCGGTGGCAATATGCAGCTGATTGGTATTGGTGCCGCAGGCCTCCTAGTAGTGATATTCGGCCTCTTTACCTGGCGCCGTCGCAAAGCTGAGCAGGAGGCGGTTGAACAGCCACTGGAACCATACAGGGTCCCTGAACAGGAACCGGTGGGGGCTACCGAAGAGATGCTCGAGCCGGATCAAACCCTGGCCACTGTGGAGAGTATGGAAGCGGATGATACCTTCGATCTCGCTGACCTTGAGGATGTAGGCACCGATGATCCGGTTTCGGAAGCGGAAATTCACCTGTCCCTGGGCCAGTATGAAGAGGCGGAAAGCAAGTTGCTGCTGGGACTGGAAAAAGACCCACAGGTGGTGGATGCGCGCCTGATGCTGATGGAAGTGTACGCCCACAACCAGGATGTGGAGAAATTCGACGAACACTACCGCCAGCTGCTGGCAATCAGCGACGGCCCGGCCACCGACCGCGCTGCCCGTTTGCGCGAAACCATCACGGGAGCACCGGATTTTGAAGCGCCCGCTGGAGATTTTTCCAGCGAATCTCTGGAAGCCGCGCAATTGGATGCAATTGGTGCTGATCGGGATCAGGACCAATCCTGCGAAACGCTGGTTCTGGATGCCAGTGCCGAACCGGTGGCCGCAGACCCGGGCGATGCGCTTGAGGAAGATACCGCACTGCTCGATGAACTGACCATGGACTTGGCCCTGGATGATGGCAAAGGCGCTGGCAACACTGCCGGGCAGGCTTTATCCCTGGACCTGGAGTTGGATCTGGATACAACGCCCGAGGAGCAGGTCGGGACCGCCGGAGAAGTGGGCGCATCCCCGGATATTGCGTTCAATTTGGATGAATTGGACCTGGACAGTGCCCTTGCTGACAATACCATTCAGCCTGGTGTTGAGACTCAGGGGGAAGCGGATCACGAGTTGAACCTTGATGATCTGGAGCTGGATTCCCTGGAACTGGATACGGTGACTTTGGAAGCCGGGGCCGATGTCACCGATAGAATTGAGGTCACAGAGGGCGATGCCGGGCAGCCGACGACCGGCGCTTCAAGTAGCGGTCTGGATTTTGAACTGGACCTGTCCCTGGTGGAGGATCAAACGGGGACTAAGGAAGAAGAAAGCCCCCTCCTCACCGCTGATCTTGCCGACTCCCTTGTTCTTGAAAACACCCTGGCAGTGGAATCTACTGATGAGGGTAATTCCGGGTTGGAAAACAAGGTTGCGGGTGATGAGGAAAGCCTGCCTCTGGAAGCGGTTTCCGAAGACGATCTGGCAATGATCGGTGGTGAACTGGAATCGGAACTGGATCTTGACAGTATCGACCTGGACGATATCGCCAAGGATTTGTCCTCCATGGAGGTGTTGTCAGAGCAAACGGATATAATTTCTGACAGACCAGCCAGCGGTGGTGAGGAGTCTTCAAGTGGGGATTCCATCGGAGAGCCTCCCCCCCTCAAAGATGCATTAGCACCGATAGATGCATCCAGCGCTGGCGGTCTCGCCCTGGAAGAAGAGCAGGAACCCTCGGCTGGAGCCGCGGCTAATACCTCACCGCAGCTTGAGACTGTTGCTGAGAAAGAGCTGGGTGTGGAATCTGATTTTGACGATCTGGATTTCAACCTGGAAAGTGATCTCAATCCCGAACTGAGCCTGCTGGAAGGGGGGGATGAGATGGAAACCAAGTTGGAACTGGCGCAGGCCTATCTGGATATGGGCGATGAGGATGGTGCCAAGGATATTCTCAAGGAGGTGGCCCAGGATGGTGGTGGTGAACACAAAAGCCGGGCCGAGAAAATGCTGGAGCATATGGTGTAAACGGCGACTGCACTTCATATTAAAAAAACCTCGCACTGGCTGCGAGGTTTTTTTATTGTGCCTTATGGGGTGCGTTTACAGATGGCAACACATCCCCTGAAGCTTGTCGGTATTGAAGAGTAATTGAAGATATATGGGTCAGTCGATACAGCCTGAATACCGTTATAAGCCCAATGGCGAAGTGCCCCCCGGTGAGAAGCTGCCCCGGGGCCTGCATCGTATTGCCCTGGGCATTGAATATTGCGGTGCCCGGCTGCACGGTTTCCAGAAACAGAAATCTACCGTGGAAACCGTACAGGCCCATCTTGAGCGGGCCCTCTCCGTGATTGCCGCAGAGCCTGTAACCCTGGTCTGCGCCGGGCGCACCGATGCCGGTGTGCACGCCACACACCAGGTCATTCATTTTGACACCCGTGCCCGGCGCCCACAGCGGGCCTGGGTTCTGGGCGTGAATACCAAGTTGCCCGAAGCGGTACGGGTGCGCTGGGCCCAGGAGATGCCGGCACAGTTCCATGCCCGCTTTTCCGCCCTGGCGCGCAGTTACCGCTACCTGATCCACAGCGCGCCCACCCGCACTGCCCACAGTGCCGCAGAGGTCACCTGGACCCAACACCCCCTGGATCTCGCTGCCATGCGCGAGGGTGCAAGCCACCTGCTGGGCTGTCATGATTTCACCAGCTTCCGCGCCTCCCAGTGCCAGGCCAAAAGCCCCGTGCGAAAAATCACCCGTTTGGATATTGCCCGCGTCGGGTACCTGGTTGTGTTGGAGGTCAGCGCCAATGCTTTCCTGCACCATATGGTGCGCAATATCACCGGAGTGCTGATGTCGGTGGGACAAGGTGCAAATCCGCCGGAATGGGTGAAAATCGTGCTCGATCAACGTGATCGCTGTGCCGGCGGTGTTACCGCACCGCCGTTTGGCCTCTACCTGGTGGATGTGCAATACCCGCAAGCGTTTCAGCTGCCCCGGTGCGCGCCGGGACCGCTGCTGGTGCCTTTACCACTGGGGGAGTTATTACAAACTTAATTTTGGGGTGTGTCCTTGCAACGTCGGATACGCGAACTGGGTTGTATTCTGGGCGGATCAATCAACTGTTTCGCCTTCGCAAAATAGTACCGCCCCTTATCATTGTGCGGTGAATGGGTTTTTAGGTGTCTGCGCATGTATTTTCTCAAGCAGTGGCACAAATTCCGAATGTGTGTCCGCAATCTGATCAAGCTGGAGGTACAGTTACGCCGGGGTCATATCTCCCGGATTGCGTTCCAGGGAGCTGTACCGCGTGTGTGCCCGCAACTGCGCTGGTGTTGGTAGAGCGGGCCAGAAACCCGCCTTTACCCGATGATACATTTAGTGCTTATATTCGATGGAATGAACTTCACATACGGTGTTACTGGAGTTTGACCAGCGACTATTTTCATTGGCAGAGATATAGATTGGAGTCTTGGCCTGATAAGCCGCCAGCAGCATGCTCAGTTGCCCCTCAAAGCCCTGGCTATTTTTATTAACGAAATACCCGTAATTGCATGTAGCTCCATTTGTTGACAACGAAATAAATACATCCCCATTTCCAACACTAGAATACGATACCAATCTATCTACCGTGCCAGGACCTGACTTTTCGATTGCTTGCGCACCCAAACTATTTAACAAAACACTCAATAAAAGTAATACTGTTGATTTTCTTTTCATTTTTTTCTCTAGGGCCTGTTCACACTAATTAAAGTATCGACAATAAGCGCAAAGTGAATAAAAAACGTGAAAACGACATCCAGTTTGTCAAAACGAGAGAAAATTCTTCTGAAGCCCTTCAGGCGTCGAAACAGCCTCTCCACTTCATTTCGTTTTTTGTACGCCTCTACGTCGTATTTCCAGGTGCTCAATCGGTTACTCTTCGGTGGCACGACAGGTTCCATGCCCAGATCGAATACCAACTGCCGGGTTTCATTACCCTCGTAGGCCTTGTCCATGATCACTTTGGCACCATCCCAACCGCGGTTCTCAAGGCCTTTCAGCAGCTTTCGGCCCTCCGGAGCGTCTCCAGCCTGCCCCGGTGACAGAGAAAATACTACGGCGCGGTTGTGGCCGGCTGCAACCATATGAATCTTGGTGGTCCATCCTGCTCGTGATTTGCTGATAGATTGAGGACCGTTTTTTTTAACGCGCCAGCGCCATCTGGATGAACTTTAACAGCCGTAGAATCAAGAGAGATATGATCGACCTGGATATTGATCACATTATTTTCCTGGAGGGCCAGAAAGACCCTATCCAGTACACCTTGCTTGGCCCAACGATTCGCTCGCATGTAGACGCTGTGCCAACGGCCGAATTTCTTCGGCAGACCTCGCCATTTGCAACCATGCTCGGCTATGTAAAGAATGGCGTTCAGTACCTGTAAGTTGGATATTTTCACGTTGCCGCGCTGAAGGGGCAGAAAATCTTCGATAATTTTGTATTGTTGCGCTGTAAGTTCCATGAAGGGATTATACAGGATTTAGTGTGAACAGGCCCTAGTTCATTGAAATTTAGTTGCCTGACTTTGGGACGGACTTGGAACTGCGAAGCAGCGGAAAGGGCTTGCCAGAGCCGAAGGGGCGACAACAGCCGTTTGTTAACAGTTTACGTAGAGCAGTAACCAACAATCTTTATTACTTAGTCCTTAAAAATAGTTTCGGGTCCCAGCCCCTTTCCTTCAGGGCTTACCCTATCCTCGCCGGGTGGTGTTCGCCCACCTGCGAGAGGGGGGAGTGACCACCGTAGACAGCCAAGGACTACCCCGCGCAAGCGGCTGCATTTTCCCTAGACTGGCGAATTTGGCAGAAAATCGCAAAGTGTTTCTATTGGCGTGTTTCGGGTAAGGTATTTTTTGTATAAAAGTGGTCTACAAGGCAGTGGTCCAACCGATGCAGCTCACAGGCTATCGTGAATCAATATCATTGGCCCTGCGCAACTGGGGGTTGATATGCTCCCGCGCTGGAATGTCAAATCCCCATGTTCCGATTGTCATGAGCCGTGGGGGTCTATGATCAGCAAAGGGTGAGACGTGGGGTACTGGAGATGGGGAGGGCAGAGTGAAAGCGTGTATCCAAGACCCCGTTTCAGGCCCTGTACCAATCTGCTAGTATCCCGAATCCCCCATTTCTGTTGGCCGCCCGGATGGCTTCAGGTTAAACGATGCAAGTAAAGATTTGCGGCATAACCCGTGTTGAGGATGCCCTTGGGGCTGTTGATGCCGGTGCGGATGCGCTGGGTCTGGTGTTCTACAAGGCGAGCCCGCGCTATATTGGCTTTCAGACTGCTGCTGCTATTGCCGCTGCGGTGCCTCCCTTTGTTATCCTCACCGGCCTGTTTGTGGATGCTGCCCAGAGCGAGGTGGACCAGGCACTGGAGTGTGTACCGCTTAACCTCTTGCAGTTCCATGGCGAGGAAGGCGCGCGCTATTGTGAGCAGTTTCGACGACCCTATATCAAGGCCCTGCGTATGAGAGAGGGTCTGGATGTATCCGCAGCAATGGCACAGCACCCCAGGGCACGGGGCTTCCTGTTGGACGCCTATTGCCCAAGCGTTCCCGGAGGCACCGGAGCGACCTTTGACTGGGACAGGGTGCCGCAAAACAGCGGCTGCCCGATTGTCCTCGCCGGTGGCCTGAAGGCGGAGAATGTCGCTGCGGCAATCGCTGCTGCCCGCCCCCAGGGGGTGGATGTCAGTGGTGGGGTAGAGCAGTCGCCGGGCCTTAAAGACCCGCGCAAAGTCAGTGCCTTTATCCGTGCGGCGAAGGGCCACTAGGCCGGTAAACCAGGGCGCGATAAGTGGCACTGGGCAGTGCGCCCGGCAGCAGCCGGCGCGGGGCTGAAAAGACCAGCAGATCCACGCCTCTGCGCCAGTCTTTACAGGTGACATTCAGGGTTCAGGGCGAACCCTTTGCAGGTGGGTAATAAAAAACCCCAGAGATCGACGGAGTAGTAATGTGAGTAAGCCAGATACTATTGATTTCTCCACTTTTCCGGATGCCAGTGGGCATTTCGGCCCCTATGGCGGCCGCTTTGTTTCGGAGACGCTGGTCAGCGCACTGGATGAGTTGCAGGCGATGTACAGTCGCCTGAAAGAGGATCCGGAATTTATCGCCGCCTTTGACCGCGATCTGGCCCACTATGTGGGGCGGCCATCGCCACTGTATCTTGCCGAACGCTTGTCAGAACAGGCCGGTGGCGCGCGGATCTGGCTTAAACGCGAAGATCTCAACCACACCGGTGCGCACAAGATAAACAATACGGTTGGTCAGGCCCTGCTGGCCAAGCACAGCGGCAAGACCCGGGTCATTGCCGAGACCGGGGCTGGCCAGCACGGTGTGGCGTCGGCTACGGTCGCCGCACGCCTTGGGCTGCAGTGCACCGTGTATATGGGCTCGGAAGACGTAAAGCGCCAGTCACCCAATGTATACCGTATGAAATTGCTTGGTGCCGAAGTGGTGCCGGTGGAATCCGGTTCCAAAACCCTCAAGGACGCCATGAATGAGGCCATGCGCGACTGGGTCACCAATGTGGATAATACTTTTTATATCATCGGCACCGCAGCAGGCCCCCATCCGTACCCGCAGTTGGTGCGGGATTTCAACGCCATTATCGGCCGTGAGGCGCGCAGCCAGAGTCTGGTGCAGTTTGGCCGCTTGCCCGATGCCCTGGTGGCCTGCGTTGGCGGCGGGTCTAATGCCATCGGTCTGTTTCACCCTTTCCTGAATGCGGCCGAAGTGCAGATGTATGGCGTCGAGGCCGGTGGCGAGGGGCTGGCTTCCGGTCGGCACGCGGCCCCCCTGAATGACGGTATTCCCGGAGTGCTGCACGGTAACCGCACTTACCTGATGGAGGATGAGGACGGCCAGATTATCGAGACCCATTCGGTATCTGCGGGGCTCGACTACCCGGGGGTGGGTCCAGAACACGCCTGGCTGAAGGATATCGGGCGGGTCCACTATGTCACCGCTGATGATACAGAGGCGCTCGACGCTTTCCGGCGCCTCACCCGTACCGAGGGCATACTGCCGGCGCTGGAGTCCAGCCATGCGGTGGCTTACGCGCTGAAACTGGCGGCTACTATGGCACCGAAGCAAAATATCGTTGTGAACCTCTCCGGTCGCGGCGACAAGGATATTTTCACCGTTGCCGCAATCGACGGGATTGAGGTTTAACCATTCCAAAACCACTTTACAGTGTCGGTTTGGGGTGCGCAAAATCGATTGAATGCCCTGGTATCAGGCCGGGAGTAGCTCAGGGAGTACATGTGACAGAACAAAACAGAATTGATCGCCGCTTTGCTGCGCTGGGCAGGGAGGGCCGCAAGGCCCTGGTAACTTACCTCGTTGCCGGGGATGGCGGGCTCGGGAATACAGTTCCCCTGATGCACCAGTTGGTGGCGAGTGGCGCGGATGTGATTGAGTTGGGGGTGCCTTTTTCCGACCCCATGGCGGAGGGGCCAGTGATCCAGAAAGGCCATGAGCGGGCCCTGGCCAATGGCGCCTCGCTACGCAAGTGCCTGGCACTGGTGCAGGAATTTCGCCAGAGGGATGATGTGACTCCGGTGATCCTGATGGGCTACGCCAACCCCATCCAGCGCATGGGTGAGTGCGCCTTTGCTGATGCCGCCTGTGAGGCCGGAGTTGACGGCGCGCTCACCGTGGATTTGCCGGCGGAGGAAGCGGGGCCACTCAATGCGCTGTTGGCGGAGCGCGGTCTGCGCACTATTTTCCTGCTGACGCCCACCACCAGTGATGCGCGTATCCGGGAGATTTCCGCGCTGGCCAGTGGTTTTGTTTACTATGTATCCCTGAAAGGGGTTACCGGAGCCGGCCACCTGGACCTGGACTCTGTACGTGATAAGTTAGCCCATATTCGCCGTTTTACCGGCCTGCCCCTGTGCGTGGGCTTTGGTATCAAGGATGGTGCATCGGCACAGGCTGTCAGCGCCCACGGAGAGGGTGCGGTCGTGGGCAGCGTATTGGTGTCGGCGATTGGTGGGGCACCGGACGCGACAGCCGCGAGGGAGCGGGTTGGGGCGATTGTCGGCGAAATGCGCCAGGCCCTGGACCGGTAAGCGCGGTCCTGTGTTCAGGCTCAGGACTGGCCAAAAAGCCAAAAACAGCGGCTGATGTGGCCGGGTTTGGTGTTCGACTTAGTGTTTTAATTCGCAGCCTGAAACTCACCGGTCGGTACAATGCACCGGCCTACTGGAAGCATCCGGATTTGGAAACGAGATGAGCTGGTTAGAGAAGATTGTTCCCGCAGTCATTCGTACCGAGCGCCGCACCGGCGGCAGCAAGGTGCCCGAGGGTGTGTGGAGAAAGTGTGTCAAGTGTGCTGCGATGCTTTATCGCCCGGAGCTGGAGCGCAATCTGGATGTTTGCCCCAAGTGTAATCACCATATGCGCATTGGTGCCCGACGCCGGCTGGATATCTTTCTCGACGAGGCGGGACGGGAGGAACTGGCCAGCGATGTGCTACCCGTGGATCGCCTGAAGTTCAAGGATGTGAAGAAATACAAGGACCGCCTGGTGCAAGCGCAAAAATCCACCGGGGAAAAGGACGCGCTGGTGGCCATGCTGGGTACCCTGGAGGGGGCACCACTGGTTGCAGTGGCGTTTGAGTTCGCTTTTCACGGCGGTTCCATGGGCTATGTGGTGGGAGAGCGATTTACCCGTGCGGCCCAGCGTGCCCTGGAGGAGCGGATACCGCTGGTGTGCTTTTCTGCGACCGGCGGCGCGCGGATGCAAGAGGCGTTGATCTCATTGATGCAGATGGCAAAGACCTCCGCGGTGCTTGAAAAGCTGAAGATGGCGGGGGTGCCCTATATCTCCATTATGACCGATCCGGTCTACGGCGGTGTCTCCGCATCCCTGGCGCTGCTGGGGGATATCAACGCAGCTGAGCCCGGTGCCCGCGCCGGTTTTGCCGGGCCCAATATCATTGAGCAGACTATTCGCCAGAAGCTGCCCAAAGGGTTCCAACGCAGTGAGTTTTTGCTGGAGCACGGCGCGATCGATCTGATCATTCCGCGCAGGGAGATGCGGTCAACGGTATCGCGCCTGCTGGGAAAGCTGAGCGGCCATTGATGCCCGGTTATGTCGTGGCCAGGCGGCCGCTGTGCCGATCGTTTTTACAACTGCGCTGGCCCCCCTTGTGACTTGCCCAACGATGCTCTCATTACAAGACTGGCTCTCCCGCCTGGAACGCTTGCATCCCACTGAAATCGAGCTGGGTCTGGAGCGCGTCTCCCGTGTGGCCAGGGCTTTGGGCGTACAGAAGCCCGCACCCACGGTGATTACGGTTGCCGGAACCAATGGCAAGGGAACCTGTGTGGCTGTGATGGAAGCCCTTCTGTGCAGCGCCGGTCGATCTGTCGGCGCTTACAGCTCCCCGCATCTGTTGCGCTTTAATGAACGGGTGCGCATCAATGGCAGAGCGGTGCCTGATAAAGACCTGGTCAGGGCCTTCGAAGTGGTGGAGGCCGCCCGTGGCGAGACCAGCCTGACCTACTTTGAGTTCACCACCCTGGCGGCCCTGTGGCTTTACCAGCGTGCCGGCATCGAGTTCGCACTGCTGGAAGTGGGCCTCGGGGGGCGCCTGGACGCGGTCAATCTGGTGGATACGGATCTGGCCATTATCACCAGTGTGGCCATGGATCACGAGGACTGGCTGGGCAGCGATCGGGAAATGATTGGGAGCGAAAAGGCCGGAATTTTGCGACCGGGTATCCCCTTTGTCTGTGCGGACAGGGCACCGCCGCGATCCGTTGTGTCCGCAGCGGAAAATCTCGCTGGTTTCAGCTACTTTATTGATCGGGATTTCACTGTAGCGGCTGGCAGTGGCGGGGGCCTCTATCGGTTTGGCGCGCTGACGCTGACAATCCCGCCCATCAACTTGTCCTATGCCAGCACTGCTGCTGCAATCACTGCCCTGGCACTGCTCAATGCATTGCCACAACAGGGCATCGGGGTCGTATTGTCCCGTATAGCACTGCCGGGACGCTGTCAGCAGGTGCAGTGGCGTGAACGCACCTTGTTGCTGGATGTTGGCCACAACCCCGCCGCTGCGGCTCACCTGGCGCGCTGGCTGGAATCCCACCGGGTGACGGGGGAGACCCATGCCCTGGTGGCAGCCATGGCGGATAAGAACCTGGGTGGTCTGTTTGCCCCACTGGCACTCCTGGTAGACCGATGGCACCCGGCATTGTTGCCGGACAATATCCGAGCTGCGGGGGCAGGGGCTCTCTGTTCTGGTCTGCGAGCGGCGGGTATTGAGGTAACGAAAGTGGATAGCCGCTGTCCAACGGTTGCCACTGGGTTGCAACAGCTGTTGCTGACTATAGGGCCGCAGGACAGGTTGCTTGTATTTGGATCCTTCTTTACTGTGGCGGAAGTTCTGCAGCAGATACGAGACGAGGGTAATGGAGAATTGCGAGGACAAGTCCTCCCCTAGGGGACGGCTGAATGACGGTTTCAAGCAGCGTATTGTCGGTGCGCTGGTGCTTGTTGCTCTCGCTGTGATCTTCCTGCCGAGCCTTTTGCATCGCGAAGCCGCGAAAGGCTATATCAGTGAAGTGAGCCAGATTCCCTCAGAACCGGATATTCACCCCATCGAGATTGCCAAGCCGGAGCCTGTGGTGGATGTGGCCCCGGCGCCCGCGCCTGAGGCGGCCTTCCAGCCGGCTGTGCCCGAGCAGTTTTCCAATCCGCCGGCGCTGGCTGAACAGAACACCGGTTCTCCGCCTGCCGACAAACAGGCCCAGGACAGCCCTGCACCCAACACCAATACCTCCACTGTTCCCAGCAAGGGCGCCTCGCCTCTGGCGGATGCCCAGGGCCTGCCAATGGCCTGGGTTGTACAGGTGGCCTCTTATCGGGAGGCCACTCGGGCGGAGCAACTGCGTATACGCTTGATGGATAAAGGTTTCCGGGCCTACACTCGCACTGTGCAGACCGACAAGGGGCGTCTGGTGCGGGTCTTTGTCGGGCCCAAGATCAATAAGGCGGATGCCCAGGCCCTGAAACGCAAACTGGATACTTTGCTGCAGACGCAAACCCTGATCCTGCGTTTTTAAGGTTCTGTACATATATGATCGCGGTACCCCCTCTGCCTGGGCATCAGCAGGGTGTGAGGGCACCGGTTTGCGGTTGTGTGTTTGCATTTTTATTCGGTAAAAACTCATGGCTGTATGGCGAATCGCCCAAGGAGCTTTGTTCCTGGGGGATTAAATTCCAGTGGGTTGGCCTACAGCTTCACGCGCTTGGTCCCATAAGTTAGAATGCGCGCTCTTTGCGGCAACAGCCGCCACGCAGGTGGGTTGAATGAATTGGGCTGACTGGATCATTCTGGCAATTGTGGGTATCTCCACGCTCATCGGGCTCGGTCGGGGTTTTGTGCGTGAAACCCTGTCACTACTCACCTGGGTCGCCGCTTTTATTGTCGCCATGCTGTTTCGAGACCAGTTGGCGCCACTGCTTTCCAATCTCGTCGATACCCCTTCCCTGCAGGTGATTACCGCTTTTGCCATCCTGTTTTTCGGCACACTATTAGTTGGTGCCGGTCTGAATACGATGCTCTCCGCTTTTGTCGAGGCCACCGGTTTATCCGGCACCGACCGGGTGCTGGGGGTGCTGTTTGGCCTGGTGCGTGGCGGTATTGTAGTGATGGCCCTATTGATACTGGCGCCGGCGCTGGTACCGGTGGAACAGGACAGTTGGTGGGGGGATTCGGTGTTGATTGCCCATTTCCTTGAGTTCGAGGGCAGTACGCGGGCGCTGGCCAAGTCCGTCATGGACTTCTTCGTAACGTTGTTTTAATCGGCTGCTAGCGCCGCTTTCTCGATCAAGTAAGGTCAAAACTATGTGTGGTATTATCGGTGTCGTCGGTAAGAGTGACGTCAATCTGCAGCTCTATGATGGCCTCACCCTATTGCAACACCGGGGGCAGGATGCCGCCGGCATCGTGACCTGTGACGATGACCGCTTGAACCAGCAGAAAGCCAATGGTCTGGTGCGCGATGTATTCCGCGCGCGCCATATGGAGCGTTTGAAGGGTAATTTCGGCATCGGTCATGTGCGCTATCCCACGGCGGGCAGTTCCGGTCCCGCACTGGCGCAGCCGTTCTATGTGAACTCCCCCTACGGCATTGCCATGGCTCACAATGGCAATCTGACCAATATGCGAGAAGTGGTGGACGAGATCTTCCAGCAGGACCTGCGCCATATCAATACTGATTCCGATTCCGAAGTCCTGCTGAATGTCTTTGCCCACGAGCTGCACAAACTGCACAAGCTGCAGCCCAAAGCGGATGATATTTTCACTGCCATGCGCGGCGTGCATAAGCGCGTGCGCGGTGCCTATGCCTGTGTGGCCCTGATTGTGGGTTACGGCATCGTCGCCTTCCGCGACCCCAACGGCATCCGCCCGCTGGTGTATGGGAAACGTGAAACGGAAAAGGGTACCGAGTATATGGTGGCTTCCGAATCCGTGGCCCTGGATGTGCTCGGTTACACCCTGGTGCGGGACGTGGCGCCCGGTGAGGCGATTTATATCGAGCTGGACGGCACAGTGCACTCCGAGCAGTGTGCCGGGGACCCGTATCTGACTCCCTGTATTTTTGAACATGTGTACTTCGCGCGCCCGGACTCCATTATGGACGGTGTGTCTGTACACAAGGCGCGCCTGCGCCAGGGCGAGCACCTGGCAGACAAAATTCTGCGCCTGTGCCCGGACCACGATGTCGACGTGGTGATCCCCATCCCCGATTCCGCCCGCACTGCCGGCCAGACAGTGGCCCACCGCCTGGGTGTGAAGTTCCGTGAAGGTATGGTGAAAAACCGCTATATCGGCCGTACCTTTATCATGCCCGGACAGAGGCAGCGCAAAAAATCCGTGCGCCAGAAGCTCAATGCGATCGAACTGGAATTCCGCGGCAAGAATGTCCTGCTGGTGGATGACTCCATTGTGCGTGGCACCACCTGCAAGCAAATTATACAAATGGCCCGCGATGCCGGTGCCGCGAAGGTGTATTTCGCCAGCGCCGCCCCCGCGGTGAAATACCCCAATGTATACGGTATCGATATGCCATCCGCCAATGAACTGGTGGCCCACGGCCGCACCACCGAGGAGATTTGTGCGGAGATCGGTGCCGACTGGCTGATCTATCAGGATCTGGAGGATCTGGTACTCAGCTCCAGCAGCGGTAACCAGAAAATCGACCGTTTCGATTGCTCCGTGTTCGACGGCAACTACATTACCCGCGATGTGGACGATCAGTACCTCGACGACCTGCACACGGCGCGCAACGACGAGGCCAAGCGCAAAAAGGTTGATACCAGTGCCCTGTAGGTGACCTCCAGCGCGCTCTTCACAGCAGAAGAGGGCGCCATAGAGCACCATTTCGGGTAAGATGACCGCTTCGGTAAATACTGACCGGGAAGCGGTATATGCTTGAAGACGACAGTTACGCTCTAGAAACCCTGGCGGTGCGCGCCGGGCAGGTCCGCTCGCCGGAGGGGGAGCACTCAGAGGCGCTCTATCTCACCTCCAGCTTCGTTTTTCCCTCCGCCGCGGAAGCCGCCAGGCGTTTTTCCGGCGAGAGTGCCGGAAACGTCTACTCCCGCTATACCAACCCCACCGTGCGCATGTTTGAAGCGCGCATCGCCGCTTTAGAGGGTGGCGAGGCCGCGGTGGCGACGGCCAGTGGCATGGCCGCCATTCTCAGTATTTGCATGGCCCTGCTGCAAAGCGGCGACAGCGTGGTCTGCTCCCGCAGTGTGTTCGGCACCACCACAGCGCTGTTCGGGCGCTATATGGAAAAATTCGGTGTGGGTGTGCGCTATGTGGATCTCACCGATATGGAGGCGTGGGAGCAGGCGGTGGATGCCTCCACCAGGCTGCTGTTTATGGAAACCCCCTCCAACCCGCTTTGCGAGGTGGCGGATATCCGCGTCCTGGCGGAAGTGGCCCACAGTGCCGGTGCACTGCTGGTGGTGGATAATTGTTTCTGCACCCCGGCCCTACAGCGCCCACTGGCGCTCGGTGCCGATCTCGTGGTGCACTCCGCCACGAAGTTCCTCGATGGCCAGGGACGCGCCCTGGGCGGTGTCGCCGTGGGCAGGGAGGTAATCATAGACGAGTTGGTGGTTTTCCTGCGCACCGCCGGACCCAGTATGAGTCCGTTTAACGCCTGGGTGTTCCTCAAGGGGCTGGAGACGTTGAGCCTGCGGATGCAGGCCCACTGTACCAACGCGTTGGATCTGGCCTGGTGGCTGGACGAGCAGGAGGTGGTGCAGCGGGTCAATTATACCGGCCTGCCCAAACATCCCCAGCACCGACTTGCCCGAGAGCAGCAGACCGCTTTTGGCGCGGTATTGAGTTTTACCGTGCGCGGTGGTCGCGAGCAGGCCTGGACAGTGATCGACAGCTGCAGAATCCTGTCCTGCACTGCCAACCTGGGTGATGCCAAGAGCACCATCGTGCACCCGGCCACCACCACCCACGGGCGCCTCAGTGAAGAAGATAAAAACCGTGCCGGCATCACGGAGAACCTGATCCGCATCTCCGTAGGGCTCGAGCATGTAGAGGATCTCAAGCGCGACCTGATGCGGGGGTTGTCCCGGCTGTAAGTGTCGCGATTTACCGCTAGCACGGTGGGGGCGGGGCCCCTGCGCCTATGATGAATAGTGGGGCGACATCAACCGGCGCCGGACGGGCGATTGGGTGGCCGTCCCTGCTGGTGATGGGGGAGCCGACACGGGGCCGCAAAACGGCCAGAGCAATATTGAGCAGTATTGGATTTGCCGTGCAAAAAATAGTTTCCGCTATCGTTTCCGATGTTGGCCGTGTTCTGTTGGGCAAAGAGCGCCAGGTGCAGTTGGCGCTAGCCTGCCTGCTGTCCAGGGGCCACCTGCTGATTGAGGACCTGCCCGGCATGGGCAAGACCACCCTGGCGCACGCGCTGGCGCAGGTGCTGGGCCTCTCCTACAAGCGGGTGCAATTCACCAGTGATATGCTGCCGGCGGATATCCTCGGCGTGTCGATTTTTGATCGGCAATCGGGCCAGTTCCATTTTCATGAAGGTCCGGTGTTCAGCCAGGTGCTGCTGGCCGACGAGATCAACCGCTCATCGCCGAAAACCCAGAGCGCCCTGTTGGAGGCCATGGAGGAACGCCAGGTTAGCGCGGATGGTGAGACGCGGTTGCTGCCGCAGCCGTTTTTTGTCATCGCCACCCAGAACCCACTGCAGCAGTCGGGTACCTTCCCCCTGCCGGAATCCCAACTGGACCGCTTCCTGATGCGGATCAGCCTCGGCTATCCTACTCGTGAAGCAGAGCGGGCTCTGTTCCTGGGTACTGACCCCCGCCGGCAACTGGCCGAAATAAAACCGCGCATCGATATCAGCACCCTGAAGAAAATGCAGCATCTGGTGGGTCAGGTGAAAACCTCTGAAAGCCTGCTGGATTACCTGGAGCGGCTGGTGCTGTACACACGCCGTAGTCCCGACTGCACCGTGGGTCTGTCGCCGCGGGGTGCCCTGGCGCTATTGAGTGCGGCGAAAGCCTGGGCCCTGATCCACAACCGCGGCCATGTGTTGCCGGAGGATATACAGGCGGTTCTACCCTCCGTAGCCGGACACCGCCTGCAGAGCGACAGCGGCAATGGCGACCATCTGGTGGAGCGCCTGATGCGCCAAGTGGATATTATCGCGGCCTGAGCAGATGAGTGTGACCCGCAACACCGCAGGTAACCCTTTCCGCGCGCTGGCTGAGCGCTGGCTCAACCGGCGTGCGCCCCGCGCCCGCGCTATCGTCCTCAATCACCGCCGCCTGTTTATCCTCCCCACCCGTGCGGGGCTCGGCTTCCTGCTGATGATCGCACTGTTGTGGCTGTTGGCCACCAACTACGAAAACAATCTGGTATTTGCCCTGACCTTTTTACTGGCCAGTGTTTTTGTGGTTTTACCGGTACATACCTTCGCCAACCTAGTGGATTTGCATTTGCAACTGCTGAGCACCCGCCCGGCTTTTGTGGGAGATTTTGCCGAGGCGGACATCAATGTCCGCCGTGAAGGCAGGCGTAAACGGGAGCGGATACAGCTGGGTTGGCCTCCGGAAGGGGGGAGGTATGTGGACCTGTATGACCAAGCCGGCACAAATGTCTGCATTACTGCGCCCGTGGTGGCGCGGGGGCGGGTGCAGGCTCCGCGCCTGCGTATAGAGAGCCGCTTTCCCCTGGGCCTGTTTTGCTGCTGGAGTTGGCTCGACCTGGATGTGGAGTTTCTGGTGTACCCGCGGCCGGTATCTGCCGGTCCACTCCCTGTGGGTGTTGCGCAGAGCGAGGGCGAGAGTGGCGAAGTGCACCGCGGGCACGATGACCTCAACACCCTCAAGCCGTATCAGCCCGGCGATTCACTGCGCCACCTGGCCTGGAAACAATACGCTGCCGGGCGGGACCTCTACAGCAAGGAGTACGAGAGCCGCACTGACGGGCGTCTGTGGCTGGACTGGGAGTTGCTCAACGGACGGGATGTGGAGACCCGCCTGAGCAACCTGTGCCATTGGGCACTGCAGGCGGAGAGACAGCAGCTTGCCTACGGCCTGCGCCTGCCCGGTACCCGTATTGCGCCTGCCCTGGGGCCGAAACATCAGCAACAGGTACTTCAAGCCCTGGCCCTGTTCCCGAAGTGGGGGAGCTGATGGAGAGCGCCAGGGAATGGTTACCCCGCGAGAGCCTGGTGTGGATTTTTGCCGCGCAGTTTGTCGCCCTGCTGCCCCAGTTCACCCAGCTGCCCCTGTGGATTCCCTTTGCCTGGGCTTTTGCGGTTTACTGGCGCCTGGAGGTTTTCCGTGGGCGTCGCGACCTGCCTGGGCGTACCCTGAAACTGCTGGTGATTTTGCTGACCACAGCAGGACTGTCACTGTCCTACCGACGCTGGTTTGCACTGGAACCCATGGTGGCGCTGCTGGCACTGTCCCTCACCCTGAAAAATCTGGAGCTGGTGAGCCGCCGCGACGCCTTTGTCAGTCTGCTGCTGGCCTATTTCGTGGCGGCGACACTGTTTGTACGGGAGCAGACCATTCCCTATGCCCTTTACGGCCTGCTCTGTGTGGTAGTGATTACAGCCGCATTAGCCGCACAGTCGGGCGGCTTCAGTGCGCGCCCGCGCCGGGCCCTGGGTCTCTCAACCCGCCTGCTGGCCCAGGCTGCGCCGCTGATGTTGCTGCTGTTTGTGGCGATGCCGCGCCTGGGGCCACTCTGGTCTGTGCCCCAGGACACTGCCGCGGGACGTACCGGGGTGAGCGATTCCATGGCGCCGGGGGACTTTACCCGCCTGTCCAAATCCGACAAACCGGTGTTGCGCATCGCTTTCGACGGCCCCATACCGCCGCCGGAACAACGCTACTGGCGCGGCCTGGTCTACTCCGAATTTGATGGACGCACCTGGCGCCAGGGTTTTGCTGTCGACCCTCGCAACGGGGGGCGAGTGTATTGGAAAAGTGGCGAGCGGCCCCTGCCACAAGTGGGTCCGCGCTATCGCTACCAGGTGATCCAGGAGCCAAGCCGTGTCCCGTGGCTGTTCGCGCTGGCACGCCCGGCTTCCGACAGTGCCGGGGTAGGGGCCACCACCGATGATCGCCTGGTCAAGCGCACGCCGGTTTTTAGCCGTTTCGCCTATGACGTGCGCTCCTGGCCCAGGGATTCCCAGGGTCCGCCGGTGCCGCTCAGCAGCGCCGAGCGACGTCGCAATCTGCAGCTGCCGCCGTCCGGCAATGCGCGCACTCGCGCGTGGGTGGTGCGCCTGCGCCGGCAGGGCCTGGGTGCCAGTGATATTTCCGCACAGTTGCTCGCGCGCTTTAACCGGGAGTTCACTTACACACTGAGTCCTCCGGCCCTGGGTAGCGACAGTGTGGACGCGTTCCTGTTCGACAGTCGTCAGGGCTTCTGTGAGCATTTTGCCGGCAGCTATGTTTTTGCCATGCGCGCTGCGGGCGTACCCGCGCGGGTGGTGGCCGGTTACCAGGGCGGGGAATGGGTGAGCGGCGAGGAGTACCTGCTGGTACGGGAATACGATGCCCACGCCTGGGCGGAGGTCTGGCACCAAGGGCGCGGTTGGCTGCGGGTAGATCCGACAGCGGCGGTAGCACCGGAACGGGTGCGCGATGGCCTGGAGAGTGCGGCAGGGGCGGAGTTTATGCAGGATGCCCTGCTGCCTTGGCACCGTGTGGATATTGTGATGAAACTGCGCCTGCAGTGGGACAGGATCAACTACCGTTGGTACCAGACTGTTGTAAGTTTTGATGGGGACAGGCAGCGGGATTATCTGCAACGCCTGTTGGGCGAAATTTCCCCGCTGCGCATGGCGCTGTTACTCGCCGTGCCGACCGCAGTGGTACTGCTGGGCCTACTGCTATGGATTTGGCGCGGTGGCCAGGGGGGCAAGCTGTCCCCGGCAGAACGCCTCTATGATAAATTCTGCCGGCGTATGGCGCGCGCAGGACTGGTGCGTGGCACAGGCGAGACACCGCGGGACTATGCGCGGCGTATCGGCGAGGCCAGACCGCAGCTGGCAGCTCTGGCCCAAGGTGTCACCGACGCTTTCGAGGGCGCGGCTTACGGTGAAGATCAGGCCGCGCTGAGCACTTTGCGCCGGCTGTTGCGATGGCGCCTTATGTTGCCTGGATCGATCCAGCGTGCGCGGGATGGACAGGCGCTGACAGAGCAATAACCCTTGGACAACCTCTCTCTCAAGATACCGCTCAGGCTGCAGCGATTCCTGCTGGGCTACAGTGGTACTTCCCTGGCCACCGGTCTGCAGGTGATTCTGTTGCCCTGGATCGCCCTCACGGTGGTGAATCTGCCGGCGTTACAATTGGGTTGGGTACAGGCATCGGTGTTGCTGCCGAATCTGCTCCTGCTGCTGTTTGGGGGTGCCGTGGCGGACCGGCGCGATCCCGCCGTGGTGTCGGCGCTGGCCTGCTTCGGCCTGTCCCTGTGCCACACAGCGCTGCTGCTGTGCTTCACCCTGTCTGTTATCAGTTTGCCGGTGCTGCTGGCCTATGGCATTTGTCTGGGAATCTGCAGTGCTTTTTTACAGCCGTCGCGGGACAATCTGGTACAGCGCAGTGCCCACAATCCAAAAGGGCGGTCCTCGGAGCGGTGTGTGCAGACAACGGTTACCTGGATGATGCTGGCACAGTACGGAGGTCAGGCTGCCGGCATGCTGCTGGCCAGTCGTTTTGATCAGTGGGGGCTGGAGTTCCTTTTGGGGGTGCAGATTGCAGCGTTGCTGCTCTCTGCAGTTTTCCTTCTCTCACTGCGGGAGCGCGATGTCAGTGTGGATGTGGTGGAACAACGCCCGCATGCACTGATTCTCGACGGTCTTTCGCAGACCTGGCGGCGTCCGGTACTCCGCGAACTCACAGCATTGATGGCGTTTAACGGGTTTGTGCACATCGGCGTATTCCTGGTAGTGCTGCCACTGCTGGCTGAGGGCTACGGTCGCGGCGCCAGTTACTATGCAACGCTACAGCTGGCCTTTGTGGCCGGTACGGTCACCGCCACAGTGACCATGTTACGCCGTGGCCAGGGTCCGGAGCCGGGGCGGGGTATCCTGATGTGCCTGCTTTACAGCGCGGCTCTGTTGGTTGCCATTAGCTTCGGGCCCACGCCTCTGGGCCTGATCTTGCTGTGCCTGTGCTGGGGTGCTGTTGCAGCGGCCTCTGCGGGGTTGGGGCGCGGTATCGTCCAGTTACTGGCACCGGCGGATTACCGCAGTCGGATCATATCCATTTACCAGTTAGCCCTGTTTGGTTCTGCAGCGCTCGGTGCTCTGGCGGCGGGTGTGTTGAGCGAATACGCAGCGCCTCTAACCACCCTGCTGTGGGCTGGTATCCTGAGTTTTGTGGCGTTTGTGCTGGCGGCGGTAAGCGGGGCACTGCGCCGAATAAAAGTGCCCGATAGTACAGCGTGAGGCCTGCCGCCAGAGAGCATGGGCAACTGCCAAGCGCACACCCTACCATTAGCAGTGAAGCCCGGTTTGCCGGAGGTTTTCGTTGAGTGTGGTGAAAAGTAAAAGTACCAGTAGCAATTGGTCTGAGCGGGTGACACGCAGCAGCCATGCCCTGGATTTGCGCGAAGGACTGTTCAACCTGGATGACCCAAGAGCCATTGCGCGGGCATTGAAAAGGGCGGCTGAGACCCGTGGGCAGCGCAAATCCGATCCCTACCGTTCCGCCATGGCGATGCTGACGTTCTATATCAATCGTGCAGGCAAGCGCTTGCCTGCACGCAGGCGTCGGGTACTGGAAGCGGCCAAGGCCGAATTGCGCGGGCTTTATGGGCGTGAGCGCCGGCATTGAGCCGACGCACAGGGGGTAGCTTACGGGACTCAGGGCGCCTGGCAGGGCAGGCAGTGCAGATAAAGGGCGCGGGGGTCGCGGTAGCTTTGCAGTTCGGCAATTGGCGCCAATACAGGCTGTACGCTGTTCAACCAAGCCCCTAAAGGCAGATTGGCTTCAAGGCGTGCGGCGAGCTGTGCGTCCACATTGTCACTCAGGGCACGCAGAAACTTTTCGCCTGGGGTCATTTCTCGCTGAATCTCTAGGATATCGTATTCTTCAACGCCAGCAAGTTGTGCCGCGTCGGCGACGGCATCACTGAGATTGCCCAGGTCATCCACCAGCCCCAGCTTCTTTGCGGCGCGTCCGGTCCACACCTGTCCCTGGGCAATTTTGTGTACTTCTTTCGGGGTGCTGCCACGGGCTTCGGCGACAATGCGCAGAAAGCGTGCGTAGGTGTTGTCGACCCCCTGTTGCAGTATGCTGGCGGCCGCTTCCGAGAGGGGGCGGTCCAGGCGCATGCTTCCGGCCAGGTCCGTGGTGCCCACGCCATCGGTGTAAATACCGATGGATTCAAGGGAGTCCTCAAAGGTTGGGAAGGCGCCGAATACGCCGATTGAACCTGTGATGGTGGCGGGGGAAGCCCAGATGCGGTCGCCAGCGGTGGCGATCCAGTATCCACCAGATGCAGCCACGCTGCCCATGGAAATCACCACTGGAATATCCGCTTCGCGGGTGGCTAGTAGTTCCTGCCGAATTTCCTCCGAGGCGAAGGCGGAACCGCCACCGCTATCGATACGCAGTACCAGGGCATCCACTTTCTTCTCGCGCGCCTGGGCAATCAGCTTGCCCAGACTCTTGCTGCCAATTCTGCCGGCGGGGGCCTGGCCATCGACAATGGTGCCACTGGCGGTGATTAGACCGACTTTGCTGGATTGCTGGAGTTTCCTGGCGGTGTCGGCGAGGGTGCGGCTGCGCAGGTAATTGAGGGCATCGATGGATTTGTACCTACGTGTGTTCTTTTCATCCTCGCCGATGGCTTTTTTCAGTGCTTCCATGGCCTCGTTGCGGCTGGCGAGTTGATCCACCAATTTATTGGCCAGTGCCGCCTCGGCCCAGCTGCCCCCGTGCTGCGACAGCTTCTGAGGCAGCTCATCGATAAACAAATCGATACTTTCGGCGGGCAGGTTGCGCAGACCGGTCACCTGCTCGGTGTATTCACCCCAGAGTTCGCGCAACCAGCGCTGGTTGTTCTCGCGAGAGGCGGGGGACATGTTGTCGCGGGTGTAGGGCTCGATAAAGTCCTTGTAATCCCCCACACGGAACACATGGAAATTCACCTTCAGCTTGTCCAGCGCGGTTTTTACATAATTGCGGTAGACCCCAAAACCGGTGAGTATCACCGAGCCCATGGGGTTTAGATAGACCTTGTCGGCGTGGCTGGCGAGAAAATACTGGGCCTGGGTATAGTTGTCCCCCACCGCGTAAATGGGCTTGCCGGCGGCTTTAAAGCGCTGCAGGGAGGCGCCAATTTCGTCCAGTTTGCTGAGGCTGCCCCCCACCATCTGATCCATTTCCAGTACCAGTGAGGAGATGCGCTTGTCCTTGGCGGCATGGTCGATTGCATCGACCAGATCTTTGACGCGAACCTCCATAGGGCTGTTTGAGCCTCCCAGGAAGATTGGCAGCGTGGCGGGTTGGGAGAGTTCATCCACAAGAAAGCCGCTGGGCGCCACGCGCAGAGCGGCGCCCTGGGGGACAGCCAGTTGGTCATCTTTACTGAAGATGGCGATACCGAGAAACAAGAGCACCAACAGGAACAGCAGGTTGGTGAACACACGTCTCAACCAAGTAATGGAAGCGCCAATAGCACTGAAAAAACTGCGCACAAGGCCTTTTTGGGGGGGTGAATCAGTCAAACCTCAAAACTCCTTAGCGCGTTGGGGGTTCAGTCGTTTTCGCGCATCTTTCTTTTGAATCATAGGTAGGGTGTCTGCCAAGGGGCTACTGCAGGCGATGCCAGCGACTGCTCATCATTGCAGAAAAGAATAGAATAAGGCTTAAGACCAGCATGGCGCCATCCTGCCAGCCGCGTGTAGGCATCATTACGTCGACAATACCGGTGGTGATGTACAAAAGCAGGATGAAACAGAGCCACAGATAGCTGCGGTAGCGTTGTTGCATCAAGCCGGGCAACACCAGCAGTAGCGGTAGGGTCTGTATGCACCACAGCGGGATGGAACCGCCCTCCAAAAACAGGTTCCACACCGCAAACAGCACCAGCAGGCCGATATAACAGAACCAGTTGATGGTCAGTGCCATTTTCAGCTTGTACTGCACGGCTTGGTTCACTGAGAGCCCCCAATCCCGCCACTGGTTGGTGTTTGTCGCAAAGTCCCGGCCAGCCTGCCGATGCGGGCACCGAGTGCCCGGCACAGGGTAATTTCATCCTCACTCAGTGTGCTGGTACCGTTTCTGGCCCAGTGCGAGGCACCGTAGGGAGTGCCGCCTGTGTGGGTGCGATTCAGCCCCGCCTCGGAATAGGGGATACCGGCGATCAGCATGCCGTGGTGTAACAATGGCAGCATCATGGAGATAAGCGTGGTCTCCTGCCCGCCGTGCAGGCTGTTGCTTGAGGTAAATACTGCAGCGGGCTTGCCAGTCAGGCTGCCCTCCAGCCAGAGATCGCTGGTTTGATCGAGGAAATAGCGCATCGGAGAGGCCATGTTGCCAAAGCGGGTGGGGCTGCCCATGAGCAGGCCGGCGCAGTGGCGCAGATCCTCGAATGTACAGTAGGGGGCGCCCTCACTGGGTACCGGCGCCAAGCTGGCCTCGGTGTCAGGAGATACACTGGGCACTGTGCGCAGGCGTGCGGTCATGCCCGATGACTCCACACCGCGGGCAAGCTCTGCACCCATACGCTCAGTGGCGCCGGTGCGGCTGTAATAGAGCACCAGAACATAGGCAGCCGGTAAACCCGCATCCATTACATCAGCTCCAGTACCGCTTCCGGTGGGCGTCCGATGGCAGCTTTTTCGCCCTTAACAACAATCGGGCGCTGGATCAGAATGGGATTCTGCACCATTGCATTGATCAGCTGTGCTTCACTCAGTGTTTTGTCCTGCAGGTTCAACTGCCTGTAAAGTGGCTCTCCGTGACGCATTAAGTCACGTGCGCCGGTGCCGAGCTTGGCAATTATCTCCTTGAGGGTCTGTGCCGACGGTGGTGTTTCCAGGTAGAGGACCACTTCCGGCTCCAGTCTTTGTTCCTGTAATAGCTGCAGGGTCTGGCGGGATTTTGAACAACGAGGGTTGTGGTAAATCGTCCACATCTTGGCGATATCCTGTTAATGTTTGGCGTATTCTAACCGAATAACCTTGCGGAGTTCTAAGCTTGGGCAAGTACTGCCCTGTTGTGCAAGCGTTCGCACAGCGCAAGATATCAAAACGGGAACCACCATGCGGAACTGGGTGAATCACTGGCGGCGCTTTGCGGTGTCACTGTGGACACTGTTCAACGAGAAGGGCTGCCAGCGGAGCGCGGCGGCCCTCACCTATATCACCCTGTTCGGGATAGTACCGCTGGTGACTGTGAGCTATGCGATGTTGTCGTTGTTTCCGGACTTTGCTGGCCTTCAGAGCAAGTTGCAGGAGCAGATTTTTTCCCACTTTGTGCCCCAGAGCGGGCGTGAGGTGCAGGAATATATCAGCAGCTTTTCCACCCAGGCCCAGCGCCTCACCGGTGTGGGCATCGCCATGCTGATTATTACTTCCGGACTGATGCTGCGCAGTATCGAAGGAACTTTCAATTCCATCTGGGACGTATCCCGTGGACGCAGTGGGGTCTCCAGTTTCTTGCTCTATTGGGCGATACTCAGCCTGGGGCCGATTCTGTTGGGCGCGGGGTTGGCCACCAGTACCTATCTGTTGTCCCAGAAACTGTTTCTGGGCGGAGAGGATGGTTTGGGTTTGATGGCGGTTGCGTTGAGGCTGCTGCCTTTTATTTTTACCAGTGCCATCTTTACCCTGCTTTTTACCGCGGTACCCAACTGTTACGTGCCCCTGCGCCACGGGATTGAAGGTGGTGTTATTACCTCAATCGCCTTTGAGGTGATGAAATACCTGTTTGGGGTCATTGTTGCGCGCAGTTCGGTGCAGGCGATTTATGGGGCCTTTGCTTTTGTGCCGCTGTTTCTGCTGTGGATTTATCTGATGTGGATGCTGGTGCTGGCGGGATGCGTGCTTGTGCGCACCCTTTCAATGTATCAGTCGGCGACTCAGGGGCGCCGGCATACGGACCTGGTGGCAACCCTGATTGTACTTTGGCAGCTGTATACCGGCGGCCGGCATGGGCAGCCTTTGCGCGAGCGGGATATTGCTCTGGTGGGTATCAAGTTTGGCCAGTGGCGGCGCCTGAGCAAGGTACTGCAGGATCACGGGGTTCTCACCCGGACCGACAGGAATGATTATGTCCTGATGCGCGACCTGAACACTGTTCCACTGATGGAATTGACCGCCTGGCTCAGTCCCCAGTGGATACCCGGTGACATTCCGGAGGACCTGCCGGGGTTGCGATGGTACAGCGAGGTGGAGCGGCGCCTTTCCAAGACGCGAGATTTTGCCAGCGAACAACTCAGGGTTACTATTGGAGCGCTGTTCAAGGCTGCCTGTGATTGCGAAGATGCAGCGCAGCACGGTGCTGCGCCTGTGGGCGAGGCTGAAACCAATAGTGGTGAAGCAGCCCGGTATGAGGGGGGAAACGATGTGTCTGACAACGATAAAAGAAAAGCTGAAAAGCACCCTGGGGGCCGTCTTTCTGTGCTCGGTCGGCGCAATAAGCGCCTGTGATACAGACAGGGTTTTGAAAACTGTTGGTGGAGAACCGATTGATACGGAGGGAAAGATTTTACTGGTTAATTACTGGGCGCTGTGGTGCAAGCCTTGTCGTGAAGAGGTGCCGATACTGAACCAGTTTGCACAAAGCCAGGAAAATATTGTGGTGGTGGGGGTGAATTTTGATACCCTGCCGATTCCTGTCGTTACTGGGCAGATGGCCAAGCTGGGGATTGAATTTCCAGTGCTGTCCTCTGAGCCTGCCGGGCGTTGGGGGCAGCCCCGGCCCGATGTGTTGCCGACAACCCTGATTATCAATGCCGATGGCACCTGGAAAAAAACATTGGTAGGCCCCCAGACCGCTGCAGAGTTCAGGTTGGCACTGCAGTAATCTGTCCGATTCACGATGTACTGTATAAAACTATAACTATTGCAACTATAGGGCTTTGGCGCATCACTGATAGCATGCCGCCACTTTCCAGTTTGCCCGGGGTGGGATTCATAGATCATGCATATCAGCTCCTTCGCTCTACTGTTTTTCTTTGCGGTTTTGTTATACGTCCTGCACCGCTGGCACAGGGGAACCGATTCTCTTGCACCGGCAGTCTTTGCCGGCCTGCTCCTCGGGTCTGTGTTCGGAGCAACGCTGCAGTTGTCACGGGGATGGGGGGCCATGCCCGGGGAGATTTTGCCCTGGATAGAGATGTTGGGAGACGGTTATGTGAGTTTGCTGTACATGCTGGTGATGCCCCTGGTGCTTACCTCTATTCTGGTAGCAGTGGTGAAGGTGAGTCACACCCAGGCATTGGGTAAAATCAGTGTTTCGGTGCTGGCGGTGTTACTGGGCACAACGGCAGTGGCAGGGCTGATTGGCGTGACTATGGCGGAGTTGTTCGGATTGTCCGCTGCCGGTTTGGTTGAGGGTAGTCGTGAGGCTGCACGGGCTGAAGTTCTCAATGAGCGCATCGGACGGGTGAGTGACCTCGCGATCCCGGAGATTATCGCCTCGTTTATCCCGCGCAATATTTTTCAGGACTTGACCGGAGACCGCTCTACTTCGGTGATTGCAGTGGTTATTTTCGCAGTGCTACTGGGACTTGCTGCACTGGCGGTGCGCCGCGAGTTCCCGCAAGAGGGGGCGGCTATAGAGCGCTTTGCGCATGTGGCACAGGTTTGGGTGATGAAACTGGTGCGCCTGGTCATGAGCTTCACACCTTATGGTGTAATGGCTTTGGTGGCCGGACTGATTGCCAAATCCAGTTGGGGCGATATTGTCAACTTGCTCGGCTTTGTACTGGCTTCCTTTTGTGCGATCGGCTTGATGTTTTTGGTGCATGGCCTGTTGTTATGGATCAACGGCGTAAACCCGCTGCATTACTTTACCAAGGTGTGGCCGGTGCTGGTATTCGCTTTCAGCTCCCGTTCCAGTGCCGCCACTATCCCGCTCAATGTGGAAACCCAGGTGGATCAGTTGCGCAACTCCCCGGCAATTGCCAATTTCTCCGCATCCTTTGGTGCGACCATAGGCCAGAACGGCTGCGCGGGGATTTATCCGGCGATGCTGGCTGCCATGGTAGCCGTGCCACTGGGGATCGATGTCTGGAATCCCCTGTGGCTGGGAACACTCATTGCCGTGGTGGTAATCAGTTCCTTTGGTATAGCCGGTGTGGGTGGCGGTGCCACTTTTGCCGCTCTGGTGGTTCTGCCTGCAATGGGCTTGCCAGTGACCATCGCAGCGCTATTGATATCCGTGGAGCCCCTGATCGATATGGCGCGGACGGCACTCAATGTAAATGGAGCCATTACAGCGGGTACATTGACCCAGCGCTGGCTGGGAGATGAGGTACCCGGAGCAGAAGTTGTAGAGGGGTAACTGATCAGTATATAAAATCGGCTGAGTGGTCAACCTATGACTGGGAAAGGTTTTTCCGGCAGGTAATTGGGTATTTGGTACGGGAGGGAGTTGGTTTCCCGTTGCCTGCCTGGTGTAATTCAGCGTCTATTCAGGCCGAGTTGCTTAATCTGACCCCCGTTGATAAATAGCGGGAGATTGATTGTGCAATGCTTTAAACAGCTTGTGGCCGGTGCGGCCATTGTGACACTGCTGAGTATGAGTGTTTCTGCCAAAGCGGGGCCGGGGGTCTATACAGATTCCTATGATGCCGATATCTACGACTATGCACCGGTGACAGAAGTCATTCCCGTCTATACCGATGTACAGGTGCGCACACCGCGCACCCAATGCCGTGAGGAACAGGTAGCCTACCGTGAACCAGCGTCCCCCGCCGGTACCCTTGTCGGCGGCCTGATCGGCGCGGCAATTGGCAACAATCTGGGCAGCCGCCGCCACCATCACCGCGGCGGTGCCACAGTGGCAGGGGCGGTGGTGGGTGCTCTGGTCGGCAACCAGATCAGTCGTACTAACGCGCCGGTTTACTACACTACGGAACCCCGCTGCCGGGTTGTGGATGAATTCACTACACGCAGGGAACTGGTCGGATACGATGTGCGCTATCGGTATAATGACCGGTCGTATCTGACCCGTACCGATCACCATCCTGGAGATAGCATCCGGGTTCGTGTCGCTGTCTCACCGGCGCCTTGAGTCAAAGCGAGGGCGGCCGGACTCAGCCAAGGGTGGAAATTTGGATATCCACAGGAGCCGCATCGTGAAACCTAGCAGCACTTTTTTACGGACTTTTTTTCTAATACTTGCCCTGTTTCCCGGATTAGGTTCCGCCTCTGTGCGCGGTTTGCCGATTTCCGAACGGGAGGCGCACAAGCCTGAATACCATCATGTACAGGGGAGAGAGATTTCCCGTGAAGCGGCGGCCTCTCTGGTGAAACGGCGCTATGGAGGCAAAATACTGGCAATCTCTGAAACCCGTAGAAATGGACAGGCGGTGTACCGGGTAAAGGGGTTGTCGGATAAGAGCCAGGTTTATGTGGTCTATGTGGACAAGCAAAGCGGGCGCATCTCCCAATAAACGCCCGCTGCAACTACTCCAGACCAACTGTACAAAGGGAAAGCAAATGCGCGCACTTTTAGTCGAAGATGAAGCACTGCTCAGACAGCAACTGGCGCAATCGCTGCGCGATGCTGGCTACACGGTGGATGAGGCCCCCGATGGAGAGGAGGCGCTCTACCTGGGCCGCGAATATCCCTATGACATTGCGGTGATGGATCTGGGCCTTCCAAGAATGGACGGTATCCAAGTGATACAGAGTCTGCGCAGTGAAGAGAGGCATTTCCCCATATTGATCCTAACCGCCCGCGGTCACTGGCAGGAACGGGTGGCCGGGCTGGAGGCCGGCGGCGATGACTACTTGGTAAAGCCCTTTCATACAGAAGAGTTGCTGGCCCGACTCAATGCGCTGGTACGTCGCTCAGCGGGATTTTCCTCTCCCACCATCAAAGCCGGTCCCATCAGTCTGGACACCAGCTCCCAGCGGGTAGTGGCCAATGGTGTGGAGCTGGAGTTGACTTCTTTTGAGTACAAGGTGCTTGAATACCTGATGATGCACCCCGATGAGGTAGTTTCCAAAACCACCCTGACCGAACATATCTACGAACAGGATTGTGATCGTGACAGCAATGTGATCGAGGTGTTCATCGGACGCTTGCGCAAGAAAATCACTGCGACAACCCAGTGCAACCCTATCGAAACCCTGCGTGGGCGCGGCTATCGCTTTGTCATCCCCCGATAAGTCCGGATGTCGATGCGCGTGATGGCCCTCTGGTCCAGTTCCCTCAAGGGCCGCCTTGCGCTGGTCACCAGCCTGGTGCTGGTGGGCTTTGTGCTGTTGATTTCGGGAGTGCTGGAACACGCCTATCGCACCTCTCTGGATGAGGCGAAGCAACGGGAATTGCAACTGTATATCTACACTTTACTGGCGTTAGCGGAACCGGAGGGTGACAGTTTGGTGTTGCCCCCGGAGCTACCCGAGCAGCGCTTTAACCAGCCGGATTCCGGCTTGGTAGGTGCGGTGATCAATGGCGAAGGGCAGATTGTTTGGCGCTCTGAGTCGGCCTTGGGGATGCCGGAGCTGAAATTCTATCCACTATCTCAAGGGCAGCAGTCTTATATGCAAGTTGCTCTGCCCGGCGATGTTGCAAATTACAGTAGCTTTCGCCAGGGTGTAGCCTGGGGACTGGATACTGAGCACCCGTTTACCTTCATTGTATTGGAAGATGCGGGCCCCCTGCAGGCGCAGATCGGTCAGTTCCGCTCCACCATTTGGCGCTGGCTGGGCGTGTGTGCACTGTTACTGATGCTGGCCCAGTGGCTGGTGCTGCGCTGGGGATTTGCACCGTTGCGAGTACTTGCGCATGCACTGCGGGAAATACAGTGCGGTAGCAGCGACCGCCTGGAGGGCAGCTTTCCGCGGGAATTGCGTCCCCTCACCGATAATCTGAATCTACTGATTGAAAACGAGCGTCGCCAGCGGGAAAAAACCCGTCACACCCTGGCGGATTTGGCGCACAGTTTGAAAACCCCACTGGCGGTATTGAAAGGATTACGCTTAACTGGCGATTCACAGCCCGCGTTCAAAGTTTTGACCGATCAAGTGCAGCGTATGGACAGTATTATCAACTACCAACTGCAGCGGGCGGTGACCAGTTCGCCCAAGTCTATTTTGCGCGGTATCCCAGTAGCTCCACTGATGTACAAAATTCTGGATGCGCTGGAAAAGGTATACCGCAACAAACCCAGTGATGTGCGCAGTCACTGCAGCGAGAAAACGCTGTTTTACGGTGATGAGGGGGATCTCATGGAATTGCTCGGCAATCTGCTTGATAACGCCTACAAGTACGGCAATGGCCGGGTTGACGTGACTGTCGAACAAATGCCCGACGGACACAATCTGATGGTCCGAGTCGTCGACAATGGCCCAGGGCTTGATCGCGAAACCTGGAAGGCGGTTACCCAGCGCGGCGTGCGTGCCGATCAGCAACAGCCAGGACAGGGGATTGGCCTTGCTGTGGTGGTGGATATTGTCGAGAGCTACCAGGGACACATCAATGCAGAGTCACTTTCTTGCGGAGGAACAGCAATTACCGTAACCCTTTAGTTCCCATTGAAAATGAAAATTTGCACTGCACCGTTCTCCGAGGCTCTAGGATGGGGCTCCAGGTTTTATATGGCCTCTTCACTTCGAAAGATAAAAAAGGTGAGTTGTTGCGGGTAAACGACTGGCTTGTTATTCAGGGCAGCCAGTCTGCAATCCAATTTATTTACTACAGTGCTGCGGCGGGCACTGGCAACAGGTCTTACCGATGCCCACTAATGGATGCGCAAGGTGTTGATCAAATGGGATGTGTTTCGTTGTTTGGAGCACTGGTACCATTTACTTCCGCATTTTGTCTTTGACATTCTCATCTGTCGCGGATGCATTGGAGTGCTGGTGATAGCTCGTAGAATGTGAGCAACCTCACACTGGTGAACCATTCTCTTTCAAACGGAAGGGTGACAAGTCAATTGGTCAGAGTTAGGCTGTTAACTTGCCAGATTGATAAGGCCACTGTAGCTTGTTGTCGTCGGTGATTTTGCAGTATCTCCGGATCATTTTTTCCTGCTATGGCTGGCTTGTGTTAACGTTGGCAGTCATAACAGAAAAAAGATAACAAATACTGTCCTGCAGAGCATTTTATGGTTCAGTTAGTCATAGATTCTGGCTGCGACCTGCCAGATGATTTTTTGCGTAAGTTCTCCATTCCGGTATTGCCCCATACCGTGAGTGTTGGCAAAGACACTTTCGATGATCGACGCAACCCGGCCCAGATGGCCCACTTCTATACCTTGTCACTGGTGGACCGCTCGCACCAGATTGTCACGGGACCTGCCTCTTTTGCTGAGGTTGAGCGGCTCTTGAATGGTCTGGTGCAGGATGGGCATCGCGATATCGTGGTGCAAACCATCAATAGCGCCAATAGCCCAACTTACCAGAATGCCGTTGCCGCTGCCGATACATTGTGTGGTCTTCCCGGTAACGAGGATGTGCGGGTACATACTATCGACTCGCATACGCTTTTTAGCGGGCAGGGATTGCTGGCACTTTATACACTGTCGCTGATCAAGCGCGGGTTGACTGGTGAACAGGTACGGGTACAGGTAGAGCGCTTTCGTCGCAAGGTCCACGGCTATGCGGCAATCAGGGATGTCTATTATGTGCGCGAGCGTGCACGCAGTAAAAATGAAAACAACATCAATTGGTTTAAGGCCAAGATTTCCAGCTTGCTCAAGCTGCATCCGATCCTCTCTATCCACCACGAGGGCAGTACTGTCACAGATATAGTACGGGGCTATGCGCGCTGCACTGAAACTTTGTTTCAGATCGCAGTTGACAAAATCCGTACAGGAGAGTTGGTCGTTCCGATCCTGATGGTAAGCATTGCCGGCAAACTACAGGATCTTGAGAAAATTCCTGGCTTCAAAGTGCTGCTGCAGGTTGCCGCGGAGCACCAGGTCAAAGTGTATAAATCCATGATGAGTCTTTC
Organism: Microbulbifer sp. MI-G; assembly: GCF_030440425.1. NCBI lineage: Bacteria > Pseudomonadati > Pseudomonadota > Gammaproteobacteria > Cellvibrionales > Microbulbiferaceae > Microbulbifer > Microbulbifer spongiae. The sequence continues at coordinate 1,257,762 of NZ_CP098023.1, forward strand.
CGGCGGTATCAATCTTGGGCCGGGCACTGTGGCAATGGCATTGGCTGCCGAGAATCCCTGACTTTAGCGTCTAGCGCGCTCACTTTCTCTAAAAGTCGCGGGGCCTACCCTGTTGAGATAACTAGGGCATGCCGATACTACATCCTATTGCGTGTCCGAACAGTCAACAGGCGATAGAAAGATCCTGCTCGCATCCGCCATATAAACGGCTGGCAGTTTCAACAAGGTGGGTGCTTAACTGCCAGGAAAATCCCAGTTCCAGCATGCGCGCTTCGAGGTACTCCAAAAGCGCATCAAACAGAGCGGGATTCAGTCCCTTGGCAAGGAAGCTTGCACGGCTGCTGCGATCTGGCTCGGGTTGGATAGAGAGCGCATGGCTGAGGAACTGGGCTTGCCGGCTCTGCTGTTTACGGTGTTCGCCGATATCATAGCTGGTAAGCTGGCGGCCTATGGCCTGGTAGAATTCACTGACTGTGCGGTTGACAAATTGAGCACCACCGACCTGATCCAACAGGCTGTTCATGTCTCCCCCCCCGGCGAGCATTGCGTACTGAAATATAAAATTGTACTGAGCCAAAAAAGAGCTTGGTAACGATTCGTGCACAAAATGCGCCGGCTCAATGATGGTAAGGCTTTAATTGGTGTGGAGCCTAAGACATATTCTCCTAGTATGCCAACTTGCCATAAGAAAATTGTCATTCTGTTCGACAGGTTGTTCTGGATGTTGTTTTTACGCACGCCAAATAGAATATTGGTATTTACTTGTAGATTTCCCGTCACTTGACATTGTGTTTTTTTGTCTCACGATTAGACTGCACGATTGAACCAATTACACATTTTCAACGGGGTGGGACGATTGATGGCAAGTATTTTTACTCAAATTATCCATGGGGATCTACCGGGGCATTTCCTCTGGCGCGATGAAAAAGCTGTTGCAATTATGACCATCTCCCCGATTAAACCCGGGCATTGTTTGGTCATTCCGGTAGAGGAGATTGATCACTGGGATGATATGCCGGCTGATCTTGCAGCGCACTTGATAAGGGTCGCACAAAAAGTCGCCAAAGGTCTGAAGACAGTTTACTCGCCCAAGCGGGTGGGAATGATGATTGCCGGACTGGAGGTGCCCCATACGCATTTGCATCTGATACCTGTTGATCAGTTGACAGACTTTGATTTCTCTTTACAAGGGCCGGCTACTCCAGAGCAGCTAGCCTCCGAGGCCGGGAAAATCCGCAATGCGTTGCTTGAGCTCGGTTGCGTAGAGGCGGGGTGTGTATAGTGGGCCTTTCGGCAATTTCTTCTTATGACTAGTTGGTCTCAATATATGGCGGTATTATGACTGCAGTAGGCCTTTTGGTGTGGGGAAGGGTTGTCGCTTATGCACTGGTAAGCAGGTTGCCCAGTTGGTTTTGCCAGGGCCTTCGCTATCCGTATCTGGCAGATATTGTATCCTTGTAGCGTTACCCCATCAGCCTTTCGATTGTTGGAGCCACGGTATCTCCAATATCGTTCAGACAGTGCTGCATCCAAACCGGTTTTCCGAGTAGTCTAGTGATATGTAATACTGATAATGATGAGAACTTCACAATGACAACTGTGACTAAAGCTTTGCTGGCCCCATTGTTTGCGCTGGTGGCTGTATATTTAGCCTTCAGTGCTCTCGCCCAGGCTCAGGAAATGGACTCCAAGCGTTTCGATGTCGATGGCTTTACCCGTGTTTCACTTAAAGGCAGCTCTCATGTGGAAGTGATTCAGGGGGAGAATTTCTCGGTGAGTGTCACTGGCCCGGCCGTGGCGATGCCTTACGCTAAAGCTGTGGTGAAGGGGGATACCTTGGAGTTGTCGGTGGAGGACAACAGGCAGAACTGGTTTGGAGTGGTTACTGTCACTTGGGGTCAGGATCAGGAAGTGAAGTTCTCGGTCACCATGCCCCAGGTGGAGGGAATACTGGTTTCCGGTTCCGGAGAGGCCAGTGCAGAGAGGATTGAGGGTGAAAGTCTTGACCTGGGAGTCAGTGGTTCTGGCAAAGTGTATGTAAACAAGGCGGCAGCGGAAACCCTGAGTGCGTTTGTCACTGGCTCTGGCGACCTGATTCTGGACCGGGCCCTGGCGATCAGCGGTGAAGCCTCTCTGACCGGTTCTGGCGATTTGCATATTGGCAGTATCGCCGGTGAACAACTTTCCGCTGAGATCAAAGGATCTGGTGATATGCAGATCAACGGTCGGGTTGCCGATGTGACTATTCGCATCATGGGCTCAGGGGACTTTGTTGGCCGCAGTCTGTACGCGGACAGTGCCGGCGGTTCGGTGATGGGCTCTGGGGATATTGTCTTAAAGCGCCCGCGCCGAGACGCCTTTTCTGTGATGGGCTCCGGAGATGTGGCTCTGATAGATTAAATCTCGCCCTGAATGTGTTAAGGCGCGCCGCCATCAGGGCGGTAGCTAACTGGCGGGAGTTATCCCCATCAGGTCTTTATTTTTGATTTGGGAAGTTGTCTCCCCGATGAGATTACCGATAACAGGGTCCGCATTTGAAACGCCTGTGAACTCTGCTGATCATGTTACTAAGCGCAGAAGGCGCTTCAGGGAACAGTGGCGCCGCTGGAGACAAAGCGCGCATGAAAAGTCTCACTGGGTGACGGAGCGGCTGATGGATCGCCGGATTTGCGTTGGTGTCACCGGTTTCAGTGGTGCCGGCAAGTCAACCTTGCTCACCAGCCTCATCTATCAACTCAGCCACCCCCAAAAGGCCCAGCTGCCGGGGTTTGCCCCTGCGCTTACGGGTGATTTGCTCGGTGCGGAATTAAAACCCGCCCTCGACTCCGGCCTGCCGCCATTTGACTATGGTGGTTGCCTCGATGCCTTGATGTCACAACCGCCCCGTTGGCCGCAAAGTACCCGCGATGTGTCGGCCTTGGAGCTGCACATCCATCTGCGCAGCCACCACCGATTTCGGAATGCGGGCACCAAAACCCTGATTTTGGAATTGCGCGACTATCCTGGGGAATGGCTGATGGACCTGCCGCTGCTGCGCTTGGACTATCGAGAATGGTGCCGACATCAGTCACATATTATCAATGACGACTCGCGAGCCAGATTGGCGCCACAATTGATTTCAAGGCTGGCAGCCCTCTCCCCTCAGGCCCCAGCGCAGGAGGCCCAACTGGCGGGACTTTGGGGGGAATACCGTCAATTTCTGTTGAGGTGCCGCACGCAAAGCAAGCTAAGTTATCTGCAGCCGGGCCGTGCACTGCTCGAGAAAAAAGACTACGGTTTGCTGCCCCTGCTCGACCTGCGTGGTATGAGCGCAGAGGCGTTGGCGGCCATGCCGGACAACAGCAATTACCAGGTCCTGCGTCGACGCTATGAAGATTATGTGCAGGAGCAGGTCACCCCTTTCGTGAAAAGCCATTTCCGCCATCTGGACAGGCAATTAATACTGGTGGATATAATCGGTACGCTGTTCGCCGGGGAGCAAGCTCTGGACGATATGTGTCTGGCGTTTGCACATATCGCCGATACTTTCCGCTATGGGAAATCCGGTCGACTCAACAGGCTGTGGAAGCCAAAAGTGGACCGGCTACTGTTTGCCGCCACCAAGGTGGACCAGGTGCTCGCAGCGGATCACGATGCGTTGCGCCAGCTACTGGGGCAGCAGCTGCAGCAGACCTTTAGCGGAGCCCGCCATCGCGGTCTGCCCATTTTCAGTGAGGCAATTGCTGCCGTGCGCTGTTCCCGGGAGGATCAGCGCAGTGGCCGGCGCATGCTGGTAGGGCACGACCTGCAGGGGCGCTATCTCGGCTTTGAAAATGCAGAAATATTTTCCCAATTGCCAGCGGACCAGGCGGGTTGGAACCACTATACCGGGGCCGCGCCACCACAGCTGCGCCCACCCTTGGGTATGGCGTCTGGCCATATCCCGCATATTCGCGTTGATGCGCTGCTAAATCTGCTGTTGGGAGACAAAGTGTGACAAACGGTGACAACAAAGCCCCGCTGCGATGCACAACACGAATTGAGCCACTGGAAGAGTTGGGAGTGGAAGCGCCTCAGCGGGATACAACGCGGGTGGAAGCGCTGATTGGAGAGTCTGAGGAGATACCCAGATCAATTACCACGGGAGAATCCCTGCCAGACCGTATCGCTTTTTCTGAATTGCGCCTGCCGTCGTTTCACCTGAGATGGCTGAGGCCAGCATCGTTGTCGATAGCCGGACTTGTACTGGCTGTGTTGGCCTGGGAGTTGCGCCAGTTATACACATGGGCGGTGGATAAGCACTGGGCCCTCGGAGTGCTCGCCGCTCTGGTGATCGTCGCCTTCGTATTCACCATTGTCAGTTCGGTATGGGAATTTTTTCGAGCCGGACAGCCTTTGCGCAAACTTGAGAAAACCCGGGTGATGGCCGCGCAGATGCGTGACTGTCGCAGCCATGAAGAGGCAGAGATTTTTCGGTGCCAGTTACAGGAGTATTTTGTCGGTAAGCCCCAGGGAGCTTTACTAGACCGGGTGTTGGATGTGGCCCCCGATTACTATGACAGCAGTGAACTGTTGCAGTACCTTGAGACCGCTTTTCTCCATGCCCTTGATCAGGAGGCGCTGAGACGCGTAGTGCGCCATTCCACCACGACGGGGACCCTGGTTGGTTTAAGCCCGTTTGCTAGTATCGATATCCTTGTTGCCTTGCGCCAGGCTCTGCGCATGATTGATGATGTGGCGCAAATCTACGGTATACGACCCTCAATGGTGGTGCGCTGGCGCCTGTTTAAAAAGGTCCTGGCTCTGGTGGCCTACAGCGGTGCCAGCGAGTATGCAATTTCTGAGCTGTGGCCTGAGTTGGTTGGTGACAGCGTGCTATCAGCTATTTCCGTGCGTCTGGGGCAGGGGGTTGGTGCCAGCCTGTTTGTGGCCCGTATTGGCTTAGCAACCCTGCAGGGTTGCAGGCCCATCCCTTTTGCGGGCAAGCAGGGGCCCCGGTTGGGGACGGTGATAGGGAATATTGGTGCTGGACTGAAAGAGCGTATGCCCGGGGTCTTTTCGGCAGTCGCTCGTGGCCGTTACGGGACGCAGCCTGTGACCCCAGGCACCTGCCAAAGCACCCAGGACAGGCCTTGATCTTGGCTAGATTACTTAGAAGCCACGAAAGACGCCAAGTCCCCGGCGGGGTGGGTACACCAATGGCGGGGATTCCCCCTTATGCTTTTGCATAAGAAATCTCCACAGGCCACGAACCCGATACTGGTCGGGATTTGGGTGACTCTGGCTGCGGTTTTACTGAAACTGCCTCTGCATCAACATGCGTGTATGATGCCGGTCTAACAGCTGGGCCAGGTCCCTATAGCGGCGTTTTATGAAGGGGGCTGGGTTGTTGTTTCCGGCATCATCCCGGTATTCAACACCAGAGCGGACATGCTGCAGCTCCCGAGCTAAGGCATTGATAGCGGTAAAGATATTCTGTGTGTCTTCCTGATTGTGGAACACATGGGTGTTGGAGGTGTCCATCAGGTAATCATTGCACTCGGTCAGCCATTCCAGTCTCTGCTCCAGAAACCTTATGGTATTGCGGATACCCCCTGTGTACTCCAGGTTGAAATGCTCGTTGATATACTTGTCGAGGCTGCGCATACCTGAATCGATAAATTGTTCCACGACACTGTTACAGTAGTCGTTGGTCAGGTAGGCGGGATGGGGATTGGCGTAGCTCTGGCTGTTGGCAATAAACAGGATCAATAGCCCAAGGGCTCGCTGAGTCGCTCTAATAGGAAAGTTCATGATCATGCTCAGGAGTTGTTTTTTTAATGATGGTTATTCTATCTGCTAAACATACTGTCTGAATTGTGACTTTGTTTCCGGGCTGCTTTTTGTGACAGCCTTCACATGAATATCTAAAGTGCGAAAGGGTGTCAACGATTATTAAGTACAGAAAGTCATTTCTGTTCCAGACTAGATTGAGAGTAGAGTTTTCTTTTCGACTGCTGCTCCCGAAGCTGCAGAATAGTTGAACGAATGGTGGGGGTTTGCTTTGGCAGAATACGAATTTGATCTTTTTGTAATCGGGGCGGGTTCCGGTGGCGTGCGCGCTGCAAGAATGGCCGCGGAGCAGGGTATGAAAGTGGCTGTGGCGGAAGACCGCTACATGGGTGGAACTTGTGTCAATGTGGGCTGCGTCCCCAAAAAGCTGTTTGTTTATGCCAGTGGCTACAGCCAGGATTTTGTCGATGCCAGAGCCTATGGTTGGAAAAATCCGGGTGCAGAGTTCGACTGGCCGACATTGAGGGATAATAATGCACAGGAAATTTCCCGTCTCAATGGAATCTATCGTAGTCTACTGGACAATGCTGGGGTCACAGTGTTTGATGGCCGAGCCAGTATTGTTGATCCCCATCGCATTGTCGTCAACGAGTGGTCGTTCACAACGAAACGTATTTTAGTGGCGACAGGTGGCTGGCCATTTGTACCGGAAATACCAGGCCGCGAGCTTGTGCTGACCTCCAATGAAGTTTTTTCCATGCCGGACTTTCCCCGGCGTGTGCTTGTGGTTGGTGGTGGTTATATCGCCGTGGAGTTTGCTGGCATTTTCTCGGGCCTGGGGGCGGATACGCACCTCTCCTACCGCCGGGATTTGTTCCTGCGCGGCTTTGACCGGGATATTCGCAATTTTGTGCGCGATGAAATGATCAAGAAGGGTGTGGACTTGAAATTCAATCACAATGTCAGTGCGATTGAAAAACTGCAGGATGGCAGTCTTCTTGTGCATGCTGCCAATGGGTCTGGCCTGAATGTCGATATGGTTCTTTATGCCACCGGTCGGGTGGCTAATACTGCAGGCTTGGGACTGGAGAAACAGGGTGTTGTCCTGCACAGAGACGGCACCATTTCGGTGGATGACAACTTCCGCACCAGTGTGGACTCCATCTACGCTCTGGGCGATGTCACGGGAGAGCCCCAACTGACACCGGTAGCACTGGCGGAAGCCATGGCCCTGGTAAGGCACTGGCAAACCGGTAACACTGCTGAGATTGATTACAACAATATTCCAACGGCTGTTTTCTGCCAGCCAAATATTGGAACTGTGGGGCTTTCAGAAGAGGAAGCCAGGGATTCGGGTATCCCGGTAACAATTTACAAATCCGAATTCCGACCAATGCGCCATACGGTGAGTGGCAATAGTGAGCGAACGCTGATGAAACTCGTTGTGAACACCAGTACCGATAAGGTCATTGGCGTACATATGGTGGGCGAAGATGCCGGGGAGATCATTCAGGGAATGGCGGTGGCCCTCAAGGCGGGCGCGACGAAAAAAACCTTCGATGAGACGATCGGGATTCACCCGACTGCAGCTGAAGAATTTGTCACCATGCGCTCTCCGGTGGATGGTTAAATGCATCGACCCGAGAGAGGGAGTTGGTTATCTCCTGGAAGATATCAGTGAGGCGGAGTGGATTCTCCGGCCTCGGCTGGGAGTTGATACTAAAGAAGAGGCATACATCTGCTCTGCAGGGCCTCTTTTAAATGCTCGCTTGCTTCATTTTCACTGTTCTTCAACAGCTTCGCGAAGTGATTGGTGGCGCCGGGCCTTCTTGCGCTCACCGCGTTCTTTCAGGCAGCGTTCGGCGGAAGCAAATGTGTCGTTGACTGCCCGATGAATGGATTCGCTCTCGCTGCTGATGGTCACGGGATTACCACTAATGGCAAGTTCAAGGGAAGCCTTAAAATGTTTGCCTTTGCTCTTGTGTTGGTGGGGGGCTTCCAGAACTACGCGACTGTGTATGATGTCGCCACAATAACGTTCCAGCTTATGTAACTTTTTCGATACCGTGCTAGCCAGGGCGGCTGATCTGTCGATATCGCGGAACACAATGTTATCGTTAGGCGTTGATTTCATGGGCAATTACCTCCGGTTAAAAGAAACCATGCAGGCCGCTTTTGCGGATTGCTACGAGAAGGAAGGGCGCCCTAGCGGGAGGGGTCGAGCCTGCAGCAGTGGAAGTACCGAGCCGACGGGAGCGTAACGAAAATTTGCTGACAAAGCAGCCAGAGTGTTTTACGTCCGGGTCGGGATTCCGCTGAGTTCAGCGACCTTCTCCCTGATACTCATAATGCTTCCGCTAAAAAAAAAATCAAGCGCTATTGCAGGAAATTGTCACATAAACTTTGATAATGCGCCTTTTACTTGATTTGAGGCACTCAATCGGGTGTATTGACCAAACTGGTTCCCCAAGTGGATGTAAGGTCATTGCCCATGTGCTGAGGCCCGCGTAAGATTGTCAGTAACACGCAGTGACTTCTGGGGTTTGTGCAAAAAATAAGCTCTGCGTTTTTATCTTACAAGTGATACGAAATCGGTAAATAGGTTCTGAGCAATGGCGGTAAAGCGATATTGTCTGCTATTTTTGGCGGGTTTGGTAGTTTTTGACGGAGCTGTGGCTCAGTCACAGCCAACCCTGATGGTGGAAAGGAACCGGCTGGCGCGTCTGGAGCAGTCCCTCGAGAACAGACTGGTGGTACAGGAGGATATTGAAAACGAGCTTCTGTCCTATGAATACAAGCTTGAGCGCGCCCGTGAATCTCTCGAGAGCCTCCACCAGAAGTATGAAGAAAGCCGCCTGGAATTGGCTAAGGCGCAACAGAATTACGATTCCAGCCCCAATGTGGATACTCAACGGCAGTTGACCAAGGCAAAACACAGTTTTGACATGGCTGAGCGAGGCGTTGACAGCCGTAGCCGTCGCCTCAAGTTTATTCAGGCAAACCACGGGACCTTGCGGGCTAAGCTGGCAGAGGAGGAGTATGCCATTACTGAGACTAGGGCCAGGATTTCCGCACAACAGGAAACTGTAAACCAAATGGTAAAGGCCATGCTTGCTCAGGCAGAGGAATCAGAGCGGAGAGCGGCCCTGGCGAAGAGTGCCGTCCGGTTGGATAAGCCCGAACTCAAGTCCGCCCCCCTTCAAGAAGCTCCAAGGCCAGAGGTTATGCCTAGACCTGTACCGGTTGCAGCTGAGCGCGAGGTGGATTCGGAATTACTGGCCTATGTACAGCGGGAGCAGGAGCGTTTGCGCAAACTGCTGGCGGATGAGAACAGCGAGAACAGGCAGACGTTCAACAGCCTGGAATTGAGATCCTCCGGTGGCAAGCGCCTGCCGTTTGAGTTCCTCGGGAAAGATCAATACCGCTTAGTGACTACTGTCGACGCGGGCAGGCAGACCTATAAAATCAATTCTTGGAAGTTTCGCCGGACTGTTCCTGCGGAAGATGACGATACGCGCTATGTGTTTGTCTTTGATGCACGCCGACTCTCCCGACCTCGACTTGTCATGTACCCCGAGTATGCCCTAGAAGCACTGAACTAGGTGCTGGTCAAGCCAATGCTATAATGGTATTCCGCAAAGGGCTGTCTCAAATAGGCGCTGGTAGTGGCTGCTGTCCGGTGCCGGAATGCTTTTATAAAGGGCGATAGTATTCAGAGGCATGGAATAATCCAAGTGTACCGGCACAAGCCCGCAAAACCCTTCCCTACCCCGCGCCAAGGTGATATGTGGTCGATAGCTGCGCCGCCCCGGTGTCATGCCCAAGTGGATAATGAGTTGCTGGCAGAGTTGATGCAGTTTTTGCAGATTCGGGTCGCCTGTAAGCTCTGCCGCTAATAAGTGGGCGTTTTGTGCCGGGAAGGGGGTCAGGGAAAACAGGTGCCCACTAGCGCGGGATACTGTTCCTGCAATTTGCACCAGGCCCTGCTCGATAGAGGGGATCAGGTAGTCTGGGGTTTCCCCCAGAAATCCAAGTGTCAAGTGCCTGTCATGCGGGCGGGTCCAGTGAATCTGATTCCGTTGTTGTTGCTCAATTCTGGCCCTGCAACGGCGGATCAATTCATCAAAATACGCCTGTGTTGAACCGCAGGGGGGAATGCCGATAAACAGCCGCGAGGTTGCTTTTCCCATCCTGGTTTTCATTTTTGACATGTTATTTCCCACTCTTACCCTTGAATGTCATTTTTACGCCCATATATTCTCATTGTGGGTGGTAGCTGACTTGTGAAAGTACTATCCGCGTAAACGCTCGGGCTTTTTGGCGAGCGAAATTTAATATTGCTCTGAATTGAGGATATGACAATGCGTAATTTTGATTTTACCCCCTTGTACCGTTCTGCAATTGGCTTTGACCGCATGGCCAGTTTGCTCGATACCATGGCTTCCGGTGAGCAGAAGCAGCCGGCCTATCCCCCCTACGATATTGAGCTGACAGGCGAGGACAGTTACCGGATCAGCATGGCCGTAGCTGGTTTTGAGCAGTCAGAGCTGGATATTCAGGTCGAGCAAAACCGCCTTATTGTCAGTGGAAAAAAACCGGAAGAAACGGCACAAAGGAACTTTTTGCATCGCGGCATTGCCGCGCGAAATTTTGAGCGTCGCTTCCAGTTGGCCGACCACGTCAGGGTAACCGGTGCGAAGCTTGAGAATGGACTACTACACATTGAATTGATGCGGGAAATTCCCGAGACGATGAAGCCGCGCAAAATTGAAATTGGTGACAGTAGTCTGCTTCGACATGCAGAAAGTGAAAAAAATCCAGCACAATAGCGGCCAGATTTACCTTATTAATGTGTACTGTACCGCCATATGGCGGTACAGTGATACCACACTCTATCCGCACTATTGCTATTGTCATCGCTTTGGTCGGGTAATTGTCCCCTCAAACCCCGCCTTTCTACCGCCGGGGGACTCGTCTGGTATAAATTCCATGAAAACGCGATGGTAGATATTGGGTATTATCATAATCCGGGACCAAGCACGCTCGAATTTTTCATTGCCAGAATTTCCTGACGGTGCACACAGAGGGTAAAGACCGACCTGCCATTTGCTGGTTGCAATGTATTTTTTGTGCGAAGGTCAGGTGTTTACACGGAATAATTTTGCCCTGACTGTGGTGCGATACTCACTGGGGGTGGTGGCCAGGAATTTTTTAAATAGCGCCGTAAAGTGCCCCATGTCCTGATAGCCAACTTTTTCCGCAATCTCATTCACGGACAAGTTGCTTGATTGCAAAAGCTCCCGAGCCATATCCACGCGAACATTCTGCAAGTACTGCAGAGGAGTCTGCCCGGTAGCCAATTTAAAGCGCCGGTTAAATGAGCGTACACTCATATCAAATAATTTCGCGACCTCACTCAAGCGTATTTCCGTATTGCAGTGCTCTTTCAGCCATGCCTGTGCCTGTACAATATCTTCGTCCGGATGCAGATGCACAGCCCCCTCTGAGTAGGCAATCTCCTCGAATGGGCGCCGTATCTCGTGGGAAAAGTTGCGTTCTACGTGGCTGGCCACGGCGGGTCCGAAGAGCTGGCGAATCATATGCACTGTGACATCCGCCAGGGCATTGATACTTGCAGCGCAGAACAGTCTGTCTGCCTGTGTAATAAAATACTGCCGTTTAAGTTTGACCTCAGGGTAATCCAGGCTGAATTGTTCAAAATAGTGCCAGTGCGTCGTTGCTGGTTTACCGTCCAGCAGGCCTGCTTCCGCAAGAAAGCAGACGCCGGTGCCCACCGCATTGATAACGGCCCTCGATGCAGCTTGGGCCCGAAGCCATTTCAGGAGCTGTCCGCTACGCTTAAGGGCAGGGCGTGGATTTCGCCACAGGGCAGGAATATAGACGAGGTCACTGTCCGATGTATCACCCAGAGCTGCATCGGGCTGGAAGGCGAAGCCGCAGCGGGTCTTTACTGGACCTCCATCGAGACTGGCGGTAATCAGTCGCAGGGGGGTACTCTTGCTTTCAAGGCGAGCGCGACTCTCGGCGCCACGAAGCATTTCTAACGGGAGAACCGTGCTGGTTGCCAGCATCTGATCGATCAGGAGAAAGGTAACCGTTCGCATTACATCTCTAAACGCACTTGCGCCATTGGCCAAAACACTCAATTTTTTTGGCCAGTATGCCCATAACCGGGCAGAATCGCCACCCCCTACACTTCCCTGTACCAATTCATGTTGTTTTTCGCGTTTGCCTGGAGGTCAGGATGCAGCGCCTTCCCGTAATTACCGCATTTGGGGGCTTTAACCCCGCGGGGCGTAGTTCCTTCCACCGGGGTTACGCCCGTCTGGTGCTGGACAGACTTGGCCATCAGGAGCGCATTGAGACGTTATCTGATCTGGCTGCGTTGATGGGGCTGCGCACCGGTGCCGCCGCCGGAGGTCCTTTGGAGGCCGATCTTGAGCGCCGTGTATTGCAGGGTACGCTGGTGCGGGAACTGGAGCAGCGGTTTTACGACTACCGCAATTGTCATTTCCATCAGGCGGCGATGTTGAGCAATGCCAATGGCCTGGAGTTTGAAATGCCCACGCGTCAGCTACCGCACCCTTTGCCAGAAGGTTGGCAGGTGGAGGCCAATGCCAGCGGTGGCAAGGTGCGGGTGACCACAGCAAGCCTCTCGGTAATGCTGGATAGTTATCGGGAAATCCCTGTTGCCTCTGGAGGCCAGTTACCCACCGGTTTCGAGCCCGGTGAGCAGTACAATTCGCGCTTTCATCCCCGTGGCTTACAACTGGCAATAGTCGGGGCTTCCGATGCGGTGCAGTCTATGGGGATCAATTGGGAAAAGGTAGTGGCTGCGGCGGGGCCAGACAATATTTCGGTCTACGCTTCTTCGGCAATGAGTCAATTGGATCCTTTTGGGAATGGGGGACTATTACAGTCCCGCTTGCGTGGTTCACGGGTCACCTCCAAGCAGTTAGCGCTCGGTCTGAACAGCATGCCGGCGGATTTTGTCAATGCTTATGTGTTGGGTAATGTGGGATCCACTGGCGCCGTGGCTGGTGCCTGTGCCAGCTACCTGTATAACTTGCGTGCCGGGGTGGAGGATATTCGCTATGGACGTGCCAGGGTCGCCATTATCGGCGCAGCTGAGGCGCCTTTCGTGCCAGAGGTGGTGGATGGCTATTCGACCATGGGCGCTCTGGCGACAATCGACAATCTGCGCAGGTTGTTTGCAGGGTCGGTGGATCTTCGCTGTACCAGTCGCCCCTTTGGGGAAAACTGCGGGTTTACACTGGGGGAGGGGACCCAATGGGCTATCCTGATGGATGATTCCCTGGCATTGGAGTTGGGTGCGAACATCCACGGCTCAGTTGCCGGTGTCTTTACCAATGCCGACGGCAATAAAAAGTCCATTTCAGCTCCGGGTCCAGGTAATTACTTGACTGTAGCGAAGGCGATGGCGCAAGCTGAGGCAATTGCCGGCAAGGAAAGCCTGCAAAGGCGCAGTTTTGTACAGGCCCACGGTTCAAGTACGCCACAAAATCGTGTGACAGAGTCTGCTATTCTCGATCGGTTGGCCGCTACTTTCGGAATTGATCGCTGGCCGGTATGCGCAGTCAAAGCCTATGTCGGGCATACCGTTGCTGCAGCCAGTGGTGATCAGCTGATTACTGCGCTGGGTATCTTTCAGCGGGGTATCTTACCGGGAATTGTCACTGTAGACCGTGTGGCCGATGATGTGCATCGGAAGAATCTCGATATTTCCCTGGCGCATGTCGAACGAGACCCGAATACCCTGGATCTTGCGCTGCTTAATTCCAAAGGCTTTGGTGGCAATAATGCTACGGCGCTTGTTTTATCGCCTCGTCTGACACGTTCCATGATTGAGAAGCGCCATGGCGCGGGGTTGATGAAAGCTTACAACAAAAATAATGATGCGGTTGTTGAGAAAGCCGCTGCCTATGATAAAAACGCCTGCCGAGGAGAATTGAACGCGATTTACAGGTTTGGCGAGGCGCTTGTGGATGAGCGTGAAATACACTTGTCGACCGATGCGGTAACCCTGCCGGGATTACCAGCGGTTAAACTTCCCAGGAACAATCCTTATGAGGATATGGTGTAGTGTAGGGAAGAGTAGAGGTGACCACCATGCTTTCAACAGTTTGAGGTGTTCGGTTACAGCAGGGATTTATAAGCCTCCAAATTTACAGGAAGTGAAATGGTGGATACGGAAGCAAGTCATGAGTCAGAAGATAACAGTGATGTGGGTGTGCGCCTAAAACTGGTGCGCAAAATCTACGGTATATCCCAGAGAGAATTGGCGCGGCGGGCAGGTGTGACCAACGCTGCAATCTCTTTTATTGAGCAGGGGCGTGTCAGCCCATCCATTGGGTCTCTTGAAAAAATATTGGGCAGCGTCCCCATGTCACTGGCCGATTTTTTTTCTCTGCAATTCGTCGAACCTGGCCAGGTTTTCTTTCGAGCCCGTGAAATGCCGGATATTGGCAACGGGCGGGTGCGCTGCCAGCTTCTCGGCGGGCATCGGGCAGGGCGTTCAATGTCCATACTGCGCAAGGTATTTCCGGTTGGCCAGGACTCTGCATCCAGCCTCTCTATCGTCGATGGTGAGGTGGGGGGTATTGTGGTAGCGGGCGAATTGGAGGTCACTGTTGGCACTGATTCGGCGCTACTAAAAGTGGGGGACGGCTATTATTTCAGTGGCAGGCGCCCCCATCGATTCCGCAATCGAGGACAAAGTGACTGTATCGTCGTGAGCGCAACGACCCCCCTGTCTCCCCGCTTATGCAGCCCCCTCCTAGAGCTGGAGCCTGAGCGTATAAGGGGTAAATTATGCCAACCCACTGATTAATCGGGCAGATCCGGGATACACTCTTGCGGTTTTCGTTCCCGACAGGTGCATTGAGCTGGCTGCTTTCTGTACCTGGGCGCTGTTGGCGCCACTCCATTTGTAAGAAATAGTATTCAAACAATTGTTTGAATCTAGCTATACTACGGCTGACCGTATTGGGCCCAGGTGTCACCGCACCCAGCGGCGCGGCCCAAGGTTGCATAAAATTCCGACCCCGGGTCCAGGATTGCGGCCCAGAATAAAAGAGGTCAATCAATGTTATTTAATGGCAAAGCGCTTACGGTGCAAATGCTCGACAACGGCATCGTAGAGCTTAAGTTCGACCTGCAAGGCGAATCCGTCAACAAGTTTAATCGTCAAACGGTTTCTGAGTTTTCTCAAGCGCTGGATGTTATCGAGACAGCAGAAGGCGTTAAGGGGGTGCTGCTTACCAGTGGCAAGAATGTCTTCATTGTCGGTGCCGATATCACCGAATTTGGCAGTGCCTTTTCCGCTGGTGCAGAGGGTGTTGCTGATCTGATGAACCAGAATAACGAAAATATCAACCGCCTGGAAGATTTGCCGGTACCCTCCGCAGTAGCGATCAATGGGTACGCACTGGGCGGGGGGTTCGAGGTATGTCTCGGCTGTGATTTCCGTGTGATGGGTGAGGCGGCCAAAGTGGGCCTGCCTGAAGTCAAGCTGGGGCTGATTCCCGGGTGGGGCGGCACTGTGCGATTGCCCCGCCTTTTGGGTGTCGATGCGGCAGTCGAGTGGATTGCTGCAGGGAAAGAACAAAAGCCCGCTGCGGCGCTTGAAGTGCACGCTGTGGATGCAGTGGTGCCGACCGATGAATTAAAAAGTGCAGCGCTTAAACTGCTTGAGCGCGCGATTGATGGAACACTGGACTACAAAGCCGGTCGTGTGGTTAAAAACTCTCCAATTCCGCTAAATGACACTGAAGCTCTGATGGCTTTCTATACCACCAAGGCATTTGTTGGTCAGCAGGCAGGTAAAAACTACCCGTCTCCAGTTGCTGCAGTTGAATCCATTGAGCAGGGTTATAAATTAACCCGTGATGAAGCGCTGAAGATTGAGCAGGAAAAGTTTATCTTCTGTGCCCAAACGGGCACTGCCAAGTCACTGGTAGGCCTCTTCCTGAACGATCAGGCAGTTAGCAAAACGGCCAAGCGCTGGGAGAAGAAGGCGAATAAGCCGGTCGAGCGTGCCGCTGTCCTCGGTGCGGGTATCATGGGTGGAGGCATCGCTTACCAGTCTGCCTACAGAGGCACGCCCATCAAAATGAAGGACATCGATCAAAAGGGGATCGACCTCGGTCTGAATGAAGCCAATAAACTGCTGACCAAACTGGTTGAGCGCAAGCGTCTCACCCCGGAAAAAATGGGTGAGGTTCTCAATCGCATCGAACCGACTTTGAGTTATGATGGCTTTGACAATGTCGATGTGGTGGTAGAAGCGGTTGTTGAAAACCCGAAAGTAAAGCACTCGGTTTTAAAGGAGGTGGAGACCAAAGTCAGCGAAGATACCGTGATTGCGTCTAATACCTCCACTATCTCCATCAATTACCTGGCTGAGCCATTATCCCGCCCGGAAAACTTCTTGGGCATGCACTTCTTCAATCCGGTACACAAAATGCCGCTGGTGGAAGTAATTCGTGCAGACAAGACTTCCGATGAGGCAATCGCACGGGTGGTTGCCTACGCGAATAAGATGGGTAAAAAAGCCATTGTTGTACGCGATTGCCCTGGGTTCCTCGTAAACCGCGTGCTTTTCCCATACTTTGCCGGTTTCTCACTGCTGGTGCGCGACGGTGCCGATTTCCAGTCGATCGACAAGGTGATGGAGCGCTGGGGGTGGCCGATGGGTCCGGCTTATCTGATGGATGTCGTAGGTATTGATACCGGCGTGCATGCGGAAAGTGTTATGGCGGAGGGCTTTCCGGATCGAATGGGTAAAACCTTTACTGCGGCATCCGATGTGATGTACCAAGCCGGTCGCTACGGCCAGAAGAATGAAAAGGGCTTTTATAATTATGAGCAGGATAAGAAGGGCAAGCCCAGGAAAGTGGCCACCAGAGAATCTTACGATCTGCTTAAGCCCCATGTTGCCGAGTGCCGTGAATTCGAGCGCGATGAGATTGTTGAGCGCATGATGGTGCCTATGGCGACTGAACTGGCCCGCTGCCTGGAGGAGGGTATTGTTGGCTCTCCGGCCGAGGCGGATATGGCGCTGATTTACGGCATCGGTTTCCCACCTTTCCGCGGCGGTATTTTTGCCTGGCTAGACACGATCGGCCTGGATGAATTTGTGAAAATGGCCGGCAAGTATGCAGAATTGGGTGAGCTGTACAAACCGACTGAGCGCATGCGTGAAATGGCCGCAAGTGGCGAAACCTACTACGGCAACAAGTAAGGAGAAGAGCGATGGGTTTAAATCCTAGAGATGCCGTGATCGTTGACTACGCGCGTACGGCCATGGGGCGTTCAAAAAATGGCGTTTATCGCCATGTGCGCGCCGACGATATGTCTGCGGAGCTGCTGAAGAAGTTCCTGCAGCGCAATGACAAACTGGATCCCGCGGAGATTGATGACCTGATCTGGGGCTGTGTGATGCAGCGGGACGAGCAGGGCTTCAACGTGGCGCGCTTTATCCTGTTGCGTGCTGGACTGCCTCATACCATACCAGCGCAGACGGTCAACCGCCTATGTGGCTCCTCCATGTCCTCGCTACACACCGCCGCGGCCAATATCCAGGCCGGTGTGGGCGATGTGTATGTGGTGGGGGGGGTAGAGCACATGGGCCACCTGAATATGATGGAGCATGTCAGTCCCAACCCTATGCTTGGTCGCTATATGGCCAAAGCAGCTGGTTCCATGGGCATGACCGCGGAATATTTGGCAATGATGCACGGTATTCAGCGCCGGCAAATGGATGAGTTCGGTGCTCGTTCTCACCAGCGTGCCGCAGAAGCGACCCGGACCGGCAAATTCAATCGCGAGATTATTGCCATCGAAGGTCATGATGATGACGGTGTGCCTATTCTGGTGGAGACCGATCAGACCATTCGACCGGACACCACCGTGGAAGGTCTCGCAGAATTGAAGCCGGCGTTCGATCCCAAGCACGGCCAGGTGACAGCGGGGACTTCATCTCAGATCACTGACGGTGCTTCAGTGATGCTTGTCATGTCGGCTGAGCGCGCCGAGGCCCTGGGCATGACCCCGATCGCCCGTGTAAGGGAGATGGCTCTGGCCGGGGTTGATCCCTCCATCATGGGATACGGACCTGTTCCTTCCACTCACAAGGCACTGAAGCATGCGGGTCTTGGTATCAATGATATCGACAAGGTTGAGTTGAATGAGGCATTTGCGGCGCAGGCACTGCCGGTGTTGAAGGATCTCGATCTGCTCGAAAAAATGGACGAAAAGGTCAATCTGTACGGTGGTGCCATCGCTCTAGGTCACCCCTTTGGCTGCTCCGGGGTGCGTATCACCGGCACCCTGCTGTCCGTTTTGCAGAACGAGGGCGGAACCCTGGGGGTTTCCACGATGTGCGTTGGGCTGGGGCAGGGTATTACCACGGTTTTAGAACGGGTATGAGCCCTCCTCTGCTCTGAAAAGGCGTCGTTAAGACGCCTTTTTTAATTTTGTGGACTTAGTAACTGGCAAGCTGTTGAAGCCTGTAATACGCTGTGGCACAATCTCGCTCCTTGCTGCGTCGGCCTTTTGTTTAAGTGTGAAAATTCATATATTTCAAAGAGTTAGCGGCGAAGCTGTTCTGGGGACGTGGTGAAATTGGTAGACACGCCAGATTTAGGTTCTGGTGCCGCAAGGTGTGGGAGTTCGAGTCTCCCCGTCCCCACCAAATCAAGAGTCCTGGAGTCCGCCGGATCTGCCCCGAGAAGGGTGGGTGCGGACTTCTTGTATTTGGTATGGGCGGGAATTTACTTTGTAAGTTCGCTGAATATGCCTTTGAGGTGGCCGGCTCAGTCTCCGGCGCCCGATATTCGTTGGCGCTGTGGCGCGATATAAAGAGAGAGTCTCACGAGGATAAACATGCAGGTTTCCATCGAAACTACTTCGGGTCTGGAGCGCCGTTTAACGGTTAATTTGCCGGCGGAAATCGTCGATAGAGAGGTGGACAAGCGACTTCAGCAGGCCGCTAAAACAGTTCGCGTAAACGGTTTTCGCAAGGGCAAGGTGCCTATGAAGCTGGTGCGCCAGCGCTTTGGCGCCGGTGTGCGCCAGGAAGTGCTTGGTGAAGTGATGAGCCGCTCTTTCCACGACGCTGTTCAGAATGAACAATTGAGGCCCGCCGGCCAGCCGAGTATTGAGGCAAAGGAAACTGCCGCGGGGAAGAATCTCGAATATGTCGCCACTTTTGAAGTTTATCCCCAAGTGGAGTTGGCCGACCTCGCCGAGATCAGGATTGAGCGTCCGGTAGCGGCGGTTACCGATGCCGACATCGAGAACATGGTTGAAGTACTGCGAAAACAACAGTCTTCCTGGAAAGATACCAAGCGTAAAGCCCAAAAGGGAGACCGGGTCACCATTGATTTCGTTGGCCGTAAGGACGGTGAGGCGTTTGAAGGTGGTGAGGCCAAAGACCATCAGTTGGTGTTGGGTTCAGGACAGATGGTCCCCGGTTTTGAAGATGGCATCCTGGGCATGAAACCGGGGGAAGAAAAAGAGGTTGATTTGACATTCCCGGCAGACTACCAGTCCGAAGCGTTGCGCGGTGCAGCAGTAACCTTCCACATTAAGGTGAACTCCGCCGAAAAGCCTGAATTGCCGCCATTGGATGACGCGTTTTTCAAAGCTTACGGCGTCGGGGGTGGCGGGGAAGAAAAGTTCCGTGAGGAAGTGCGCAGCAATATGGAGCGGGAGCTTAAGAACGCCGCCTTGAACAGAGTGAAGACCCAAATTATGGATCAGCTTTTCGAAAGGCATTCACTTGAGCTGCCATCCGTGTTAGTGGCAGGAGAAATCGGCACCCTCCGTACCCAAATGACCCAGCAGTTCGGTGGTCAGGTTAAAGCCGAGGATGCCGAGCGCATGCTGCCGGACACCATGTTTGAAGAACAGGCCAGGCGCCGGGTAGTGCTCGGCCTCGTGGTGGGTGAGATTGTCAAGCAAAATGACTTGGTTGTGGACGCAGAACGTGTGAAAGCGAAGGTCGAGGAACTGGCTTCTACTTACCAGCAGCCGGAAGAGGTGGTTGAGTACTACTACGGCAACCGCGAACTGCTGGCGGGCGTTGAGTCAGTGGTTCTGGAAGACCAAGTGGTCGATTTTATTCTGGTTTCTGCCAAAGTACAGGATGTTGAATGCAGCTACGATGAGGTCATCAAGCCGCAACAGAACTAAATTTTAACTTCCCTACAAAGATAGGTGGCCCCGCTTCGGTGGGGCTCCGCTGCATCCCCTACCCCTAGCGTCGGCTGGCTTTATCCCGTCTGACCGGTTAAGCTCTGAAAACCGATTTTTTCAGCATCGGTGGCAGTCGCCCGTTTGCTGACCCGCGGAAAACGCCAAAAAAGGAAGCAATGGTACCTATGGCACGAATTGATTTTCCCCGAGCCTCTATAGACCCTTTGGGAACGGGTTTGGTGCCCGTAGTGGTCGAACAAACCGCCAGAGGAGAGCGCTCATTTGACATCTACTCCCGTTTGCTCAAAGAGCGGGTTATCTTCCTTGTTGGGGCGGTTGAAGACCATATGGCCAACCTGGTGGTTGCTCAGCTGTTGTTCCTGGAGGCTGAGAATCCCGACAAGGATATCCATCTCTACATTAATTCTCCCGGTGGTTCTGTAACTGCGGGCATGTCAATTTACGATACAATGCAGTTTATCAAGCCGGATGTGAGCACCATGTGTATTGGCCAGGCCTGCAGCATGGGGGCTTTTCTCTTGACCTCAGGGGCTGTTGGCAAGCGATTTGTGACCCCTAATTCCCGTGTGATGATCCACCAGCCCAGCGGTGGTGCTCAGGGACAGGCCAGTGATATCCATATTCATGCCCAGGAAATCCTGAAAATTCGCCACCGCTTGAACGAGTTGATGGCGCATCACTCCGGACGACCGGTCAGCGATATTGAGCGGGATACGGAGCGCGATCATTTCCTCAGTGCTGATGAAGCCAGGGAGTATGGCCTGGTAGACGAAGTATTGTCACGTCGGCAGGCGTTGGAGAAATAGTGAGTGCAACTGAAGATCTGTCAGTGGCGTTATCTTTCAGTGGTGCGTTCTAGGATTATTTCCCCTCGGTAAAAGGGCTTGAAAAAGGCGCTAAAAAGCAGCATCTTGCTGGAGTACTTGTATTTGAGAGGGCCCTGGCCGGGCAGTGACCACGGAGTATTTTGATGACCGACAAAAGCAGCGGGGAAGACAGTGGCAAGTTGTTGTACTGCTCTTTCTGTGGCAAGAGTCAACAGGAAGTGCGGAAGTTAATCGCCGGGCCGTCCGTCTTTATCTGCGATGAATGTGTCGAACTCTGCACTGATATTATTCGCGAAGAGGTCCAGGAAACCGCGGAAGGCCCAGAGGGACGCCTGCCCACTCCGCGTGAAATCACCGAGATCCTCGATCAGTATGTGGTAGGGCAGGAGGGCGCCAAACGCGTGCTGGCGGTAGCGGTATACAATCATTACAAGCGCCTGCGCAGCAAAACTGCCGTGAAAGGCAAGGACGATGTTGAACTCAGCAAATCCAATATCCTGCTGGTAGGTCCCACCGGCAGCGGTAAAACCCTGTTGGCTGAGACACTCGCGCGCCTGCTCAATGTGCCTTTCACAATTGCGGATGCGACTACGCTCACTGAAGCTGGCTATGTGGGTGAAGACGTTGAGAATATTATTCAGAAGCTGTTGCAGAAATGCGACTACGATGTTGAAAAGGCTCAGCAGGGCATCGTTTATATCGATGAAATCGACAAAATTTCCCGTAAATCTGATAACCCTTCTATCACCCGTGATGTCTCCGGCGAAGGCGTGCAACAAGCACTACTGAAGTTGATTGAGGGAACCGTGGCCTCTGTACCGCCCCAGGGCGGGCGCAAGCATCCCCAACAGGAATTTCTGCAAGTGGATACCGCCAACATTCTGTTTATCTGTGGTGGCGCCTTTGCGGGGCTGGACAAAGTGATCCGAGATCGCTCAGAGAAGGGCGGCATTGGGTTCAGTGCCGAAGTAAAGTCTAGCGATGACAAGAGTAATTTTGGGGAAATAGTCAAGGGTCTGGAGCCAGAGGATCTGGTTCGCTACGGTTTGATCCCGGAGTTTGTGGGCCGCCTGCCGGTCACAGCCACACTTGAAGAACTGGACCGGGAAGCTCTGGTGCAGATCCTCACCGAGCCCCGCAATGCCTTGACCAAGCAGTACGCGAAGCTTTTCGAGATGGAAAATGTAGAATTGGACTTCCGCCCGGATGCCCTAGACGCGGTGGCAACCAAGGCCATGGAGCGCAAAACTGGTGCACGCGGGCTGCGCTCTATCATGGAATCTGTGTTACTGGAAACCATGTACGATATTCCCTCCGCTGATAACGTCGCCAAAGTGGTTATTGATGAGCCGGTCATTAGGGGGGAGTCGGCGCCCCTGCTGGTTTACGAGAGCGAAACCAAGCCGCAGAAAGCCGTGCCGGAAGAATAGTGCTCAATGTGCCAAGCAAAACCCCAAAATGGGGTTTTTTTATAGCATTTTTTTATCATTAACAAAACTTGTGGCCATTTTCTTAAGACATAAGGGAACAGTCTTCTGTAGTGCATTTGAAGTCGGTACACATTGGATGCGAGATTAGACTTGTATTCGGGGCGATCTCCCCCATTTCCTATAACTGAAAGGCGGTGGTCCAATTCAAGCAGCAATATGGTGCTGTGCCAAATACCCAGTGATTGGGCTGAGAGGAGTTCTATGGATCAGTCATCCGACACTACACTTGCATATCCATTGTTGCCACTGCGGGATGTCGTTGTTTACCCACATATGGTGATCCCGCTGTTTGTCGGCCGGGAGAAGTCCATAAAAGCCCTCGAAGAGGCTATGCGCAGGGATAAACAGGTGTTACTCGTAGCGCAGAGAAAGGCATCGGAAGATGACCCCGGCGCTGAGGATATCTACCGGATAGGCACAATCGCCAATGTTCTACAGCTTCTCAAACTTCCCGATGGCACTGTAAAAGTACTAGTGGAAGGGGGAGAGAGAGTCAATATCCTCGGTGTTGAGGAACATGAAAACCACTTTGAGGCTCGCGTGGAGCCCATGGAAACGCTGGAATTGCCGGAGGGAGAGGCGGAAGCCCTGGTGCGCTCTGTGATGGCTCAGTTTGAGCAGTATGTCTCTGTCAGCAAAAAGGTACCTAATGAGGTAATTACCTCACTGGCAGGGATTGATGAACCAGGCCGCCTGGCGGATACCATTTCGGCCCATATGTCTTTAGAACTCGCGCAGAAGCAGGAGCTTTTGGAAACGGCCAGTGTCAAAGAGCGCCTCGAGCATTTGCTCGGTCTGATGGATTCTGAAATTGACTTGATTCAGGTTGAGAAGCGGATCCGTGGCCGTGTGAAAAAACAGATGGAAAAAAGCCAGCGCGAGTATTATCTGAATGAACAGATGAAAGCCATTCAAAAAGAGTTGGGTGAAATTACTGAAGAGCCTAATGAAATTGAAGAGCTGGAAAACAAAATTCGCGATGCCGGTATGAGTGCTGAGGCGGAAAAGAAAACCCGTACGGAGTTGGCTAAACTGAAAATGATGTCGCCAATGTCCGCAGAGGCATCGGTACTGCGCAGCTACATCGACTGGATGCTGAGTTTGCCCTGGAAAAAAGGCAGCCGGGTACGACATGACCTGAATAAGGCCGAAGAAATTCTTGAGGAAGATCACTACGGCTTGGAGGAAGTCAAAGAGCGTATACTCGAATATCTCGCAGTGCAAAAGCGGGTAAAAAAAGTGAAAGGTCCAATTCTGTGTCTGGTGGGCCCGCCCGGCGTTGGTAAAACCTCTCTGGGACAGTCTATCGCCCGCGCGACCAATCGCCGTTATGTGCGAATGGCTCTGGGCGGGGTGCGGGATGAAGCAGAAATTCGAGGTCACCGTCGCACCTACATTGGTTCACTTCCGGGTAAGCTGATACAGAAAATCTCCAAGGCTGGTGTGAAGAACCCCCTGTTTCTGCTGGATGAAGTAGATAAAATGGGTATGGACCAACGCGGTGATCCTGCATCGGCACTGCTGGAAGTGCTCGACCCTGAGCAGAACAAAAGCTTTAACGACCACTATCTGGAGGTGGACTATGACCTCTCTGATGTGATGTTTGTGTGTACCTCAAACTCCATGAATATACCGGGTCCGCTACTCGACCGCATGGAAGTGATACGCCTGCCCGGTTACACCGAAGATGAAAAACTCAATATTGCTCAGCGCTATCTGGTGCCTAAACAGCGCAAAGCGAACGGGCTCAAAGAGGATGAGTTGGCACTGTCTGATGATACGATCCGGGACATAGTCCGCTACTATACACGTGAGGCGGGAGTGCGTGGACTGGATCGGGAAATCGCCAAAATTTGTCGCAAGATTGTCACTGAACATGTGCGCAATCCGTCAGATAAAAAAGCTATGGTGAAACCCGAGGAGCTGGAAGAATTGCTGGGTGTGCGCAAGTTTGATTTTGGTCGTGCAGAAGAGGAAAACAAGATCGGTATTGTAACCGGCCTTGCCTGGACCGAGGTGGGTGGTGAGCTACTCAATATTGAGGCATCTGCGGTGCCCGGCAAGGGGCGCATGATCAAAACCGGTTCCCTCGGCGATGTGATGCAGGAGTCAATCCAGGCAGCGCTGACAGTGGTCCGCTCTCGCTCCCAGGCGCTTGGCATAGGGCCTGATTTCCACGAGACACAAGATATTCATATTCACGTTCCTGAAGGCGCTACACCTAAGGACGGCCCATCGGCGGGTATAGCCATGTGCACCGCATTGGTTTCTGTACTGACTAATATCCCGGTATGCTCAGAGGTTGCAATGACGGGTGAAATCACTTTGCGCGGAGAGGTACTGCGCATTGGTGGTCTCAAGGAGAAGTTGTTAGCGGCACACAGAGGCGGTATCAAAACGGTACTGATTCCTGCGGATAACGAGCGGGACCTAAAAGATATTCCCGACAATATCCTTCAGGATTTGGTGGTTAAACCGGTTAAGTGGATTGATCAGGTACTTGAGCTGGCACTTGAGCATAAACCGGAATCCTTATCGGACGAGGAATACTCTGCCTTACAAAAGCAAGCTGAAGAGCGCTCTCAGCGCTCAATCCAGACCCACTAAATACCTGTGCGGGGTGGCTTTTGTCACCTTGAAACAATTTTCAGGGTCAAAATATAGCCGGTCACCCGGATTCAGCTGCCTGAGGAGTACCCGGCCAACCGGAAACCCCCATGGTTCCTTGACCCGCTACGGGGCAGTTGGTATAAAACAAGGCTTGCTACCCGGCATGTGAGTGGCTGGTGGTCAAAAAGTTACAACTAAGGGTGCCCAGCTTGAGGGTATCCGAAGCATATTGAAAAGAACAGAGGGATTAAGCGTGAACAAGTCCGAATTGATTGAAGCAATTGCCGCATCTGCAGATATTCCAAAAGCAGCTGCCGGTCGTGCTTTGGAGGCAATAGTTGATAGCATTACTGATGCGCTTAAGAAAGGCGATCAGGTTGCCTTGGTGGGCTTTGGCACTTTTGTAGTTAAAGAGCGCGCTGCCCGTACTGGTCGCAATCCGCGCACGGGCGATCCAATTGAAATTGCTGCGGCAAAAATTCCCAGCTTCAAGGCCGGTAAAGCCCTGAAAGACGCCGTAAACTGAGTTTGTCAGTGGTGTCCCCGGCTTTGTAAATAACTGGAACTTCAACAGGCGTGTCAACTCGGATACGCCTTTTTTCTATCTGCACAGTCAAATAACAAACTCAACTTTCGGAGCTGAGCATGCTTCAGTCCATGCGCGACAACCTGAAAGGCACAGCGGCAATCATTCTTGCGGCCTTTTTTGGTTTTATTATGGTTATTGGTGGAATCGACTTTTTCACCGGGGCCAGTGGCGGTGCTGCCGATGCGGTTGCCGAGGTCAATGGTGAGAAGATTACCAATCTGGATTTGCAGCGCGCAATCCAAAATCGCCGTAATATGATCATGAGCCAATATGGTGAAAATGTTCCTGCAGATCTTATTAGTGATCAACAGCTGCGCGAACCGGTGTTGCGTCAACTGGTATCCAGCGCCGTACTGCGCCAAGCTGCACAAAGTAGCGGCATGGTGATGAGCACGACAACTGTGAACAAAGCCATCACGGATATACCTGCTTTTCAGGTGAATGGTAATTTTGATCCGCAACTCTATCGTGACGCTTTGCGCCGCATGGGCTATAACACGGCGAACTTTCCTCAGGTTATCGAAAGTGATCTTGCTTTGCAGCAGTATGCTGACAGCGTCACCGGGAGTGCCTTCACCACAGAGGTGGATGCCAAGCAGATTGTGGCGGCTTCTATGGAGGAGCGCGACTTCGATTACGTCGTGATGCCCGTACAGTCGCTGTTGGCCGGTATAGAGGTCAGCGATGGCGAGGTGGAGCAGTATTATCAGGAGAATCAGAGTCAGTACCAGCGTCCCGAGCAGGTGGCGGTTGAATACATCGAGCTGACGCCTAGCATATTTGCCGCCAATATCGATATTACGGATGAGGATATACGCGCTCAATATGATCAGGAGATAGCCAGTTTTAGCGCTAAGCACCGCCGACGGGCCGCCCATATCCTACTGGAAGATGCCAGTCAGGATAAAATTGCTGAAATTCAGGGCAAGCTGAACGCTGGTGAGGACTTTGCCCAGCTGGCAAAGACCTATTCGGAAGATATCGGCTCCCGGGATGAGGGTGGTGATCTGGGTTTCACCACCGGGGATGTCTTTCCCAAGGATTTCGAGGAGGCGCTAGCCTCTCTGGAGGTGGGACAGGTATCGTCTCCGGTAACTACTGAGAGCGGTACCCACTTTATCAAGCTGCTGGAGATTGAAGAGAGCGAACCCCCTACTTTTTCAGAGCGTAGAGGTGCGATTGAAAGCCAACTGCGCAGCGTCGCTGCAGAGCAGGAGTTCGTTGATGCCCTGAGCCGGTTGGCCGATCTGGCCTATAACGCCGAGGAACTCTCCGGCCCGGCCGAGGAGTTGGGCGTGCCCTTACAAACTAGTGACCTTTTTTCCCGTACCAGTGGTACCGGTGTGCTGGCAGAGAGTCAGGTGGTCGATGCGGCTTTCTCTCCTGAGGTCAAGGAAGACGGTAATACCTCCGATGTGTTGAATCTGAACAATGAACATTCGCTGGTCCTGCGTGTAACCGAGTCCCAGGCAGCCGGTACCTACCCATTGGAGGAGGTGCGCGAGCAAATCGTTGAACGCCTCAAGCGCGACAAGGCCAGTGCACAGCTTGTGCAACAGGCGCAGGCACTTAAGGAAAAGCTGACCGCGGGAGAAGACTTTGCCGAGCTTGCCAGGGATCAGGGGCTGACCTTTGAGACCAGTGATAAGACTCGCCGCGGCGGCTTCGGTGAGCGCGGTGAAATTAATAATAAAGCCTTCTCGTTGCCAGCGCCTTCGGGGGGGGCGACTAGATTAGTGGTGTTTGCCACCGATAATGGAGACCAGGTGATTCTCAAGCTGCGCAATGTTCGCTCAGGCAGTTTGTCGCAACAGAACAAAGAGCAGCGCCAGGCACTGATGCAGCAGTTGGCCTCCGTCACTGGCGGTGCTGAATTGGCTGCCGTGCAGCGCTACCTGTCAGATCAGGCTAAGGTTGAGCTTTTTACTAACGGTGAGTAACCTGGTTTGATAGGCAATAAAAAACCCGGTGTTTTGCCGGGTTTTTTATTGCCAGAAGCCCTTCAAATTATTAAATAGACTTGCTTAGAAAGGTTTACGCTGGTTACCGGCGCTATCCACAAACAGGGTGAGGCGCTGGCCGGGCTGTAAATATTTCGATTTGGTCAGTTTGTTCCAGCGTAAAATGTCATCGATTCGTATACTGAATTTGCTGGCTATCCGGTAGAGAGAGTCACCGCTTCTCACCCTGTAAGAGACCTTGCGTGTGGTGCGGCTGTTGTTGTCCGGAGTGCTGCCGTAGGCAATCAGTATACGCCCGGGGCGCAGGGTGTCGCTGGGGGCCATGCTATTCCAGCTGGCCAGTGCTTTCACACTGACTTTCAACTTGCGGGCTATTGCCCAAAGACTGTCGCCGGGTTGAACGGTATAGCGGGTCTTTTGTCCATGCCCGGAGGACTGGCGGTGCCTTACACGCTGGTCTAGGGCATAGGCATACTGCCCGGCGGGGCCGGATGCGCTGGGGATCAGCAGGGTTGTGCCGGCACGGATATTGTTGTTGTGGAGCTTGTTGGCCTCGCGTATCGCCGAGACGGTTGTCTGGTAATCGCGCGCGATTGTGGAAAGCGTGTCGCCTCGAACGATAGTGTAATGCTGCCAGGTTACCCGCTGATTTTTTGGCAGCAGCTTCAAGGCGCTTTCAAACTGCTGGTGGCTGCCAATGGGGATTAGTAATTGGTGATTGCCGTTGGGATCTGTTGCCCAGCGATTGTAACCGGGATTGAGCAGGTACAGCTCCTCGATTTCGATCTCGGCCAAGTCTGCGGCTTGAACCAGATCAATCTGGCTGCCGACATCTACACGAACAAAGTAGGGCTGGTTGGCTACGTCGTGTAATGGCACTTGATATTGCTCGGGGTGCGATACAACCTCTGCCAGGGCCAGCAGCTGGGGGACATAGTGCCTGGTTTCCCGCGGCAGTTTGAGATCCCAGAAGCGGGTACCCAGTCCCTTGCGCCGGTTGCGTTCAATGGCTCTGCGCACAGTGCCCTCACCGGAATTGTAAGCCGCTAGAACCAACTCCCAATCGCCGTCAAAACGCTCGGATAGATAGTTAAAGTATTTGATCGCGGCGCGGGTGGATTCGTGAACATCGCGTCGCCCGTCGTACCACCAGTTCTGTTGCAAGCCTAACGAGCGTCCAGTAGAGGGAATAAACTGCCACATACCGGAGGCTCGGGCGTGGGAATAGGCAAAGGGGTCGTAGGCGCTCTCAACGATCGGCAGCAGAGCCAGTTCCAGCGGCATATTAGCCTGATCCAAAGCCTCTGCAACATGGAAAATATAACGGCGGGCGCGTTGGGTAACACGGGCCATATAGCCTTCATTGCGAGAAAAATACGCAATGTAGTCCTCTACCCTGGGATCGCTAGTATGGTGGTTGAGCTGAAAACCCCGGCGCAGGCGATCCCATATATCCTCCGGTGGCAACGACTCTTCAGTGTCTACCAAGGTGGGCGTGTCAGTGCTCTGCGTATTAGAGGTTTCTTGTGCCGGAATGGGTTCGCGCTCGGGGAGTGCGTCTTTAGTCGGTATTGGTGAGCAGGCCCCGACCGTGGCTGCCAGCAATGCCATGGTAAAATTCTTGTGAACCATGTTGGGTATATCCGCGCGTACTTCTTCTAATTCCTGGCCCAGACTGCGCTTAAGCGCTTATTTTTGGGGGTGCTGAGCATTTAATCATATCCATGTGATTCTAAATAGCCGAAATAGTTTCGGTCAATGCAGGCGGATAAGAAATATGCAACTGATTTGTGACACGATCTAACAGACAAGTAAGCGGATATTGAAAAGGCCATTTGAACCGTCATCCTTGAAATACCAGTGTATGTGTTGGGTGCTCTCTTGCTGGGCCTTCCTGAGCCGTTTACCCCGGCAATCGAAAGCTTTGTCGACAATACAATGCGTGATTAAAGTCTAGCCGATGACTACTTCTCTAGAACTGGTCTTTCCATTCGCGCAAGATTGCAAATATGGTGACTTGATCCAGAGTTGAGGGGTGAGGTTGACCCGCGTGGTGGGCTGCGCTTTTTATCACCTCGGGCACTTTGCAGCGCAGAAAGGGGTTGGTTGCTAGTTCCTGGGCGATGGTGGAGGGGAGAGTGGGTTTGTTCGCATCCCTGAGTGCCTGGCAACTAGAGAGCCGCTGTTCTATGGCTGTGTTTCCGGGCTCGACGATTTTGGCGAAATGCAGGTTGCCCAGTGTGTATTCGTGAGCGCAGTAGACTCGGGTGGTGGCGTCCAGTGTGCTCAGTTTTGCCAGGGAATGGAACATCTGCTCCGGAGTGCCTTCAAACAGGCGACCACAACCGGCGGCGAACAGTGTGTCACCGCAAAACAGATGGGTTTGCACAGAGCGCTCGGAAACCGGTTCCCGCAGGATTAGTGCCAAGTGGTCCAAAGTGTGACCCGGTATATTGCAGACCCCGAGGGGCATGCCCAATACGGTTACCCCACCACCCCCGGTCAATGGGGTTGTTACCCCCTCGACGGATGCGGGGCCAAGGACCGGGCATTGATACTGTTTAAACAGTGATGTGATACCGCCGGTATGATCCAGATGATGGTGAGTAATGAGAATGCCATTGAGCGAAGCCCCCCGGAGGGCTTTAACAACCGGTTCGGCCTCTCCCGGGTCCACAACCCAGTGCTCATCGCCTTGCTGGAGATGCCATATATAGTTGTCGCTGAATGCGGGGATAGGGGATATAGATAGCATTTTGGCTGCGCCTGTCAGATGGATCATGAAACGATACCATGTAGGATAGGGATTGGTGCGTAATCTAGACACAGGAAGAAGGTAAAACGGATCTGTTGTCACCAGATGATTGAGATGAATCAAAGGATTTACACTCAATGGTGCTCCCCCGGTTAGGGGGCTGGCACAGAATGCAGGTTCTGTCGATGTTCAAAAGGAGACGCAATGACAGAAAATTCCAGGCCACGGAGCCCAACGGAGCTGGCGTCATTGGCAAATGCCTGCCCGGCGCTGTCCCACTGGTTTTCCAGTGCTCTAGGGCAGGAGATCCTGTCCCAACAGCTTGCCCTGGCGCAGCCATTGGTGGAGGGGTTGTTCGGCTACCATCTGATGCAGGCAGGTGTCACAGATGCGGTGGATTTTGCCGCATGCAGCCGAATCAACCACCGATTTCGCTTGGCTACTTGCCTGGAGCAGTCCGGCGCCGCCTTGGTGGAGTTTGAGCAGTTGCCCCTTCCCTCCGAATCCATCGATATAGTTCTCCTGCATCACCTGCTGGACTTCTCCCGTCACCCCCACCAGATATTGCGCGAAGCCGCCCGGGTATTGATACCCGGAGGACGCTTGCTGCTGATGGGCTTCAATCCCTTCTCTCTGCTGGGCCTATCTCGCCTGTTGTTCTCTCGCGGAGCTTATCAACAGGGTAACCAGTTGCGTGCGGCGCGGGTGGCCGACTGGATGAATTTGCTGGATCTGCAGGCAGAGCGGGTCGAAAGGGGTTTTTTTCGACTTCCTCTTCAGCAGCGTGACCTCCTTGATAAAACGGCCTGGATGGAGCATCTGGGCTCCCGTTGGCGCTTGCCTTGGGGCGGCTTTTACATCATAGTCGCGCGCAGAGAGGTGGCGCGTGTTCGTACTATCAAGATGCACTGGCATACGAAGCGAAAGCCTGCGCTGACGGCGACACCCACAAGCCCCCGCGTTGCAGCGCGAGGAAAACATCAAAAACGCTGATCTTGCGGGGTTGTCCTGCAACTCGGTTGCATTCCTATATTGGCATTGATTTTGAAGCAAATTACGATCTACACCGATGGGGCCTGTCGCGGTAATCCGGGGCCTGGAGGCTGGGGTGCATTGTTGGTTTATGGGGAACGGGAAAAAGAACTGTTTGGCGGAGAAGCCCATACGACCAATAATCGGATGGAGTTACTGGCTGCAATCAAGGCTCTTGAGGCCTTGAAACAACCCTGTGAGGTGGATCTTCATACCGATTCCCAATATCTGCGCCAGGGGATTACTGGTTGGATCAACAATTGGAAGAAAAACGGCTGGAAAACCGCCAACAAGAAGCCGGTCAAGAATGCCGATCTTTGGCGACAGTTGGATCAAAATGTATCCAGACATCAAGTGCGATGGCACTGGGTCAAAGGCCATGCTGGTCACCCCGGTAATGAGCGGGCGGACCAGTTGGCTAATCGCGGTGCCGATAAAACGAAATCCTGAAAGGAGTCGGAAATGCGTCAGGTTGTCCTGGATACCGAAACTACCGGCCTTGACCCCAAAAGCGGTCACCGGATTATTGAGATTGGCTGCGTGGAGTTGGTTAATCGCAAACTGACTGGGCGCCACTACCACCAATATATCAACCCACAGCGGCGGGTGGATGATGGTGCTGTTGAAGTCCACGGGATCACTAATGAGTTTCTCGTGGACAAGCCGGTCTTTACACAGGTTGCCGATGAGTTTATGGATTTTTGTGAGGGCGCCGAGTTGGTTATTCATAACGCGCCTTTTGATGTTGGATTTATTGACGCCGAACTGGCTTTGCTTGGCAGCTCGCGCTGGCAAAATGTGAGTGCTCACTGCGCTGTATTGGATACTCTGGCGCTGGCACGGGAGAAACATCCTGGCCAGAAAAATAATCTGGATGCATTGTGCAAACGCTATTTTGTCGATAACTCCCAACGCGATCTGCACGGTGCTTTGCTGGATGCAGAGATTCTCGCCGATGTTTATCTCCTGATGACCGGCGGCCAGACGGATCTGATGCTGGCCCAGGGGAGTGATGCCCTCGATCCCGATGCCGGCGAAAGAAAGCGGGGGCCGAGTGATGCGGATTCCCCTGCCATCTGCAGGCTATCGAGAGATCGGTCATCGCTCTCCGTCATCCATGCCACAACCCAGGAGATTGAGGCCCATCAAACGATGCTGGTGTTGCTGCAAAAGTCTGCCGGTAAACACTTCTGGTAAATTGGGGCCCGGTGAACGGAGTCCCTAGAGATCTCCGCAGTGTTGTTTATCATTCCCGGCGTAAGCATTGAGCCAGCCCTCGCTTGATCCAATTCCTTGTAAGCCTTGTCCTAGATAGCGTATATCACAGAAAGCAGTGCCACAGTGCTGAGAACAATGGTATAGGGCAGCGCCATCAGTACCATGCGGCCATAGGAGAGCCGGATCAGTGGCGCTAGCGCGGATGTCAGCAGGAACAAGAAAGCCGCCTGGCCATTGGGCGTTGCAACACTGGGCAAGTTGGTGCCTGTGTTGATAGCGATAGTCAGTTTGTCAAAGTGCTCCCGGGTAATATCACCCGCTGTAAGGGCCGCTTTCACTTCGTTGATGTATACCGTTGCCACGAAAACATTGTCACTGATCATAGATAGCAGGCCGTTGGCAAGAAACAGTAATGCAGGCTGCTGTTCGGGTTTTTGTGACAGGACAAAATGCGTTACCGGCTCGAACAGGTGCTGCTGGTGAATGACTGCCACGATGGCAAAAAAGACCACCAGTAGGGCAGTAAAAGGCAGTGCTTCCTCGAACGCGTGGCCGATACGCGCCTCTTGCACAATGCCGTTAAACGCGGTTAGGAGAACGATAATCATCAGACCGATAATACCAACCTCGGCCACGTGAAATGCCAGTGCGAGTACCAGCAATACGGCCACGATACCCTGTATCCAGAGTTCAGCCACCTGGAAGGGGGTGCGTTTTTTTTCCTCTTCGTGGGAGAACTGCATGATCACCTCCCGCACTGCCTGGGGCAGCTGGGCACCGTACCCAAACCGCTTGGTTTTTTCCAGAAGCACGCAGGTCATTAGTCCGGCCAAAAAAGTGGGAATTGTGACCGGGGCCATTATCAGGAAGAACTGCACAAACTCCCAGCCCGCTTTCTCCGCGATCAGCAGGTTCTGGGGTTCGCCCACTAAAGTACACACTCCCCCCAGGGCTGTTCCTACGGCACCGTGCATGATCAGGCTGCGCAGATATGCGCGGAACTGGTCGAGATCTTCCCGATGATACTCCACTACATGCTCGTCATTGGAGTGGTCATGGCCGTGGTGATGGTGGGGCTGTTGAGATGCGACCCTGTGATAGACTGCATAAAACCCCACTGCTACCGCGATTAAAACCGCAGTGACTGTCAGGGCGTCAAGGAACGCTGAAAGCACAGCGGATACTGCGCAAAACAGCAGAGACAGGATCGATTTTGATTTTACATGGATTAAGATTTTGGTGAAAACAAACAGCAGCAGGCTTTTCATAAAGTAAATGCCGGCTACCATGAACATCAGTAACAGTATTACCTCGATGTTTTCTATCACCTCGTGATAAATCGCATCGGTGGTGGTCATCCCCATCAGGACTGCCTCAATGGCGAGTAGGCCACCCGGTTGCAGGGGATAGCATTTCAGGGCCATGGCCAGGGTAAAAATGAATTCACCAATCAATACCCAACCGGTGACAAAGGGACCGCTGACGTAAAGCACTAGGGGATTCAAAAGAAGAAAGACGGCTATGGTCAGCTTGTACCAGTCCGGTGCTTCACCGAGAAAGTTACTGGCAAAAGCCCGGCTAAACCCGTTGCCTGAGGCGGTGAATGTGTTGTTGTATGTATTCATCAATGGTTTCCCTGGTAACCCCATGGGTATAAGAAAAGTTGGAGTGCCGGGTATTTTATGCCCTGCGCAGCAAGGATGAGGCCTCAGCTACGGTGTTCACACACTCTGCATTCAAACCGTACGAATTGGTTACTTTTTGCACATAAGCGCAAAGGCACACCGCGGTAAACTGGAAAGTAGCAAACGCTAACGGGTTTGCGGGAAAATTCAAGTTATTTAGGCAGGGCGCAGCCGTGTTGGAGGATTTGTCGAGCATTCGATGGAAATTGTCTGTGGAAAGGTGGACTCTTTCTGCTATTGGTATAAATTGCTTTTTACCAAGTCAAATCCTGTATGTCTTGGTTGATTTTTATTCGATTACAGGAAAAATTCAGCGGTGCGGCAATGACTGAATTGCATACGATCAATATCACTTCTGTCAATGTGGTCAAAGAGGAGCTGGTTGTTGCGCTTGATAGCGCCGCTTCTCACCTGGACAAATTTGTCGCAGATACTACCCGCAAGTTGCCACTGGAGCAGTGTCTTGGCAACCTGAAACAGGTGAGCGGCGTACTGCAGATGGTGCAGCTGCGCGCCGGGGAGCTATTGGCCCAGGAACAAATTACCGCTCTGACGGAGGTTCTCGAAGAGCGTCAGCAGGCAAGTGAGGAGTTGTTGGAAGCCCTGGGTACCGGATTCTATGTTCTGAATCGGTATCTCGACTTTGTACAGAATCGTGCAATAGCTCGACAGGAGCTGCTGATTCC
The DNA here is from genome assembly GCF_030440425.1 of Microbulbifer sp. MI-G. Lineage (NCBI taxonomy): Bacteria > Pseudomonadati > Pseudomonadota > Gammaproteobacteria > Cellvibrionales > Microbulbiferaceae > Microbulbifer > Microbulbifer spongiae. The sequence goes on from NZ_CP098023.1 coordinate 1,292,628, forward strand.
TTATATTAATCAATTGCGTGCGGCGCGCTCGCAGCCGCCAGTGCCCGAAAGCCATTTCTTTCGCTGCAAGGTGAATGCCCCGGTACCGGGCATGGATACTTCGGCGGTAATGTCTGAGGATTTAGGCAGCTTTGTACGCCGGTTTCGCCATATGTACCAGGTTGGTTTACTGGCGCTGTTGCGCGGCAAGCCCCGCGGCCCGGCTTATACCATGATGGCCCGCGCTTTGGAACGCATTGCGAGTATCACCATGGGGCGTCCCAATGGGCGCTTGTGGCTGGTGGCGGGGACTGCTCTCACCGGTATGGCGGCCAGCGAAATGCGTATCAGCCGTTCCCGGGTGATGGTGTTCAGTTTGTTCGACCGCTGGTTGCGTGCCTTGCAAAAGGGGTCCGATACCGCCCTGGACCAGCCCGCGCCCCCAATTCTGCTGAAAGAATGCATTTACTGGCTCGCGCTCTCGAAGCCTGAGGGTACCGGTGCAAAGCTCCTTGAAACCTTTGCAGCACAGCCGCTAGCCTATACAGAAGAGGAGCTCGAGCGGGAGCGTGCAAGCCTGGGTGGCCCGGCCGCCACCGCGATTTCAGCGGTGGCCAGCGCGCTGGATGAAGAGCTTTCCGGTGTGCGCAGGATGCTGGATGATATCGAATTGATCGGAGATTCCGCAGCCGACGAGACTGATGGCCTGGCCGTCACCTTGCAAAGGGTCGCGAGCACACTGCAGATGCTCAACTTCAAGCGCGTGGGTGCAAGTTTGAGCAGCGCCCTAGCAGAATACCAGAGTGCCGCTGGTGCCGCTGGTGCCGCTGGTGCCGCTGGTGCCGGTGGCTCAACTGTGGATTCTGCGCTGCAAAAGCTGACAGGCCAGGTACTGATGGTCGATAACACGGTGCGTGCCCTGAAGCAGAGCGGCTCTATCGATCTGGATGAATACGGCCAGGCGGATATTGCCTTTGAACACAGTCAACTGGCCGAGGCGGAAGTTGCCGTCCTGAAGGAGGCTGAGGCGGGACTTGCGCTGATCAAGCGGGCGCTCGCTGCCTACGCAGGTTCGGGCTTCGATCACGGACATATTCGCAATGTGTCTACCACACTCAACTCTGTTCGCGGCGGACTGATTGTGCTCAACCTGCGGCGTGCAGCTGCGGTTGTTGGGGGGCTGCTCAACTTTGTAGAAACCGTGGTCGACCGACAGGGTGCCCCACCGAATGTCGAGCAGCTGCTGGATACCTTTGCAGATGCCATTATCAGTCTCGAGTATTATCTCAACGAAGTGAAGCTGCACCGTCAAGCCGATGCCCAGTCACTGAATCTGGCAGTCGAGAGCCTGGCAGTACTTGGCTATCCCGTTGAGGCGGCATAAACAGGAGGCTTTTTTGGTTGAATCCTTTGCCCCTGCGGCGAATGTGTGGGCGGTACCGGAATTTTCCCGGTGCATTGTCGTGGCGGAGGGAATGATACTGTGTCGTGGCAACCGCTTTATTCACGCAGCCGACCTGTTCCTGGCCGGGGAGGTCATTTCCCGCCATTACCTGGGTGAGCTGGGAGGACAAAGCTGCGGGGTGCATGTTTTCTCCAGTCAACTGGAGATTAACGGGTATGACTGGCGCAACTTGCGCAGCCTGCTCACATCTGCAGAAGAACCGCTTTTTGCGCTGGCGGGACGCGCCCTGCAGGTTGCCCACTGGGATCGTGACCATCTTTTTTGTGGCCGCTGTGGCAGGGCTACCCAGTATCATCCATTCGATCGCGCGCGCACTTGCCCAAACTGCCAGCTGTCGGTGTACGCGCGGATTAGTCCCTGTGTTATTGCGCTTGTTATCCGCGGTGACCAGTGCCTGCTCGCTCGCCATGCGAATCGGCGCAACAGGACTTTCACGGCTCTGGCGGGCTTTATCGAACCCGGGGAAAGTGCTGAGCAGGCGCTGGTGCGTGAAGTTCGCGAGGAAGTGGGGCTTGAGGTGGGCAATATGCACTATGTTGGCAGCCAGCCCTGGCCATTTCCGGGGCAGTTGATGCTGGGTTATCTGGCCGAGTGGGCGGGGGGAGAATCCTGCCCCAACCCCAGTGAGATAGAGACGGCACAGTGGTTTGACTATCGATCACTACCGGACATACCACCGCAACAAACCCTGTCAGGGCAGCTGATCCGCACCTTTGCAGCGCAGGTAGCGGTCGGGGAGCGACCCTGGACTCTCCGAAGCTGTGCTGGATGGGGGTCAAGGAGTTAACAAATTATGTATATCGCACTGGCCCTCTTTACCATCCTGCTGGCATTGCTGCTGGTTTTTTGGGGTGGGCAGGTATTGCTGAGTGGCCGTTGGCTGGCGGGATTTATCCGGGGCCTGGTTGGGTTGTCCTTTTTGGGGTTGGCCCTAGGTACCGTGTTGGTGGCAGCCGATGTATTCAGTTACCGCAACCTTGCGCGGGAGCACAGCGTCGGTACGGTATCGTTTCGAAAAGTTGCGAAGCGGCAGTTTGAAGTCAAATTTTCCGATGCAGATGGTATTGCGCAAACGTTTGAGCTCCACGGTGATCAGTGGCAACTGGATGCGCGTGTGCTGAAATGGCAAGGCCCCCTGGCCCGCTGGGGTGTACAGCCGGCCTACCGATTGGACCGCCTCAGTGGCCGCTATCTGACCCTGCGGGATGAGCGGACCCAGGTGCGCTCGGTACACCAGATCAGCGGCAGTAACTATGGAATCGATGTGTGGCACTTTGTACGCAATCTGGGCAACCGCCTTCCATTTGTCGATGCCGTATACGGAAGTGCCACGTTTTTGCCCATGGAGGATGGTGCGGTGTTTGATGTTCGCATCAGTCACAGCGGACTGCTTGCGCGGCCGCTGAACCAGCGGGCAGTTTCTGCGCTGGATCATTGGCAGTAGAATAATGCCCTACTGGCTTGGTAATGTTGATTACCAGTCAATACATACATCCCTCAATCGCAAGATGGCAACCTGGAGCTTAAGTGGAATTTCTAATTGAATACGGCCTGTTTCTGGCAAAAATCGTCACTGTTATTGTGGCTCTGATGGTGTTAATTGGCTTTGTCCTTGCCAACCGGGAGCAACTTAGGGAGCGTCTTCAAGGACATATCAGTGTTACTCATTTGAATGACCGCTATGAACAGTTTAAGGAAACGCTGCTCGAAGCGGTCATGGAAAAACACGAGTTTGCCCGGCGCAAAAAACAAATTGCCAAAGAGAAAAAAGCGCAGGAAAAAGCTCTGGTCAAAAAGCACAAGGCCGAATCCAAAAAGAAAGCTGAGAAAAAGGTTGACTCTGACAAAGTGGTTCCCGAGAAAGCGGAAATGGATTCAGAGAACGGGCAGAAGGCCTCTCTTGGATTGGCCAGTGAGCGCAGGCGTATATTTGTCACGCATTTTAGTGGAGATATCAAAGCGAGTGCGCTTTCCCGGTTACGCGAAGAAGTCACTGCAATTTTGCAGGTGGCGGAATCCGGTGATGAAGTCTTGCTCTGCCTGGAGAGCCCCGGCGGAATGGTGGCCAATTACGGCCTTGCGGCAAGTCAGCTGGCGCGGGTGCGCAGCGCTGGAATACAGCTCACTATTGCAGTGGACAAGGTGGCCGCCAGCGGTGGATATATGATGGCTTGTGTGGCCGATCGTATCCTCGCAGCACCATTTGCAATGCTGGGCTCCATTGGCGTGTTGGCTCAGCTCCCCAACTTTAACCGGCTGCTCAAGCGTCACGATGTGGATTTTGAGCTGTTTACTGCAGGTGAGTACAAGCGCACGGTAACCATGTTTGGGGAGAATACCTCGGAGGGTCGGGAGAAGTTTCAAAGTGATCTTGAGGATATTCACGTGCTGTTTCAGCATTTTGTGAGTGAGTATCGCCCGAATCTGGATATTGCCAAGGTGGCTACCGGTGAAGTCTGGTTTGGTCAGAGGGCTCTCTCTCTCGGGCTTGTGGATGCGTTGAAAACCTCTGATGAGTACCTGACCCACTGTGCAGAGAGTGCCGACCTCTATCAAGTGGAATACAAGGAGAAGAAAAACATTGCCAAGAAAATGGGGTTGGCAGCGGAGGCGGGAATGGAGGCTGCACTGACCCGCCTTTTGTCAAAACTGGCCGCTTGGCGTCATCAAGCACAATAGAATGTATGTCGCGCCAGGGAGGTGACCTTTGCATTGTTGGATCCCTAAGTCAGGCAGTTGCCGGATGCGAGCCTTGAACCACAAGAAACGCTGCGCGTTTGCGGCAGTATTTCTCAGTCGGTCATTTAGTGGGTCCTGGAGGATTTTATGATTGCTGGCTGTCAATGGAGTGACAGAAAGGGGTGCCCGTCTCACAGGCGGACTAGGCACAGATACCTTTTTTCAGCCTTCAGAGATCTATGCGCAGCCTTTCCCGGGAGGGTAGCCTTTTGGCTAGAAAATAGAGAAGGTATGGAGACCTACAGATGGAAAATAATGGGGATGTAGTGTTCAGGGCCATTCAGATCGTGGAAGTTGCCGCTGGTAAATTTGACCAGCTGCTTGTCCAGAGGCGCCTCTCTGATCTGCCGGACAACCCTCTGGTTATGGCGGTTTCCCACTCTTCGCTGAACTACAAGGATGCGCTGTGTGCATTCGGCAACCCCGGTATAGGGTGTGAATACCCTCACACGCCCGGCATGGATGCTATCGGTAAAGTGGTTGTAGACCACAGTGGCACCTTTTCCCGGGGAGATGAACTATTGGTAACCGGCTACGATCTGGGGATGCATACACCCGGAGGTCTGGCTGAGCGGATCGCGATTCCCCCGGGCTGGGCCTTGGTTTTGCCACAGGGACTCAATGCCAGGGAGTCTATGGCATTAGGTACAGCGGGTTTAACCGCCGCACTGTGTGTGGAGAAGCTTCTCGATTCCGGTGCCACTCCGCAGGATGGTGAGGTGTTGGTGACCGGGGCTACCGGCGGCGTGGGGTCTATTGCTGTTGCACTCCTGGCCAAACTCGGTTTTCGGGTTGCTGCCGTGACCGGTAAGCTGGAGTCGGCAGATTTTCTTGCCGCGTTGGGTGCCTGGAAAGTCATCGATCGAGAGACTCTGGCCCCGTTTGCCAGCAAAGCCATGACAAAGCCTCCTTGGGCTTGGGCGGTGGATACGGTGGGCGGGGAGACCCTCTTTAATGTTATCAAGTCGCTGGCTTATGGCGGCGGCGTCGCCGCCTGCGGCATGGCCTCCGGGGCCCAGTTTCATGCCAGTGTTTTGCCATTTATCCGACGTGGTATCAGCCTTCTCGGTGTGGACAGTGTGGCGTTGCCTATAGAGAAGAAGGCCGGTGTCTGGCACCTGTTTGCGGATCAATGGTCTATCGGTGACCAATTGAATCGTATTGCCGAAGATATCTCTCTTGGGCAGGTGCCGGAATATCTGGCCCGTCTTCACAGGGGGCATGGCATTGGTCGCTATGTTGTGGATATGTCCCTCTAAGACCGCGAAGGAATGTTTTGGAATATACAGTACGGCATACTGAGCCTCCTGTTGATTATTTCCAAATGGCACAATGAATCTAGCGGAAATTGTTTTATCTGTGCCGTTGAGACAACTCAAAGTTGTTGGTATTTCAATAGGTTGCACCGTGTTGCCCTGGAAGTCTTCGGTGCTAGAGGTACAACAACCAAAGCTAAAGGCAGTGTTTGTCTGTGCGCTTTTTTTTCAATAGTCTTGTAGCAGGTGTTGCTGGTTGCAGCCTGTTTTTCTCGGAAGAGCACATTGTCTAAAGGTAACAGCGAATCAATACCTCCCGGTCAGAACAGCGCACTGGTACTTTCCGGTGGGGGCGCCCGCGCGGCCTACCAGGCCGGGGTGCTCAAAGCCCTGGCAGAACTCGTGCCCAAAGATAACCCGAGGCCATTTACAATTATCTGTGGAACCTCCGCCGGTGCCATGAATGCGATGATGCTCGCTTCCCATCCAGGCACGTTTAAAGAGGCGGTTGACACTATGTGTGCGCTCTGGATGGATTTATGTGTGGAGCGAATTTATCGAACCAGTTGGCATAGTCTGCTGGGTAATTTGATTTCCATCAGCCGCTCGCTGTTTAACCAGGGTGTAGGGCGGGAGAAGCCCCTGGCGCTCCTCGACAACTCGCCATTACGCAAATTGCTTGAGGAGGAGATTGCCCTTGGGAATATCCAAAAAAATATTGATGCGGGTCACTTACATGCGGCTTGTGTGAATGCCCTCTCCTACAGTGAGGGTGAATCTGTCAGCTTTTTTCAAGCTGCAGAAGGGGTAAAGGGTTGGCAGCGGTTTCGGCGTTTTGGAGTTCCAACCCGGTTGACTACGGATCACCTGATGGCATCGGCTGCCATTCCCGCAATCTTTCCCGCAGTAAAAATTGATGATGTGTATTTTTGCGATGGCGCCATCCGTCAGATGGCACCGATCAGCTCCGCGTTGCACCTGGGCGCTGGGCGCGTATTCATCGTTGGTGTATCCGATAACCGCTCACCGGTACACTGGGGCAGTCGGCGCAGCAGTGTCCAGCAGCATTCGCCATCCATGGCGCAAATAGTTGCTCAATTGTTCAATGCTGCATTCATTGACAGTCTGGAAGGGGACTTGGAACACCTAGACCGGGTTAACACATTGCTGGGCTCTGTTGATAAGGAGCACTATGTCCAGTTGGCCCCCCTGCGCCCGGTTGAGTCAGTGGTGATTGAACCTTCGCAGAGCCTCGGTCGACTGAGTGGCCGAAAGCTTCGATACCTGCCTTCCGCGCTGCGCTGGTTATTCCGTTCCACCGGTGCAACGAATGCTGGTGGTGGGGTTTCCGCGGCCAGTTATCTGCTTTTTGAACAACCCTATATTGAAGAGCTAATTGAACTTGGCTATCAGGATGCCATGTGGGAAAAGGATAAGCTGCGCCATTTTTTGCAACCTTTGCCTGGGGTGGCAGAGGAGCGAAAAGGCTTGTTTGGGGTGCGAGGAAAGGCCTCTGAGAAGGGCGCTGATAGTGGCTCCGGGCCTTGACTCTTGATGGAATAGCCCCGTCAGCGCAGGCAGAGGGGTGCCAGCGACTGACCGTTGTGGGATCCTCTGTCTACAGGCAGCCCATGGGGTTCTGTTAACCTGTCTGAGAAGACATCCTGGGGAAGCGTGCGGCTACTGGTGCCTTGGGCCTTGAGGGTCCCAGGAGCTTCCGTGGCAAATCGCTCTGCCAACCCCGTAACGCGTGTACCAGAGCGTGGCTCCCCGCGCTCGAATATGTTAAAAAAGCGTCATCCAGACCGGATGCGCTGGAGAGATGCCATACTGGACTGGCTGGAACTGTATGCCGACTTGTGAGTCGAAGCCCATTAGGAATGTAAGGAGCTATCGGTAATGACGCTTATCAAGAAGCCACTGGCCCTCGTTGGTGCGCTGCTCAGCCTGCTGGCATCTGTGGCCCTGGCAGAAGTCGATCCGGAGGTTGCAAAAACCATCAAGGCTCGCCTCCAGGCCGGCAATCCCATGTCCTCTTATGGCGACGTGCGCGAGAGTCCGATAAAAGGCCTTTACGAAGTTGTGGATGGCAACAACAACAGCCTGTTTGTCACTGCAGATGGCAGCCATTTTATTTTTGGGGATTTATTTGAAGTGGATAGTGGCGGAAGGTTCGCCAACCTCTCTGAAGCGCGCAGGGCCATTCACCGGTCAGAGGCCCTGGGTGCCCAAAGCGTTGAGGATATGATCGTTTTTTCGCCGAAAGGGAAGACAAAGGCGCGTATCTATGTCTTTACCGATGTGGATTGTGGTTACTGCCGAAAACTGCACCAAGATATGCCCGAATTGAACAGGCGCGGCATCGAGGTGCGATACCTGGCTTTTCCCCGGACGGGCCTGCAATCTTTGGGCTACCGCAAACTGGCCACAGCCTGGTGCTCGGAGGATAGTAACAAAACCCTGACAGCGCTGAAAAATCGCGAAAATGTACCCCTGAATGTGTGCAAAGACAATCCGGTTGCGGCGCACTTCAAACTGGGTAACGAGACCTTTGGCGTGCGCGGTACACCCACAATCGTATTGGAGGATGGCAGAGTGGCGCCCGGTTACCTGCCCCCGGCGACTTTGGTGAAAGAGCTGGGAATTTAATCTATTGTCCAAAGCGCCGACAGCCCTGGGCTGTCGGCAGTCTCGTTTAGGTCGGGTTCGTGTAGAATACCTTTCTCGGCTGGGTCATTTTCTCCGGTGCGAGGATATCAATGAGTTCCTCTTCACTGAGCAAACCTTCTTCAAGAATCAATTGCTTGACGCTCGCACCGGTAACCAGTGCCTGCTTGGCGATGCGGGTGGCATTCTCGTAGCCGATAAATGGGTTGACCGCTGTGATCAGACCGATGCTATTTTCCACCATTTGCCGGCAGTGCTGCTCATTTGCGCTGATGTTGTTGACGCAGCGCTGGGTGAGGGTATGCATGGCCTGGGTCATCAGGCGTATCGACTGAAGCAGGTTGAAGGCGATCACCGGTTCCATCACATTCAGTTGTAACTGGCCGGACTCCGCTGCCATGGTAATAGTCAGATCGTTGCCGATGACCTGATAGGCCACTTGATTGACCACTTCGGGAATGACCGGATTCACTTTGCCGGGCATTATCGACGAGCCGGGCTGCATGGGTGGCAGGTTTATTTCGTTCAGGCCGGCGCGGGGGCCGCTGGAAAGCAGGCGCAAGTCGTTACAGATTTTTGAAATTTTTACCGCGATACGTTTCATCACGCCAGAGAACATCACAAAGGCACCGGTGTCGGAAGTGGCTTCAACCAAGTTTTCTGCACAGACAAAGTCAATCGAGGATATTTCTGATAGTGCCTTGACGACGAGTTGGCGGTACCCCGGATCGGTATTGATGCCCGTGCCTATAGCGGTGCCACCCATATTGATTTCCCTAAAGAGGGTTACCAGTTCTTTGACTCTGGCAACATCTTCGCGAATGGTTGCGGCAAAGGCGGCGAACTCCTGTCCCAGTGTCATAGGAACGGCATCCTGCAGTTGCGTACGCCCCATTTTTAAGATTCGCGCAAAAGTCTCAGCCTTCTTATCGAATTCAATACAGAGAGCTTCCATGGACCGTACCAGATCATTGTAGCTGAGCAGTATGGCTAAGTTGATAGCGGTGGGATAAACATCGTTGGTAGACTGCGACAGGTTGACATGGTTGTTGGGGTGGACCACTGTGTAGGTGCCCTTTGTGTGACCGAGCAACTCCAGAGCACGATTGGCGACAACTTCATTGGCATTCATATTGGTGGAGGTGCCCGCGCCCCCCTGAATCATATCCACCAGAAACTGATCATGTAGCTTGCCATCAATTATTTCATCGCAGGCTTCGGCAATGGCATCTTGTATAACGGGTTCCAGGTAGCCCAATGCGCCATTGGCCAGAGCAGCCGCTTTTTTGACCATCGCCAGGGCTTTGACCAGGCAGGGGAAGTGATTGAGGGCGATCCCGGTGATCTGGAAATTTTCCAATGCGCGCAGGGTCTGAATGCCGAAGTACACATCGGCGGGTACATCGCGTTCCCCTAGTAAATCCCGCTCCCGGCGTGTCTCGCTATCAGTGCTGAATATGGGTGTGGATTTCAGGGTGTGAAAATTGTTTTTCATGCTGTTTCCTGTGTTCTCAGTGGCTGCGCACAGACATGTACGTAGATGTATTGAGGTATTTAAAAATCTGATCACCGGGCAGGTTGGGGGATTGTGTGGTGTGGGTTGCAATGGTCGCCTACCAGAAGTCCGCTGTTGGCTTAGCGGTAGAGGGGAGTGCACTCCCCGCACAGTGAGGTCCCCATCAATACTTTGATTTCGTCTGCGGGGTAGCGCATGGCCAACAGATGGTTGAGTTTCGCAAAACAGGCGATGCTGGTCATATCCAGGCCACTCACAACACCGCTGCGCAGCAGAGCAGAGCCCGTTGCATACTTGCCCAAATCCACCTGATTTTCCAGGCACTGGGAAACAGCCACACAAATAATGCCCGCTTCTGCCGCCGTTTTCAGTTGCGCTGTAAAGGCGGTGTTATTTGTGGGGGCGTTGCCAGTTCCGTAGGTTTCGATCACCAGCCCGCGGGGGCGATACTCGACAAGCTTACTGAGGAAAAGTGGAGAGATACCCGGAAACAATTTCACAAGTACCACCTTGCCATCGGCAGACTCGGGTGTTTGAAATTGCGGGCTGTTGACGGGGTCCAATAGCACATTGGGGTCAACACTAACCTGAATACCCACCTCTCCCAGGCTCGGGTAGTTGGGGCTGGCGAAAGCATCCAGTGAACCGGAACTCACTTTTACTGCACGGTTACCACGTAGTAATTTGCCGCTGAAGTAGAGACAGACTTCCTTGATATCCTCTGATTTGCTCAGCAACAGGGCCGCGATCAGATTGTTGTAGGCGTCGCTGCGCATTTCCCTCAGGGGAATTTGCGAGCCGGTTACCAGAACCGGCTTGTCCAGCCCCTGCAGGGCAAAAGACAATGCGGAAGCGGTGTAGGCCATGGTATCGGTGCCGTGCAGCACGACAAAACCCGTGTAATGGTTATAATTGTCGCGTATTTCGGCAGCGATGCGGTACCAGTCCTGCGGTTGCATATCGGCGCTGTCCAACAGCGGTTCGAGGGTCTGAAAATCGACCTGTGGGAGCTGATCAACAGTATCCTCAAGAAGGCGTTGCAACGCGCTCTCCAGATGCGCATCCGGCACATAACCGGATGCGCTGCGACGCATTCCCAGGGTTCCGCCGGTATACAGGATAAGGGTTTTCTTCATTACTCGACCGCTATCAGTGTTTCATTCAAGATGCCCCCTTTTTTGGAGGCAGGCACAGTGGATGCAATTTCGCCGGCTGTTGGTATCTGGTGCCAGGAGATGCCTTTAATGCATCTGCAGAGGATGGTACCTGTTTCAGGAGGGGTTTTAAAATGATAAAACTCTCGCCTGGCCTGTCCCCTGGCTGCTGGTGTGGGCACGCAATTTTATTGACTTTTTCTCTTTTCGCTCGGTAAGGTTGCCGATCCTTTGTAGATTTTAGTGGCATTTATTGCACGGGCTTTTGCACTGCAATTACCGTGTGTCGGGTCGTGAGGATGGGAGGAAAGTTGTGAGCGCAACAGTTGAAAGAGCTGCTCAGATGAAGGGCCAAGAGGTTGCGGGGAGCCCCGCGCGCGCGGTGCGTATCGGCGTGTGCGGCCTGGGTACTGTGGGTGGCGCCACCATCAATGTCCTGGCGCGCAATGGGAAAGAAATCGCCGCGCGCTGTGGACGGCCAGTGATTATAGAGGAGGTCGGTGCCCGTCGTGATAATCCCGACTGTGATACCAGCCGGCTGAAAGTCACCCCGGATATCTTTGCTGTCGCCAACAACCCCGACGTGGATATTCTGGTAGAGCTGGTCGGCGGGACAGGCGTGGCGCGGGATCTGGTATTGACAGCCATTGACAATGGCAAGCATGTCGTCACCGCCAACAAGGCGCTGATTGCAGAACACGGCAATATGCTGTTTGAGTTCGCTGCCCAAAAAGGGGTCACGGTGGCCTATGAGGCTGCCGTGGCGGGAGGGGTGCCCATTATCAAGTCTCTGCGCGAGGGTCTTGCGGGTAACCGGATTCAGTGGATCGCCGGTATTATCAATGGTACCGGCAACTATATCCTCACGGAGATGCGCGAAAGTGGGTGCAGTTTTGCCGAGGCCCTGGGCCAGGCGCAGGCTTTGGGCTACGCAGAGGCAGACCCTACCTTTGATGTTGAGGGGATAGACGCTGCGCATAAACTGGTCATTATGGCCTCCCTGGCATTTGCCATACCGCTGACTTTTGACAAGGTCTATACCGAGGGCATTAGCCGGATTTCCAGGGAGGATATCCGCTACGCGGATGAATTAGGCTATCGCATCAAGCACCTGGGAATTGCCCAGCGCAGGGGCCAGGGGGTGGAGTTGCGTGTGCACCCGACCCTGATACCGCAACGCCGGCTCATCGCCAACGTCAACGGTGTCATGAATGCCGTCCTGGTGAGTGGCGATGCCGTCGGTCCCACCCTCTATTACGGTGCCGGCGCCGGTGGCGAAGCCACGGCCTCTGCCGTGGTTGCCGATATTGTGGATGTGGCGCGGACGCTTGAAGCCAGACCGGACCAGAGGGTGCCGCCGGCCGGTGTCGCGCTCCATGAGCTGGGTGAAACCCAGGTGCTGCTACAGGAAGAGGTAGTCACCAGCTACTACCTGCGGATCTCCGCGTGTGACAAGCCCGGTGTCATGTCGGAACTTGCCACTATCTTCAGTGACTGGGGCATCAGTATCGAAGCGTTGATCCAACATGAACCGCAGGAGGGTGAAAGGCTTGTGCCGGTGGTTATTCTCACCAGTCGCGCGCGAGAGGCCAGCCTGTGTGGGGCGGTCGCACAGATTCAGGCCCTGCATACCGTCGAGGGAGAGGTGGTGCGAATCCGTGTGGAAAGTCTCGGCTGAACCCGCCCAGTATGTCCTGGTCATGCCAACCCTTGAGGGTGGCCTGTGTTTATAACTCCCGCTAGATTCTGGGGCTAAAAACGATTGTGAAATATGTCAGTACCCGCGGCCGTGCGCCGTCACTTTCTTTTATTGATACCGTGCTCACGGGCCTCGCCACCGACGGTGGTCTCTATATGCCGGAGACTTTGCCACAGTTTTCCCGGGCGGATATTGCCGCTATGGGGATGCTGGATTATCAGCAGTTGGCATTTCGGATTATCCAGCCGTTTGTGGGTGAGGATCTCAGTGATAGAGCGCTGCGGGAGATTATCGATCGCGCTTACCGACCGTTTCGTCACCGAGCGGTGGCGCCGCTGGTGCAGACAGATACCAACGAATGGATACTGGAGCTTTTTCACGGACCGACTTTGGCCTTCAAGGATTTTGCCCTGCAGTTTCTTGGTCAGCTGTTCGACCACTTGCTGAAGAAGCGCGGTGAGCGTGTGGTAGTGATGGGGGCTACGTCAGGAGATACCGGTTCGGCAGCAATTGAGGGCTGCCGTCACTGCGAGAATATCGATATTTTTATCCTGCATCCCCACAAGCGGGTTTCCGAAGTGCAGCGCCGGCAGATGACCACGGTACTGGCGGACAATGTGTTCAATATTGCCCTGGAGGGCAATTTCGACGATTGTCAGAACATGGTGAAGGCCAGCTTTGCCAGCCAGTCTTTCCTGCCCGACGGGCGCCGCCTGGTGGCAGTGAACTCCATCAACTGGGCGCGCATTATGGCGCAGATCGTTTACTATTTTTATGCGGCACTGCGTTTGGGCGCGCCGCACAAGACAGTGAACTTTTCCGTGCCCACCGGAAATTTTGGTGATATTTTCGCGGGCTACCTGGCTCGGCAGATGGGATTGCCTATTGATCAATTGGTGATCGCCACCAATACCAACGATATTTTGCACCGCTGTCTCAGTGATAACGACCATACCCTCAAACCCCTGGTGCACAGCCTGTCACCTAGTATGGATATCATGGTGTCGAGCAATTTCGAGCGATTGCTGTTTGATCTGTACGGGCGCAATGGCGCTGCTGTAACGGAGCTACTGACGGATCGCAGTGCCCCTTTGCATTTGAGTGAGCAGGCCCTAGCACGCGCACGGCAGGTGTTTTCCAGCTATCGGGTCGACGATACGCGTACGGTAGCGGTGATCCGCGAGCAGTTTGCGGCCAGTGGATACCTGCTCGACCCCCACACCGCGATCGGTGTCGAGGCTGCACGGCGGGTGCGTCTCTCAGCCGAACAGCCCATGGTTTGCTTATCCACCGCGCACCCGGCAAAATTCCCCGAGGCTGTGGCGCAGGCGCTGCCACAAACCACAATTCCCTTGCCGGCCCATATGCAGGATCTGTGGCAGCGCGAAGAGCGACTCGAGGTACTGCCGAATAGCCTGTCCCAGGTGCAGGACTACATGGCAGCCCTGTTGTCTGCTGGGAATTAGTTACCGGTATCCGGTTCTGTTTGCCGGATTTGAATTTAGCTGAGAGACAATGAGTACAAGAATTCAGCGGCGGCCAGTGGATTTTTCCTCTGGCCGTTTTGCTTCTGATACGCCGAAAATCCTGCAGAGAGTGCTGCTAGGTCGTGGCATCGTCAGCGAAGAGGCCCTGGATCACAGCCTCTCCAGGTTACAGAAACCCGAGACAATGCGCGGCCTGGATACCGCCGTGACATTGCTGCTGGAGGCTGTCCGGGCCCGGCAGAAAATTGTGATTGTTGGGGATTTCGATGCGGATGGGGCCACCAGTTGTACACTCGGGGTACTCGCACTCAGTGCCATGGGGGCCCAGGGTGTGGAGTTCCTGGTACCCAACCGCTTCGACTTTGGTTACGGGCTGACTCCGGAAATTGTCGAGGTGGCCAGGGAATCTAGCCCGGATGTGCTGATTACGGTGGACAACGGTATCAGTAGTATCGACGGGGTGGCGGCGGCCAAGGCAGCGGGGATGACGGTGATAGTGACCGATCACCATCTGCCGGGCAGCGAGCTGCCGGATGCGGATGCCATTGTCAACCCGAACCAGCCGGATTGCGACTTTCCCAGTAAGCACCTCGCCGGTGTTGGCGTTCTTTTTTATCTACTCAGTCGTCTACGAACTGCCCTGCAGGCGTGTGGCTGGTTTGAGCAGAGCGCTATGGCCCCGCCAAATATGGCCGAATACCTCGACCTGGTGGCACTTGGCACTGTGGCGGATCTGGTACCGCTGGATCATAATAACCGCATACTGGTGCACCAGGGTATCGCGCGAATCCGCTCCGGTCGCTGCCGCCCCGGAATTTGTGCGCTGTTGGAAGTGGCCGGGCGCGACCAGCGCCGGCTGTCCACCACCGATATTGGGTTTATCCTTGGGCCTCGTATCAATGCGGCCGGGCGCTTGGATGATATCGGTACCGGTATTCGCTGTCTCCTGACCGGTGACACGGATGAGGCCCGTGTACTGGCGGGGGAACTGGATAGGCTCAATCGTGATCGCAAGGCGATAGAGCAGGGCATGCAGCGGGAGGCCCTGACAGCGCTGGAAGCGTTGCGTCTCGAAGGGGATATCCCCTGGAGCCTGTGCCTGTACGATGCCAACTGGCACCAGGGTGTGGTGGGTATTCTTGCCAGTCGTATCAAGGAAAAGTTTCACCGCCCGGTGATCGCCTTCGCCGAAGGTGACAACGGCCTGGTGAAAGGTTCCGCGCGCTCCATCCCCGGCCTGCATATCCGCGATGCCCTGAGTGATGTGGCTGCGGCCAATCCCGAACTGATCAGCAAATTCGGTGGCCATGCCATGGCTGCAGGGTTGAGCCTGCGGGCGGAAAATCTCGGTGTCTTTCGTGACGCTTTTGAGCAGGTGGTGCGTAACAGGCTCGATAAAAACCAGCTGCATGCCGTGATCGACTCTGATGGAGAGCTGGATATCCGGGACTATAACTTGCAGACTGCAACACTGTTGCGTGCCTGCGCACCCTGGGGGCAGGCCTTTCCCGAGCCAATCTTCGATGGCGAATTCCTGTTATTACAACAGCGCATCGTGGGAGAGCGCCACCTGAAGATGGTGTTGTCACCGCCGCAGGCGCCACAGCTGGTGCTCGATGCCATCGCCTTTAATGTGGATACCAGTCTGTGGCCGCAGGCTGTGCGGAGAGTGCGCCTGGCTTACAAATTGGACGTGAATGAATTTCGCGGGCGGGAGTCTCTGCAGCTGTTGGTGAACTTGTTGGAGGCGGTATAGGGGTTGCCTTTTTCGAGAGCTGTGGGATCTATGGAGTTGCTCGTAGCTGTGATTAAAACATGTGATTGTAAGTGGGAATCGTGAAGCGCAAACAGATCCAAGCTGAAATCCTGTTGTTGTTGGCAGCCCTGTTATGGGGTGTTGCCTTTGTGCCACAAAAAATGGCCATGACGGATATAGAACCGCTGGCGTTCAACGCTTGGCGCTTTATCCTTGGTGGCCTGATTTTGATTCCGGTTGTCTACTGGCTGTCCGCCCGCAGGGATGCCCAGCCCGGTTCAGTGGGCGGCAAGCAGGTCGATCACCGCTGGAAAGCCTGCTTGCCCGGCGGTGCTGTGCTTGGTTTCTGGTTGTTTCTCGGTGCGGCATTACAGCAGGTGAGCCTACTGTATACCACCGCCGGTCGCGCCGGGTTCATTACCGGTTTCTACTTGCTGCTGGTGCCAGTGATCGGCCTGTCACTCGGGCATAAGACCAATCGCTGGACCTGGATGGGTACTGGCCTGGCCCTATTTGGTCTTTACTGGCTGGCGGATTTCAGCCAGGCGTCGCAGTTGATTGGCGACCTGATGGTATTCGCCAGCGCCTTTGTGTTCGCCATCCAGGTACTGTCTGCCGATCACCTGGTGAAGCGCTACGATGCACTGCGTCTTGCTTGTATCCAGTTCCTGGTGTGTGGTCTGCTGTCGGCACTGGCATCGTTGTTGAGCGAGAAGCCGACACTGCAGTCGGCCTTGGATGCAGCCTGGCCTATCGCTTATATGATGATTTTTTCCACTGCACTGGCATTCACCTTCCAGCTGCTGGCCCAGCGCTACGCGGCACCTTCCCACGCTACGGTGATTATGAGCCTGGAGGCGGTATTTGCTCTGGGAGCGGGTTGGTTGTTTCTGAATGAAGTGCTCAACACTCCCGAGTTGATCGGTTGTGGCCTGATGTTGGCGGGTATGCTGGTCAGTCATTACGGGAATCACAGCGGTACCCATCACTAGGGCCTGTTCACACTAAATCCTGTATAATCCCCTCATGGAAATTACAGCGCAACAATACAAAATTATCGAAGATTTTCTGCCCCTTCAGCGCGGCAATGTGAAAATATCCAACTTACAAGTGCTGAACGCCATTCTTTACATAGCCGAGCATGGTTGCAAATGGCGAGGTCTGCCGAAGAAATTCGGCCGTTGGCACAGCGTCTACATGCGGGCGAATCGTTGGGCCAAGCAAGGTGTACTGGATAGGGTCTTTCTGGCCCTCCAGGAAAATAATGTGATCAATATCCAGGTCGATCATATCTCTCTTGATTCTACGGCTGTTAAAGTTCATCCAGATGGCACTGGCGCGTTAAAAAAAACGGTCCTCAATCTATCGGCAAATCACGAGCAGGATGGACCACCAAGATTCATATGGTTGCAGCCGACCACAACCGCGCCGTAGTATTTTCTCTGTCACCGGGGCAGGCTGGAGACGCTCCGGAGGGCCGAAAGCTGCTGAAAGGCCTTGAGAACTGCGGTTGGGATGGTGCCAAAGTGATCATGGACAAGGCCTACGAGGGTAATGAAACCCGGCAGTTGGTATTCGATCTGGGCATGGAACCTGTCGTGCCACCGAAGAGTAACCGAATGAGCACCTGGAAATACGACGTGGAGGCGTACAAAAAACGAAATGAAGTGGAGAGGCTGTTTCGACGCCTGAAGGGCTTCAGAAGAATTTTCTCTCGTTTTGACAAACTGGATGTCGTTTTCACATTTTTTATTCACTTTGCGCTTATTGTCGACACTTTAATTAGTGTGAACAGGCCCTAGGGAATACCATGGATCTGTCAGTACTTACACTCTTGGTTCCCGCCAGTTTTTTTGTCTCGGTAACCCCGGGGCTTTGTATGATGTTAGCACTCAGTTTGGGCATTACTGTGGGGGTGCGCCACACCCTCTGGATGATGGCAGGGGAGTTGGTGGGGGTGGCCCTGGTGGCGTTGGCAGCGGTGCTTGGTGCTGCGGTACTGATCATGCAGCATCCCGCAATATTCCAGGTGCTGAAATATTGTGGTGGGGCCTACCTCGCCTGGATGGGGGTGCAAATGTGGCGCTCGCAGGGGCAACTGGCCATATTGGATGAAGCGGAACGGGGTGTCGCGTGTGCGCGGCCTTCGGCGGGAACGCTGATGGCGCAGGGGTTTGTTACCGCTGTAGCCAATCCAA
This sequence comes from Microbulbifer sp. MI-G, assembly GCF_030440425.1. Taxonomy (NCBI): domain Bacteria; kingdom Pseudomonadati; phylum Pseudomonadota; class Gammaproteobacteria; order Cellvibrionales; family Microbulbiferaceae; genus Microbulbifer; species Microbulbifer spongiae. Next base: position 1,310,544 of record NZ_CP098023.1, read on the forward strand.
AAGGCTGGGCTTTCTTTATGGCTCTGTTGCCGCCCTTTATTAACCAGAGCAAACCACTGGCGCCGCAACTTTCGGTGTTGGTCGCCACCATACTGCTGCTGGAAACCCTGTGTTTACTGATTTACGCTGGGGGTGGCCAGGTGCTCAGTCGACTGCTGGCGCGAGCTGAAAATGTGCGCCTGATTAACCGCGTTTCTGGTAGCTTGATGTTGCTGGTTGGAATCTGGTTGGCGCTATCCTGAGTCAGGCTGCCACAGATTGATGAATTTTGGAGACATTTCGATGATCAGAGACGCTGTGCCTGCATTGCTTACCCTGTTATTGGTGTTGGCAGTGAGTGCTTGCGGGCAACCCAAGGAGGAGCAGGCCGTGGAGAAGGAGCCCCAGATTGCCGAAGATCCTGCCCAGGCGGAGGTGGCTGCAAAGCCTACTGTGCCGGATCCCGGAGTCCTGGTGTGGGTGTATCGTGCAAGTGGTCGCAAGCAATGCGAGGGCGGCGGTATGACAATGCAGCAGAGCCTGGCGAGGCTGCAGGAAAATGGTGTAATGGTGCAGGCGTCCCGCTGTGGCATGCGCACCGATAGAATGTACCCCTCGATGTGTGGTGCGCCTACGGGAGATATACTGCTGCACCAAGTCAGTATGGATGCCCTGGAGGCCACTCTGGAACTGGGCTACAACCCGGCCGAGCAGGTGCAATACCAGACTGTCGAGTGCCGGGACAATAGCGCTTAGGTTTTGAGTGTCCTAGCAGATACAAAAATGGGGGGCAAGTTGCAAGTTCGTCATCTAACTGTTCCCGATGGCTTATGGCACATTTTGCGGGGTACTTATAACAGTCTACTTTGGAGAAATGGCAAAGGGCTCCGACTGTGCCGCAAGCCGGTTCATCACTTGGCGGTTTGGTTTGGGGACAGCTTTGTCAGGCCGAAAGGGTTGTGGTAATAGCACGGCGAATAGGTGTCTCTGTGCTATGGACAATGCCTCTGTATTTTCTACCACATGCACGTGAGCGCTTCCCAGACTGGACAATAAAACCTCAACAGCACAGCCTGTAAACCGGTATTTGGGAGTAGTCGGTTGCTTCAGGTCCGGACTGTCTTTGCAGAGCTTGCACAACCTTGCGCAATAGCAGGCAGTTGTGCCGGTAGCGAGCTTGGTAAAGTGCAATTTCGCTGACGGTGCCTGGTCGGGCTGAAGGATGTGCCAGGGACCCTTCCGAGCCGCCGCTTGACTGGCAGAGCCCTTATGGCTGGGGTAGAATGCGCGCCGTTTTTTATTTTGCCGGAACACCGAGAGTTCATGGAAATCAATCCCTTCCTCAATCAATTGAATGACCTCGAAGAGCGCACCGATGTTCTCAGGGGGTATCTTTGACTATGCCAGCAAGAAAGAACGCCTGACCGAGGTCGAACTGGAGCTGGCAGAGCCGGGTGTCTGGGACGACCCGGACCGCGCACAGGCCCTGGGACGCGAGCGCTCTTCCCTGGAAGCTGTGGTGGCCACCATTGAAAATCTCGATTCCGGCATCTCCGATTGCCGCGAGCTGCTGGAGCTGGCGGTTGAAGAGAATGATGAGGACTCTGTGAATGAAGTCTCGGCGGAGATCGGAGGATTGCAGCAACAGCTTGGCATCCTGGAGTTCCGTCGCATGTTCTCCGGTGAGAACGATGAGAACAATGCCTATCTAGATATCCAGGCGGGGTCCGGTGGTACCGAGGCCCAGGACTGGGCGGAAATGCTGTTGCGCATGTATTTACGCTGGGGGGAATCTCACGGTTTCAAGGCCACCCTGGAAGAGGTGTCCGCCGGTGAAGTGGCGGGTATCAAGAGCGCCACTGTGCATTTCTCCGGGGATCATGCCTTTGGCTGGCTGCGCACCGAAACCGGTGTGCACCGCCTAGTGCGCAAATCCCCTTTTGATTCAGGTAACCGCCGCCATACTTCTTTTTCTTCCGTGTTTGTGTCCCCCGAAATTGAAGACAACATCGAGATTGAAATCGATAAATCCCAGGTCCGTGAAGATACCTACCGCGCATCCGGTGCCGGCGGCCAGCATGTCAATAAAACCGACTCCGCGGTACGCTTGACGCATACGGAATCCGGTATCGTGGTGCAGTGCCAGAGCGAGCGTTCCCAGCACCAGAATCGCGACAAGGCCTGGAAGATGTTGCGCGCAAAAATGTACGAGCAAGCAATGCTAAAGCGCAATGCGGAAAAACAGGCCATGGAAGACAGCAAGGCCGATATCGGCTGGGGCAGCCAGATTCGCTCCTATGTTCTGGATGATCAGCGCATCAAAGACCTGCGTACCAGCGTCCAAACCAGTAACTGCCAGGCAGTACTGGACGGAGATCTGGACCAGTTTATCGAAGCCAGCCTGAAAGCCGGCCTCTGATTCAAAGTCTCCATCTTCACCGTGCCCTTCGGCGATGGGGGGCAAATTCACTCACATAACTGATAGACCACCATGACTGATTTCCAGCAAGACGAAAACAAACTGATTGCCGAGCGCCGCACCAAGCTCTCCGCTCTGCGAGAGAAGGGCAACGCTTTCCCCAACAGTTTTCGCCGCGAGAACCTCGCTGCCGACCTGCAAGCTGAATTCGGCAATAAACAGAAAGAGGAGCTGGAAGAGCTGGGTAAAAGCGCATGCGTAGCTGGGCGTATCCTGGCGAAACGCGGTCCCTTTATGGTAATCCAGGATGTGTCCGACCGCATCCAGTTGTATGCGGACAAAGCGGCACAGAAAGACATTAAAGCGCGTTTCGGTGCCTGGGATATCGGTGATATCGTCGGTGTAAAAGGCACATTGCACAAATCTGGTAAAGGCGATCTCTACGTCAACTGCGAAGAGTACACTCTGCTCACCAAGGCGCTGCGCCCACTGCCGGAAAAATTCCACGGTATTGCCGATCAGGAGTTGCGATACCGGCAGCGCTATGTGGACTTGATCGCCACACCGGAATCCCGCGAGCTTTTCCGCCTGCGCTCTCGGGTGATTGATTACATCCGTCAGTTTATGAATAGCCAGCAGTTTATGGAGGTGGAAACTCCCATGCTGCAGGTGATTCCCGGCGGTGCCACTGCACGTCCCTTTGTAACGCATCACAATGCGCTGGATATCGACATGTATCTGCGCATTGCTCCGGAGTTATATCTGAAGCGCCTAGTGGTGGGCGGTTTCGAGCGGGTTTATGAAATCAACCGCAATTTCCGCAACGAGGGGCTGTCTACTCGCCACAACCCCGAGTTCACCATGCTTGAGTTTTACCAGGCCTACGCGGACTACAACGACCTGATGGATCTCACAGAAAAGATGCTGCGCGGCATTTGCGAGGAGGTACTGAATACAACCACGCTGGAGTATCAGGGCCGCAGCTACGACTTTTCCCTGCCGTTTGCCCGTCGATCTGTGTTTGATTCCATCCTGCATTTCAATCCGGAGCTGACTGCGAGGGATATTGATAATATCGAATCCGCTCGCACTCTCGCGGAGAAACTCGATATTCCGCTCAAAGACAGCTGGGGCTTGGGCAAGGTGCAGATCGAAATTTTTGAGAAAACTGTGGAGCATCGGCTCGACCAGCCTACCTTTATTACCGAATACCCTACCGAGGTTTCTCCGCTGGCGCGTCGCAATGACGATAATCCCTTCGTGGCCGACCGCTTTGAATTTTTTGTGGGAGGCCGTGAAATCGCCAATGGTTTTTCTGAGTTGAATGATCCGGAAGATCAGGCAGAGCGCTTCAGGGCTCAGGTGGTTGAGAAGGAAGCGGGTGATGATGAGGCCATGCACTATGATGCCGATTACATACGCGCCCTGGAGTACGGCCTGCCGCCTACTGCTGGCGAGGGTATTGGTATCGACCGTCTGGTGATGCTGTTGACCAACACCCCGTCTATTCGCGATGTGTTGCTGTTCCCACATATGCGCCCGGAAGCCAGTGACTGATTGACCTGGGCACTGGTTGCGGTGCGTATCGCCGCCGCGTGAGTGGTCCACGCGGCGGGATTTTCTTTTTGCCGCCCTGACTACCGCCACGTCGATCTTCCTAAGCGTCCTGTGTAGCTGCTGTTATTTTCCCTTTGAGCCGGGCCCGGTTGGTGTCGGAGGGATCCTAGGGGGAGTTCTGGGTGGCCACCTCCCTGCATTTTGTGTAACAGTATCGATTATTCCACTGTGCTGCCCGACGGAAAATTAACTTATGCTATCTCCCAGCACGCCCCTTATAATGCGTTAACTTGACGCTGTTAAATTGGTAAAGCCGACTTTGATCTGTTTACCAATTCAAAGGCTATGCTCATACAATAGTCGTATTATTCAACTCATTCAGCTCAATTCCAAACTCCATTGTGAAGAGCTGGGCATAAGTAATTTTGATAACTTCCGCTAAGCATGCTTCCCGTTTGCCTGGAACAAATTTCCCTCGCCACATTCTTTACTCTAGGGCGGGACAGTACTTCTTACTCCTTGATTCAACCGGCAGCAGCGATCCGGGAAGCCTGGGTTACACTTACGGCTCGATAACACCTGAGTTCTCACCGGCAACGGGTGTCGTCCAACGGGGGTTATGTACCACGTTATTACCAGTGGTAAGTCAGTGCCAATGAGCCGTAGTGATCGGGGACCTGTTGTACATCATAGGAATCTGAAACAGCACTTAGCGTAAAATTAACGGTAAATTGGTAAAGTTGAATGGCCCCGCCTGCTGTTGCAACGCTTTGATATTGCTGCAACTTAACTGAGTGACTATTGCTGAAGGTATTGCCATTGAGGGTGATATCATGAATAACATAATTACCCATACAGGTGACAAATAAATGCCAATCCCCGTGTTTTGGCAACATGGCCGGATTCATATTGGCGGCTGGATTCACCGAGGTGTTCAGGAAGCTGTTGGCCAGTCCCGAACCTATGCGCCACCCGAAACCCAGGCCAAAATCAGTTTTTCGGTTGCCCACTCCCCCTTGGGCAAGGGCGATAAAATCCATCTCGTGACCACTGCCAATGGCGGTACTGGCGAGGCGCCAGACCCGTTCGACCTCCAGCCGGAAAATCGGCTCGGTTTGGAGTTGATTTTTCCATCCTTTGGGGGCATTGGCTCCGATAAGGCTGTGAGCGGCTTTTTGCGACTGTTTGGCTAGAGAAGGCGGACCAACAAAACCCAGCAGCAGACTCAGGCGATCGTTGATAAAGTGGTTTCCAGCAAACATATTGCCCTGCCAGTAGAGTAGGCCCGCATAGGGCCTGTCCTCCGTATTAAGAGCACTTCTGGAGGTGTGGTCAGGTGTGTACATTTCCTGCATTATCTTATAGGAAATTGCCCGCTGTTTGTTTTTCATGGTGGCGATAGGCGTATTGCGGGTTATACGATGAATCCAGTTGGGAATATTCTCGTCGTTAAAGCCTTCCTTGCCTATACTGTAGCCCCAGGTATAAGAAAAGCCATTGGTATAGTCACCATCGTCGTTTACCCAAAAATCATTTTCCCAGTTATAGGACCACAGGTTTGCACTTTGTTCGTCATTGGCGTGATTGTGTAGTGAATAAACTAAAAGGCAGGTCGCTAAAACCGACAATAAAAATCGTATCATAGGGCGCTCTAACCTATCGCCTAAATCATGATTAATGGGAATGTAGTAACAGCGCAGGAGCGGTTCTTCTATGAAGTATAGATAAACCGTGATAAATCACATCGACGATTATTGCTCAGCGAATAAGTTATCCCTGTGTTGTGAATACATATGAATGAGTTTTTGACAGTTCTGATATAGAAATGCATATCAGAAATAAATATGTATTATTGCTTTAGTGAGGACTGGATTTGGGTTTTTCTCAACTCAGCAGAATAAGGTGATTGGGTAGTCCGTCTTTTACTTTGCTGGCGGGAGCGACATCATGAAGCAATTCTCCACACAGGGCAATACACTGTAGAAGAGCCTCTCCAGCTTTGCCCCGCTTGATTTCACGAATAAAGGTTTCAACGATTGCCTGCCAGTTTTCATTGGTAATCTGTTGTGCGAGACCTCGGTCTGCCAGTATTTCTACATATTGCTCTGCCTCGCACACAAAAATTAAAAGCCCGAGTTGATTTCGCGTGCTGTGTAATTCCTGCTCGAGAAACTGTCGCCGGGCAAGATTTGAAGCCCGCCAGTACTTTATTTTCCTGGGAACCAGTTTCATGGTAATGCGTCTCCAGCGAAATAGGATGGCCAGGGCGATAAAAAAAATCCACTGGATCATAAAGGCCTGTTGGAAGTTGATCCACCAGGGAAGAAATTGAAGGAGAGGAGAGAGCAATAGTGCCAGGAAAGCGGCCCACAGCGTGGAAATGTATAAGTAATTATCTGCCTTTTGTGCCACCACTGCTATCACTACGGCATCGGTGTGTGATTCAACTCCCTTGATTGCTTCGACAACTTGGCGCTGATAGCTGTTGCTGAGCATTACCATCCTCCCGATGCGCCCCCACCACCGAAACCGCCGTCACCTCCGCTAAATCTGTCCCCGGAACGCTGGCTGGGATAACCACTCCCAAAACCGCCGCTGCCATAGTAGCCGCCAAAGCGCCCGCGCTTGTAGCCAGGCCCGTGTATCGGCGAACTGAGTATCGAAGTGCCGAACAGTTGCAGCATGATTAGAATCAGGAGTAGCCCGAGCAAAATTGTCATGCGCCGGTCTTTCTTGGTCTCCAGAGGCGCGGTCACATACTCATTCTTGGTGGCCGCGATAATGGATTGCACTCCGACGTTAATCCCTCCGGCAAAGTCGCCGCTTTGAAACATCGGCAGCACTTTGGTCTGAATAATGTTGGCGGCCAGGGCCTTGGTAAGGGTGGACTCCAGTCCATCACCAACTTCAATACAGACTTTACGCTCCCTGGGGGCCACTAAAAACAGCACCCCGTTGTGTTTCCCTTTGTGTCCCAGTTTCCAGTGACGGGCCAACTGATGGGCGTATTCCTCTATGGTGATTCCATGCAGCTCTGGCAGGATGGCAACCACCAGTTGGTTGCTGTTGTCGGATTCGTATTGCTGGATCAGCTCAGTCAGTTGGTATCGCTCATCAGCAGCCAGCAATTTGGCCCTGTCCACGACGTGACCGGATAGTGGGGGATAATAGATATCCGCCTGTGCCGCCAGAGTGAAGAGCAGTGCCATTACGGAGAGGGTGACTGGACCGGAGCCATTCATTGTGTGATTGGACACCCCCTGGCTTGCCCTCGGGTTGTCAGGAAGCTCTTCCCTTGTGACAGACCGCTTAAGCATCGGTGGTGCCAGCCATGTCCTGAGGTGGTACACTTTTTCCAATTGTAGTGCTCGGCAATCTGGATATAATTCCGCCTCGTCACCTTGATCCAAAACGCCGTGTCCTCAAATGGGGGTTGCTGACTGAAGTACGACGGACTCACATTGGCGCTGAGATAGCGATTTAACGCCAATATTAAGTAGATCAGGGCATATACTAGGCGGGCCTGAACGACATCAAACTGCGGTTGTTTGGCGAGGTGATTGAGCAGGTTGATCTCAAATTGCTGGGTGCTGGATTTTTCGCCGGCTTCGATAACGACCCGACGGGCCTTGTGCCCGCCCTTCGCGTAAGCCTGTACAGTTTTAACAGGGCTGGGTATCTGCTCTGAGCAGCGCTGGTACGGGTTTTTTACCCGGACCCAGAGTACTACCGGCTTCTTACTCAAGAAGGTTTTGTTGATGCCACAGCCGCTAAAAACTTTCGCTAGCAGACGAGGCAGGGCGCAGTGTCTGGTTGTGGGGCTGCTGCCAGTAGCAGAGGTCATGTAGAATAGCCTTATTCTTCCATGAGCCAAGAATAGTCCGCCTTACCCCACTTGCTGGCGACTGCAGGAAGTTGTAGAAGAAATGGCGCTAAAGGCAACAATTTTTAAGACCAATGTGCAAATTGCTGATCTGGATCGGGATTATTATGCCCGGCATCAGTTGACTTTGGCACGGCATCCATCAGAAACGGATGTGCGTATGATGGTGCGTTTACTGGCCTTCGTGCACAATGCAACGGCATCATTGACATTCACCCGAGGCCTGTCTTCAGTTGAGGATGCGGACCTTTGGCAGAAAAGCCCCAGTGGTGATATTGATCTTTGGATAGAGGTAGGTCTGCCTGCAGCAGAACGTTTGCGCAAGGCCAGCAATCGGGCCGGGCGGGTTTTGGTTTATAGCTTTGGCGGGCGTGCTGCGTTGGTGTGGTGGCGGAAACTGGGAAGCCAGCTCGCACACTTTGACAAGCTTGAAGTTTTTCACCTCTCGGCCCATAGCACAGCGCAATTAGCGGACATGGTCGAGCGCACTATGAATTTCAGCATCACCATTCAGGATGGACATTTTTGCTTCGCAGCCCGCGATCACAGTGTGGAGTTATCCCTGGAAATCTGGAAACAGGAGCAGAGAAGTTAATGCCTTCATTTGACATAGTATCTGAAGTGGACAAACACCAATTGACCAATGCCGTGGATCAGGTGAACCGCACGGTGAGTAATCGCTTTGACTTCAAAGGCGTGGATGCTGAAGTGGAAATGCGTGATTTTTCCCTGATGGTGTGTGCCGAGGCCGATATTCAACTCGATCAGATGGTGGATATGCTGCGCGGTGCACTGGTGAAGTGCGATATAGACCCCCTGGCCATGCAAATCGGTGGGAGAGAGCAGTCCGGCAAGCAGATCAAGGTAGGCATAACCTTGAAAAACGGTCTCGATAAAGCGCTATCAAAGAAAATTGTGAAGCTGATCAAAGATGAAAAGCTGAAGGTACAGGCGGCCATTCAGGGTGAGCAGGTGCGGGTTACCGGCAAGAAGCGCGATGATCTGCAACGGGTCATCACATTGCTCAAAGGTACAGCGCTTGAGCAGCCCTTACAATTCAATAATTTCCGCGACTGACAGGGGATAACGTGATTAAGCGTCTTCTCTCTAGTATAGCCTGTGTCCTGTTGTCGCCCTTGGCGATAGCCACTGATATCAGTTCCGCTAGGTTGTTGGCGAGTTATTGGGTGGATGGTAGTGCGGGCTTGGATCTATCTGGTTTGAGCTTTTGTGCCGGCAAACTGCTCACGGTTTCCGATCGAGCGTCCAAGCAGATTTATGCGATTCAGCTTATGGATGGGCGCGCTGAACTGGTGCCCTACTTAAAGCTCTCTGGGCTGCGAGTGCCGAAAAGAAGCCAGGCGCACAGTCTTTGGTCCTTTATCCCGGAGTTGTTTCGGCCGGCCAGGGATCTGGATTTTGAAGGGATCACCTGTGGTGAGAATGGTATCTATCTTTTGAGCGAGCGCTACAACCGCATTGCGATGGTTGAGGGGCCGGGCGAGGCCCGCTGGCTCGAAAATCTGTGGTCTCCCGAAGTAAAGGCGCGGGGATACCTGCAGGCCCCAAATGTTTCCAGCGAGGGGCTGGTAAAAGCCGGTGACCAGTTTTGGCTGGCCATTGAGCGAGAGCCCCGCGGTTTGCTCAGGCTTAGCCCCGGTGGTGATGCACAGGTATTTTCACTGCCCCCTGTAGGGGGTCTGGATTTTCGCGGCAGCCCCGAAGATCTTACCGGTCTCGCATATTTCGATGGCGCGCTCTTTACCCTTGAAGGCAATGCCCATGCAGTATGCCGAAGGACCCTGCCGAGCTTGAAAGCCGAGTGGTGCCTGGATTACCGAGCATTGGAGAAAGCACCGGAGCGGATGTACGAAGTGGCCCTCCGTGGCAGGGGTGGGGGGCTGGCTGTGAACGAGCAGGGTATCTTTGTGGTATTCGACAACGATAATACCGCACGCGCCCAATATCCCGGGGACCGGCGCGCGCTGTTGTTGCACCTGGCTTTTCCCGACAGTTTATAGGCGGTAGTGATGGAAAGGCTGTCGGCGCTGTTAGCGGAGATCCGTGCCTGCCATCTGTGCGAGGCGCAGTTGCCCCTGGGCTCCAATCCCGTGCTGCGGGCAGCGGCGTCGGCTCGTCTGTTGATTGTCGGGCAGGCACCGGGCACCCGTGTACATGCCAGCGGTATACCGTGGAATGATCCTTCCGGCAATCGGTTGCGCAGTTGGCTATCGATTGATCGGGAAACTTTCTATGATGCGTCCCGCATAGCCATTATCCCAATGGGCTTTTGCTATCCGGGTCGCGGAAAGAGTGGGGATTTGCCGCCGCGCCCCGAATGTGCCACCAAGTGGCACCAGCGCCTGCTGGCGCAGTTGCCCAATGTGCAACTGACCCTGTTGGTGGGACAATACGCCCAGCGCCACTACCTGCCGCACTGGTATGGCAGTATTAGTGAGAATGTGTACCGCTTTCGCGACGCGTTGCCGGCCCGTTACTTTCCCCTGCCGCATCCCAGTCCGCGCAATACCCTGTGGTTACGCCGGCGGCCCTGGTTTGAAGAGGCAGTGGTGCCGGAATTGCGGCGACATACAAATAAGATACTCAGAGTGTAGACATGCCGGTTACCAATAATATCAAGATTCATCCTTCCTGGTTCGCTGTGCTGAGGGAAGAGTTTGAACAGCCCTACATGGTCCAGTTGCGCCAGTTTTTGAGAGGAGAGAAGGCGGCCGGCAAGAGGATTTACCCGCCGGGCGGGCAGATTTTTAATGCGTTTAATTCCACCCCGTTTGATCAGGTGAAGGTGGTGATACTGGGGCAGGACCCCTACCATGGCAGCGGCCAGGCCCACGGTCTGTGCTTCTCGGTGTTGCCCGGAGTGCGCATTCCGCCGTCCCTGCAAAATATCTATCAGGAGTTGCACATGGATATGGGCATAGTGCCTGCGCACCACGGCTGCCTGCAACCCTGGGCCGAGCAGGGGGTATTGCTGCTCAATACCACCTTGACAGTGGAAGACAGCAGGGCAGGTGCGCACCAGGGACGTGGCTGGGAGCGGTTTACCGATGTAGCGATCCACAAACTGGCGGAACAGCGCGAGGGGCTGGTATTTATCCTGTGGGGCAGCTACGCACAGAAAAAAGGCGGCTTTATCGATCGCAACAAACATCTGGTGCTGCGTGCACCGCATCCCTCACCCCTCTCGGCTCACCGCGGCTTTTTTGGTACCCGGCCCTTTTCCCAAACCAATCACTGGTTGCAGCAACGGGGGCAGACGCCCATTGACTGGCAATTACCGGAGGTAAATGGGTTGCAGAGGACTGCAGTGGAAATTTGGTAAGTGCTGGTTTTTGTTATTTTATCCCCTGTACTTCATTTGGATGGGGGCTGTCCTGGCTTTCAGACTTAAATCACCTAGAGGCTAAGCATTACAATATAAAAATTCGCTTCTGGTTATGTGAATCGACTGGCTAGTTTTGAACTCTCTTCAATTCACAATGATGGAGGCCACTTTAGCTTACTCCAGTTCTTTCGTGGCTGCTTTGAGTCAGCGGTCAACTGGTTCGTGTGGAAGTCTGCACTTTTGGTAACCTTGGTTCGAGAGAAATCCCGGGTTATTAACCTTTGAACTAAATGAGATTTTCTTCAAGCACCTCTTGAGGAGGCTTTCAGGCGTCAATTTTCTTTCCTAGTATGAGGCCTTATGCCGTATGGAATATACTTCAAGCTTATGTGAAAAGATAATGATAATTGCCGCCCAAGTTGTTTGAAAAATGCCGAGATGCTTAAATAAATAGTCGTTAGACTACAGATGCTTAGCATCTGTTTGAATAGGTTGTTTAACTATCTAAGCCTTATAGCATTAATCTGGCATAATTTACTATTAGAGGTACCACTCCACAATTTATCATCATAAATTTGAAATTGAACATTTTGTTTGGAGGCATAGGCTGTGAGTAAAAATGAAGTGATAGTATTATAGCCGGGCGATGAAGGAGAAAGCCAAACGCCATCATCACAACCTGCAATGCCAGTTTGCATCCAAACAGCAATATCGGTCCCTTCGGTCCCGGTACTTGAGCCAAGGCTATCATAAGTAAACATGCGCTCTATAGTACCCGTATTCGTTGTTACCACACTCGCATTGACAGATAGACAAGAAAATAGAGTAATTAGTATTATATAATTCTTCATGGTTAATCTCTTTGAAGGCATAGAATTAAGCTGTTAGGGCATTTCTAAAAGATACTATTTAAGAATCCTACTTTACCATATTCTGGAGGCTTTCTGGCTAGAGAAGGCGGAAAATATGTAATTTGTAGAGATCCTTCTGATTTGGCTTGTGCGCGGCGAATCGTAAAACCAATATCTACTTTTCAGCTATGTCAGTCTGGAATCTCGGATTCCATTAAGCCACCGATCAGAGCGGTCGAAAATAGCCCATGTGGCACGGAGCGCTCTGGAGGCAGCCTTGATAAACTTCTTGATTTTCATCTGAATTTTGAAATTGCAATACCTATTTTTTCGTATTCTTTACGCAGTTTATTTTGATCTTCTACCCCCTTAAAGATATATTGATCATATTCATAGCTATCCCAATGGTAAGGGCGAAGCACTTGTACATCCGGGTGCGAAATAGCAAAATTATAAGCCTGTCTAGCCTTGTTAATAAGCTGTTCCTGGGAGAGATAAGCGGCAAAGGTTGAATCATTGGTCCAAAATGCCTGAGGAATCAAATAATATTTGGCATCTAGATGCTCTGTCTTATCCATTAAATCACGTACAACCGTGCTCGAAAAATCTATCCCTCGATAATCATCTGCTCCAAATAGGTTGTAATTCCAGGGTATATTCTGGGAAAACCAACTTTTTTCTAATGTCCACGCTGTGAAAGTCACAGCTCTTTTCGCGTTGGGGAAATCTTTTTTAAGAATATGTCCAATGTCAATTAGGTAATTTGATAAAGCTTCCTCCGGCATTGTTTCTCTTGTATTCCAAAATGGTTCATCCAAAGGGTCAAAGGCGTAGATTATATTCTCAAATAATTTGAGATTATCCTTTGCGGCCTTCCAATGTTCCAGATAATCCTGTCGTTTAATCCAATTACCTGATTCCCTGGTAAAAAATACTCGACGTACATCGACCCATAATTTTAGACCTTGCATTCTTGCAATCAGCATTTGGTCGATATTATTGTGTCTTACATCAACAAATGTGGCGAATGAGGCTACAGTCGAAATATCCTCGTCATCTGCATAAAGACCGGTGCGGTATAATCCAAACTCCTGCAAATGTTCAGGTACAGCATTTTTGTCGGATGTTAGAATTGGGGTCGCAATTTTGCCATGCACAACTATTATTTTTGGCAGTGTTAGGTCTTCGGCTGGAGTATATTGTTGCTCCTGTGCCAGGGCAAAGAGAGGCAATATTATTGATAAAGTAACAGATGCTGCCTTAGTGGATAAGCCTCCTTGCATTTCTAATCTCCGTTTTAAATAGGAATAAAGGCCAAATTTCAGAAACTCCGTATGGAGTTAATCATTTATTTTCAAGCGTTTAAGATCGATTTCTAATGGTATCATTTTTGTAGGAGTGGTCCATGGCCGCGATCGCATTATAACGTCGATCGCGGCCATGGACCACTCCTACAGGGTATTTAACCGATTGGTAAACCGGCCACGCATATTTTTGTCGCAATAGATCAATTCACCGCGATACAGCGTCGCCCGCACATTCCCGTTACCGTCGAGCACGGCGATATCCGCATCCTTGCCGCAGGCAATCGATCCGGTGCGGTCGTCAATACCCAGAAACTTTGCCGGCGACAGGCTGGCCATATGCACCGCATCGCGAAAGTCGATACCCGCCAGCCTGTGCAGGTTAGCCACCGCCCTCTCCAGGGTCAGGGTGCTGCCGGCCAGTGAGCCGCTATTGGTCCTGGCGATACCCTGTTTCAGATCCACTTCCATTTTCCCCAACATGTAACGCCCGTCCGTCAGGCCACCGGCATTGATACAGTCGCTGATCAGAGTGATTTTCCTCGGTTCCTTTAATTTGCAGATCATCTGCAGTATCGCCGGGTGCAAGTGCACACCGTCGGCGATCACTTCCACATTGACATCTTCCATCAGCACGGCGCCAGTGCAGCCGGGGTCGCGGTGGTGGATGCCGCGCATGCCGTTGAATACGTGCACGCCACCGCAGGCGCCGGCGGCCAGTGCCGCGACGGTCTGCTCGTAATCTGCGTCGGTGTGCCCCAGCATCACCTTTACGCCTTTTTCCGTCAGGTAGGGGATTATCTCTGTGGCCCCTTCAATTTCGGGCGCCAGAGCCAGCACTTTCAGTTGTCCGTGGGCGGCCTTCAGCAGTGCGTCGATACGCTCACGGCTCGGAGTGAGGAAGTAGTGCTCGTTGTGTGCGCCCTTGTGTTTGCAGGCAAAGAAAAGTCCTTCGCTGTAGCCGCCCAGCACCTGGGCACCGGGCTGGGTGGTCAGTGCGGCGCGGCCAAGGTTGTCCATCGCGGCCAGGGTCTCTTCCCAGCTGCTGGTCACGGTGGTGGCGAGAAAGCCGGTGACGCCGTGGCGGGCCAGGGAGCGGGAGATGGTATCCAGCGCTTCCGGAGTGGCGTCCATCACGTCGCAGCCCTCACGGCCGTGGATATGCAGGTCGATCATGCCGGGAACCAGGATCGCGCCCGGCAGTTCTATCAACGGCAGTTCGCCACCGGGTGTGTCGGTAATGTCGGCGATACGGCCGTCCTCTATGCGCAGGCAGTGATCGGCCAGGTCCTCTGTTTCGGTGATTGCGCGCGCGGCCCTGAGGTAATAGTTGTCAGTCTTCATCCGTAGGTATTTTTTATTCCGGAGCACTGGGGAGGGCGAGCAGGGCGGCGCCGCGGGCGCCACTGGCATCGCCGAATTTAGGCGGCACTACTGGCGGGGCGCTGAAGCCGGGGAAGAGTTGATTTTCTATGGCGCCGGGCAGATCCCGGTAGAGTTCCTGTATGTGGGACAGGCCGCCGCCCAGAACGAAGATATCCGGGTCGTGCGCCATTACCAGATTGGCGAAGGCCGCGCCCAACAGGTCCAGGTGCACGGCTTTGGTATTCAGCGCCCGCGGGTCTCCGTCGCGCCAGCGCTGCACCAGCGCCGGTATTTCGATTTCCTCGCCCCACAGCTGTCGGTGCAGCGCCGCCAGGCCCGGACCGGTGATATAGGTTTCCAGACAGCCCAGCAGTCCGCAGCCGCAGCGAAGCAGCGGCAGCTGGTACTTTTTCCGCAGGCCGGCCGGTAGTGGATGGTGGCCGTATTCGCCGGCGATACCCTGGCGGCCGCGGTAGAGTCTGCCGTCGATCACCAGGCCCCCGGCGGCGCCGGTGCCGAGCACGGCGCCGTACACATGGCGGAAACCCTGGCCCGCGCCGCCGCGGGATTCGGACAGGGCGAACAGGCGGCAGTCGTTCTCTACGACTACCCTGTGCCCGAGTCTCGCCGCCAGCGACTCCGCCACTTTTTTGCCACTGGCGCAGGCGATATTGGCGGACAGCGAGCGCCCCTCGGCATCGATCAGGCCCGGCATGCCGATGCCGACTTTGCCCTTGCAGCGGTGGCGGCGATTTGCGTTCTCCACCAGTCCGACGAGTGTATCGATAAAAATTCCATAGTCATCGACAGGTGTGGTCAGCCGCTCGCTTTCGAGTTTGTTCAAGTCTGCGTCGAAGCAGGCAAACTCTATCTTGGTGCCGCCGATATCTACGCCGTAAATCAACGCCTATTCCCCGTGGTAAATGGATGGATGGTTACGCCCTGGACTACCCGGTTGACCTCGCCGGTGGGGCAGGGGTTGTCCGGCGTGATGCCCAGCGCAAGAGATTTGTAGAAGGCCAGCAGCTGCGCGAAGACGATGTAGTAGAGGGCCAGCCAAGCGTCCTTGAGGCCGCAGGTGTCGACCAGGTCCGCCGGGCACGAAATCCAATCGGTAGTGCCATCGCGGCGCAGTTCTTCGAGCAGATCGTCGTCGTAGCCGCGGCAGTAGCTGTCGTTGCTCTGCAGTAGAAGCACCAGGGTGGATTTGTTGAGCATCGACTTGGGGCCGTGGCGGAAGCCGAGCGGGCTCTCCGCGTTGCAGTCCACCTTGCCCGCAGTCAGTTCCAGCATCTTCAGTGCGGCTTCCGTTGCTATGCCCCTCAGGCCGCCGGAACCGAGGAATACCACGCGCCGGAAGTCCCGCTGCGCCAGTACGCGCACTATGTCGAGCCGGGTTTCGAGAAGCGTGCGGGTGTTTCCGGCCAGGGTTTCCACCTGCCCCGTGCCGGGGACAAATACTTCCAGTGTGCCGACGAGCATGGCGGTAAAACTGCTAGTCATGGCGAAACTCTGGTCGAGCGTCTCTGCGAGCATCAACAGCGAATAGCTGTTGTTTCCGCTGCGCGCGCGCGCGGCAAGCTTGCCGTTGCGGTTGCAGGTGATGACCAGGTGGTAGCAGTCGTCGACACACTGATCGGCCAGGTCGTAGGCGCCGACACTCTCCGGGCTATTGCCGGAGCGGGCGTAGGAGATCAGCAATGTGGGCTGTTGCCGCAGCAGATAGTCCTGCGGGTTGCTGACCAGGTCAGTGGTGCTGATCGCCTCGACGCGGCGCTCCATCACCCGGGTCAGGTAGGGCGCCAGAGTTTCGCCCACATAGGCGGAAGTGCCCGCACCGGTCAGAATAATGCGCAGGTTGTGCCGCTCGAGCAGGGGCTTGAGCCAGCTGTCGAGTTCGCCCCGCTGCTGCAGAACCAGTTCGGCCGTGCCCAGCCACACATCCGGTTGCTGAGCAATTTCCCGTGCTGTGTGCTCGCCGTTTTGTGTGCGCAGTTTGGCCTTGTTGATCGCTAAATTCTCGTACATCGTCCGGGTCCTTTTTACTGCTTCCAGCAGGCTTCGGCGTAGGCGGCGGTGACCTTGCGGATGCGCGCTTTCACCAGCGCGTGCGGTTCGTTAGGGAGCCGGCCCTCGCGAATCTCCCGGTACTCCTCCGGGAAGTACTGGCTGGCCAGCGGCAGCGGAATCGGTTTGTCCGACAGGTTGTGGAGCAGCCGGGCGCTGGCTTGCTGTACTTCTTCGTCGGGCCAGTAATAGCGGATGCGGTCGCTGTAACTGTAGTTGCGGTATAGCGGCAACTGCTCCGCTGCCACTTTGTAGAAGGCCTGCCAGTATTTGGGCTGGTCCCGCATGCGCTGTTCGCAGACATAGCGCAGGTTGGATTTCTGCGC
Organism: Microbulbifer sp. MI-G; assembly: GCF_030440425.1. NCBI lineage: Bacteria > Pseudomonadati > Pseudomonadota > Gammaproteobacteria > Cellvibrionales > Microbulbiferaceae > Microbulbifer > Microbulbifer spongiae. The sequence continues at coordinate 1,327,641 of NZ_CP098023.1, forward strand.
GATGCCGGGCAGCTCCTCCTCGATATGACTGAGGGCAAACAGGGCTTCGCGCAGGGCGAAAGTCAGCTGGGGGCCCACTTTCAGTATTGCGAAGTGGTCGCGCACCAGTTGCCGGTAGCTCTGCAGGGTCTGGTAGTCGGTGGAGTGGGCCTCGAAGGCGATGCCGCCCGCCTCTTCGGCCAGCGCCTTGAGCTTTTCCGCTTTGGCCGGCTGGTAGTCGATGACGGATGTGTGATCGAACTCCACCCCCGGCTGCACCACAAGGCCGATCACGCGCTGCCACGCTTCCGTTAGCCCCAGCTTTTCAAAGGCGGCGCGGTGTAGCGCTATGGTGTTGCGCGCCTGGGACGGGGCCGTCACTTCCAGCTCGGCAATCGCCTCTCTGGCGCCACCGGGCGGCGGCACTTCGGTGCCGATGATATAGACGATTTTGCTCTTGTTACCGCGGCGCTTGGCAGCCTCTTCGGCGACGCGGCACAGGTCGGCGGCGCGGGCGGCAATAATCTTGTCCGCCAGCGGTAGCCGGTCGTCGGCGCAGGGCATGCTGCAGTCCAGGTGAATCTTGCTGAAGCCGGCGGCCACATAGGCGTCGATCAGGTCGCGGGCTTTCTGCATGGCCGTCTCGGCGGGCTCAGACTGCCAGCACACGGGCCCCAGGTGATCGCCGCCGAGCAGTACCCGTGCAGAATCCAGCCCGACCCCGTCGGCCAGCGTGATCACATAGTCGAAGAAGTCCACCGGCCGCATGCCGGTATAGCCGCCGAACTGATTCACCTGGTTGGCGGTAGCCTCGATCAGCAGGGGTGTGCCGTCCGCCAGCGCCTGCTCCATGGCCGCCTCCAGCACCAGGCCGTGGGCGGAGCAGACGGAGTAGATGCCCCGCGGCTGTCCGCTGAGATTGGCGGTAATCAAATCTTGCAGCATAGGAATCCCTTGTTGTTACTTTTTCTGAATGCATTCAGTCGACGATCACCACCTTCACACCGACCTCGGAGATCGCCTGGTGAAAGGTGTCGGGTATGCCGGCGTCGGTGATCAGTATGTCGATGTCGGCAAAATCGCAGATCTTGTGCACGCCGGAGCGGTTGAACTTGGAGGAGTCGGTGACCGCGATCACCTGGCGGGCCACCTTGCACATCAGCCGGTTCAGGTTGGCCTCGTACTCGAAGTGGGTGGTGATGCCGCCCTGGAAGTCGATGCCGTCGACTCCCAGGAATACCTTGTCGAAGTGGTAGCAGCGCAGCATTTCCTCGGCCGGGCGGCCGTAGAAGGAGAGGGACTTCTTGCGCAGGGTGCCGCCGGTCATCAGCACCTCTATCCCCTCGGCGTCGAGCAGCTGCTGGGCCACATTGAGGCCATTGGTCATGACCAGCAGGCGCTCGAAATCCCGCAGCTGCCGGGCTATTTCGGCGGTGGTGGTGCCCGAGTCCAGGATGATGGTGTCCTGCTCACGGATCTCCTTGACGGCGGTCGCGGCCAGCCGGCGCTTGATGTCCAGGTGCTCGGTGACCTTTTCCTGCACCGACAGCTCCTGGGTGACCCGATTGCTGGCCACGGCGCCGCCGTGGGTACGCACCAGCAGTCCCTTCTTGTGCAGGTAGTTGAGGTCGCCGCGGATGGTCACCGCAGAGACGCTGTACTTCTCTACCAGTTCCGAAACCTGCACGCGCCCGGCATCGGCGGCAGTCTGGATGATGTCGTGTCTTCTCTCAATCGTGTTTGTGGGCACGGCTCTTTCTCGCGGGGAATCTGTCGTTATTCTACGAAACTTTCGTTTTCTTTCAATAAAATTTTATTTTTTATATGCTTTCATTTTTTGAAAATATTTATTATTCAACAGGTTATATAAAAATTTAGGCGTCGAATTGATTTCTTCTGATCAAAAAGTGAAAGTTTTCGAAGCATTTTTTAGTTGAACGATGGGTTTCGCTTGGTTATTGTCGGAAGCCTGCGAATTCCGACTGTCTGGACAAAGGGTGAATATAAAAATGAGTTCGATCGATCGTCGCAATTTCCTCAAAGCGAGCCTGGCAGCGGCCACCGCCGCGGCCACCGCCGGCTGCGCAACTACTACTGGTAGAGGGGTGATAGGCGGCTCCCCGCTGACCGGCCAGAAGTCGGTGATGGGGCTGGTGGTGCCGCCGATGGAGACAGTCCGGGTCGGCTTTATCGGTGTTGGCCAGCGCGGCGTCGGTGCGGTCAAGCACTTCTGCAATATCGACGGAGTCGAGATTAGGGGTATTTGTGATATCGATCAGCAGGTACTGGATCGCGCCGTCAATATAGTCACGGCCAGGGGAATGCCACGCCCGGCGGCCTACGGCAAGAATGCGTATGCCTACCGCGATCTGCTGGAACGCGACGATATCGATATGGTCATCATCTCCACCCCCTGGCGCTGGCACACGCCGATGGCAGTGGAAACCATGCTGGCCGGCAAGCACGCCATGGTGGAGGTACCGGCGGCGCTGACCATCGATGAGGCCTGGCTACTGGTAGACACTGCCGAGCAGACCCAGAAGAACTGCATGATGCTGGAGAATGTCTGCTACGGCCGCGACGAACTGATGGCCCTGAATATGGTGCGCAAGGGCCTGCTCGGAGATCTGCTGCACGGCGAGGCCGCCTATATCCACGAACTGCGCTGGCAGATGAAGGAGGTCGACCGCAAGACCGGTTCCTGGCGCACCCGCTGGCACGCGCTGCGCGACGCCAACCTATATCCGACCCACGGCCTGGGGCCCATCGCCCAATACATGAACATCAACCGCGGCGACCGCTTCGATTACATGAACTCCATGAGCAGCCCGGCGCTGGGGCGCGCCGCCTATGCCGAGCGCGAGTTTCCCGCGGATCACCAGCGCAACCGGCTCAACTATATCGCCGGTGACATCAATACCAGTCTGATCAAGACGGTGAAGGGCAGGACCATTATGGTCCAGCACGACACCACCACGCCGCGACCCTACAGCCGCCACAACCATATCCAGGGTGCCAACGGCGTCTTTGCCGGCTTCCCCAACCGCATCGCTCTGGAGAAGGGCGGTCGTAAGAGTTTCCACGAGTGGGACTACGACATGGATTACTGGTATGAGCGCTACGATCACCCACTGTGGCGCCGTATGGGTGAGGTGGCTGAGCGCAACGGCGGCCACGGCGGCATGGACTTCCTGATGTTCTGGCGATTGGTCTATTGCCTGCGCAACGGCCTGCCCCTGGACCAGGATGTCTACGATGCGGCCGCCTGGTCCGCGGTGACCCCGCTGTCCGAGGCCTCAGTGAAAAACCGCGGCGACAGCGTGGACTTCCCGGACTTTACCCGCGGCGCCTGGAAAACGGCAATACCCTTGGGCGTCGTCAGCTGACCGCGGCGGGCCCCGCGCCCGCTCGATGCATCAGCTCGTATAAGCCCGCCGAGTTTCCAAACCATTCATAAAACTATAAATAAGGGAAGGTGAACCATGATTAAAAGTAAAAAGCACGTCCTCAGCCTGGCAATCGGCGCTCTGGGCTTGGCATCGCAGGGTATGGCGCAGGAGGCGGAAGCGGAGCGGACAACCGACGACCTGAAGCCGGAATCGGAAGAGGTGGTGGAAGAGGTGGTGGAAGAGGTGGAGGTCTACGGTATCCGCAGCAGCATCAAATCGTCGCTGGATATCAAGAAAAACTCGGTCAATGTGGTGGACGCCATTATGGCCGAGGATATCGGCAAGTTCCCGGACCAGAATATCGCCGAGGCGCTGCAGCGCATGAGCGGCGTCACTATCACCCGCAATGCCGGCGAGGGGCAGAATATCACCGTGCGCGGCCTGGGCGGCGACTACAACGTGACTACCATCAACGGCCGCCGCATGGCCTCCGAGCACAGCAGCCGCGATTTCAACTACGACCTGATTGCCGCTGAACTCTTGAAAGGTGTCGAGGTATACAAATCGCCGGTGGCCAAAACCCAGGAGGGCGGCATCGGTTCGGTGGTCAATATCCAGACCCGGCGCCCGCTGGATTTCTCCGGCCTGACCGTGTCTGGGTCGGTCAAGGGCATCTACGAGGATCGCACCGAGGAGATGAATCCCCAGGCTTCCTTCCTGGTCAGCAACACCTTTGCCGATGGCACCTTCGGCGCGCTGCTGACCGCGGTCTACTCGGAGCGCACATTGCGCACTGACGCCTACCAGGGCCAGGGTTTCTACAACCGGGGCAACGAGGACTCGATCACCGTGCGCCAGGATGTGGACGGCAACGGCGAATTCGATCCGGCGGTGGACAACGAATACGGCTCCATCATTCCCGGCTATGTGCGCTACACCAACTGGCAGGATACCCGCGAGCGGATCGGTGCCAGCCTGGCATTGCAGTGGCAACCGCGGGGCGATGTCGAAGTGAATTTCGACAGCATCTACTCCGCCTACGACACCAACGGCGAGCAGTACGAAATCTCCTTCGTCACCTATGACGAGGACTGGACGCCGGGCATTCCCAATGTCACCGACCTGGGCTTCGATGAGGATGGCCTGGTTAATGCGCTGACCCTGAGCGACGGCGCCATGGCCGAGCTGCTGAACACCTCGCTCCCGCGCAAGACCGAAACCTTCCAGGTCGGAAACAATGTGGCCTGGCATGTCCGCGACAACCTGACCCTGGCCGTGGACGTCTCCCACTCTGAATCGGAGAATACCAACAACGGCGACAACCGCTATGTAGTCGCGCGTGGCTTCGTGGACGAGATCCGCATCGACCAGTCCGGCGGCAACCTGCTGCCGGATATCACCATGACCCCGGCCCTGTCTCACAACTCTCCGTTCGGTGCCCACTACAGCTACAACTACGGCAACGAGATCCGGGACAAGGTGACCGAGTTGAAGTTCGACGGCGACTGGGCGCCGCTGGACTCCATCGTCTCCTCGGTGCAGTTCGGGATCAACTATGGCGACCAGGCCAAGGAACGGGATTCTTACAGTTCAGTCAATGCATCCATCTTCAGCAATGCCGGCGAGCAGTTCGAAAACTACCCGCAGTATTTTCCGGATATGTCAGCGGCGGAGAATATTGCGGGCTTCGATCTGTTCCGCCTGCCGGCGAATGTTCTGGTGGCCCCGCGTTTCGACAATTTCCTCGACGGTGAAGCTGGCTCTCACCCGGCGCCCTGGGCCAGCTTCGATTACGACAAACTGTTCGCCTTCTATGAGTCGATCAGCGCCGATGCCGCCAATGATCTAGTCAAAGCCCAGTTCCGCCCCAACGATTCCTTCACCGTGGGCGAGTCCACCCTTGCGGCCTATGTGCAGGCCGATCTGCAGAGCGAGCTGTTGCAGCGGCCCTTCACCCTGAACCTGGGACTGCGGGCCATAGAGACCACAGTGACCAGCTCCGGCTACTCGCTGGACGTGGACGCGGTGCGCTTCGAGGCGGGGGATGAACCCGGCGAGCTGCAGTATGTCGGTGATGAGTCAGATTACCAGCGCCAGATGGATTTCGAGGATTCCTACACGGATGTGCTGCCGAGCCTGAACTTCAAGTGGAACCTGCGCGATGACCTGATCTACCGTTTCAGCGCGGCCAAGGTGATCACCCGGCCGCAGATAGATTCCCTCACGGCCTACAGCTACCTGAACCTGCGCGAGTTCGAGCTGCACAGGTCCAACCCCGGGCTGGAGCCGATGCGCGCGAGCCAGTTTGATACCGGTCTCGAGTGGTATTTCTCCGACTACGGTGCGGTGACCGGTACCTTCTTCCTCAAGGATATCGAGTCCTTTATCGAGTCGGGACGCAACGGCACACGCATCATCGACGGCCGCAACTTCTCTGTCTACAGCGCTATTAACGGAGAAGAGGGCGCGGAGATACGCGGTACCGAGCTGGCTTATCAACAGTCCTTCGCCGGCATTCTGCCGGGTGTTTTCGGTGGCCTCGGCATACAGTTGAACTACACATATGTGGACAGCGAGTACGATGACCGCGAGCGCCGCGCCGCGGGCCTGCCTTTCCGGGGCATGCCGAAAAACTCCTACAACGCGGTACTTTACTACGAGGGCGACGCCCTCCAGGCGCGGCTGGCCTACAACTGGCGCGGCAAGGTGATGACCAATCCCGAAGACTGGGGTGGCCCCAGCTGGGATGCGGACTACGGCCAGTTCGACTTTAGCGCTGACTATGACTGGACGGACAGCATTAATGTGAGTCTCAGCGTGAACAACATCACCAACGAGCGCAACTGGGGCTACATACTGCGCCCAGATCAGGTCAGCCACCTGGCGCGCTACGGGCGTCTGGTCAACCTGGGTGTAAGTGCTAATTTCTGATTCACATCCCGGGCCGCCGGGACTATCAGAAGCCCCTTGAAATGGGGCATTTTCGTCCCCTGCGCCCGTAAGGGAGGCCCGGGCGCCCCTGCTACTGCTGGAAGTTTGCGTGACACGCTGTGATACATCCGTGTACGCTATCCACGGCCATCCGTGGCCGTGAAATATGCCGCAAACTTCCCGCCGTCATCAGGGCCTTCGCGTCCGGCTCTTGTATGCTTTTCCGGCAGCCGGGATTGGTTACAAAAAAATATAGGCGGGAGCGCCAATGAGTACCCCTGTTTCTCTCGAAAATATCTCCAGCGAGTCGAAGGACAGCCTCCTGCCGATGGCGATTATCGGCCTGCTGTTCTTTATCTTCGGCTTTGTCACCTGGCTGAATGGTTCGCTGATTCCATTCCTGAAAATTCTCTGCGACCTGAACGATTTCCAGGCGCTCCTCGTGACCTTTGTCTTTTATATCGCCTACACCGTTATGGCGCTGCCCATGTCCTTTATCTTGCGCCGCACCGGCTACCGTGACGGCATGGCCATAGGTCTCGTCATCATGGCGGTGGCGGCGCTGGTGTTTATTCCCGCAGCGCAGACCGGCAATTACGCGATTTTCCTGCTGGGTCTGTTCGGCCTGGGGGCTGGCCTGACGATACTGCAGACTGCGGCAAACCCCTATGTGGTGAAAGTTGGTCCGGTGGAGAGTGCGGCTACCCGCATTGCCGTGATGGGAATTATCAACAAGAGTGCCGGCGTGCTGGCGCCGTTGGTATTTACCGCCCTGGTATTGTCTGGCCTTACGGAATTCAATGCTGAGGCGGTCGCGCAACTGGCGGAAGTCGATCGCAGGGTAAAAATGGAAGAGGTGGCCAACCGACTGGTGGTGCCCTATACCGCCATGGCGGTACTGCTGTTTCTGCTGGTGGGGCTGGTGAAATTTTCCCGGTTGCCGGATATCGGGGACGAAGCGCCGGTGGACGGAAAACCCAAGTCCGGGATTTGGCAGTTTCCGCAGCTGGTGTTGGGCGCCCTGGCGGTGTTTGCCTACATGGGCGTCGAGGTGATTGCCGGCGATACCATCGGCCTCTATGGCGAGCGGCTTGGGCTGGCCAACTTTGCGTCGCTGACCTCCTACACCATGGCGTTTATGGTGGTGGGCTACCTGGTTGGTGTCTTCGCCATTCCGCGCTTTATCAGCCAACAGCAGGCTCTGCTGGGCTCGGCGATTGCCGGTGGTTTCTGCGTCATCGGTGTGCTTTTCGGTTCCGCGGAGAGTTCGGCGATTGCCGGCGCCTTGTGGGGCTGGACCGCTATTCCGGTGGTGCCCGATACGGTAACTTTTGTCGCACTGATGGGGCTGGCCCACGCGCTGGTGTGGCCGACGATATGGCCGCTCGCCCTGGATGGCCTGGGCAGATTTACCGCCCAGGGCTCTGCCTTGCTGATTATGGGCATCGCCGGCGGCGCAGTGATACCTTTGGCCTTTGGTCGGATTGCCGAGGCCGGCGGCGGCATAGTGAATGCTTACTGGATAGCGCTGCCCTGCTACCTTTTTATCCTGTTTTACGCCGTTAAGGGATGCAGGCTGCGCAGTTGGACGTGACCTCTCAACAGTACCGAGTTCCCTGTAACTTATTGCTTTTAAAGGTTTTTTTAGTTTTGAGCATTTTTGGAAAAACCTTATAAATCAATAGGTTGGAGTGTTCTCCCCAAGAGCTTGGTACTCTCAAGTATTTTGGTAGGAATTATTCGTATCGCTAAACTATAGGCATTCCGCCATCCGCATTGACCCATCTTTGGAAAATAAGACGCTACCACCACCATAGGTATTAACTAGGGCCTGTCTACACAAAGTTTGTTACGATTTGCGCTTATGGGAATTACAAAAGTGCAATTCGAAGTTATTGAACACCTTTTGCCTGTATAGCGTGGTAACGTCAAAATACCGAATATAGGAGTCATTAATGCCATTTTTTACATAGCTGAGCATGGCTGCAAGTGGCGAGGTCTCCCGGAACGGTTTGGCAAGTGGTATAGCATCTACAAGAGCTAATCGCTGGGCTAAAAAGGTGTTTTGGACTATGTTTTTGCAGTACTACGGGAGGTGGACGTTATCAATATTCAGGTTGATCAGGTGTCTCTGGATAGCACGATTGTTAAGGTCCACCCAGACGGCACAGATGCATTAAAAAACGCTCCTCAAGCCATCGGAAAATCAAGAGGCGGATGGACAACTAAAATTCACATGGTAGCCGCGGATGACAGGACCGCGGTGACATTCTCTCTGTCTCCCGGTCAATCTGGTGATGCGATGCGCCAGAGGTAGAAGCTTGCTGAAAACGTTGGAGAATAACGGCTGGGGAAGTATTAGCGTCATCACGGATAAAGCTTAGGAGGGAGATGAAACCCGACAGCTTGTACTGGATTTTGGTATGACTCCGGTTGTCCCTCCTAAGGTAAGTCGACTGGCACCGTGGGAATATGACCGTGAAATGTACAAAAAAAGAAATGAATTTGAGTACTTGTTCCGTCAATTAAAGGGATTTCGAAGGATATTCAGCTGTTTTGACAAGTTGGATGTGATTTTTCGTTTTTTCATCAGCTTTTCATTGATTGCAGATAGGTTGAATTGTGTAGACAGGCCCTAGAACAACGCCATCCGCACGCTTTTATGCACTGGAGAGAACAAGCAGGGTGGAATGATGAAAGCAGTATAACTCGAAAGTGTCAACTACAGTTCTGCGTGGATTGCAGATTAAAGTCCACCTGCCTACTCATCCGTTTGTGCGTACTGAAGCTGGGTCATATAGTCATCTTTTTTTTCCATAAAACGGCAATATTAATCAAGCTAACGGGTCGGCATCTGCGTCGTAGGGCAGTTCCTGAATTTCCAGGATTCGGCCGTCTTTGAGTCGCAGGGTTTCGCCGGCGGCTACTTTGGCGGTGGTGAGCACAGCGAGAAGCTGTATTCCATCCTGACTGTGGCAGGCCTCCACCAGGTTGCCGATGCTCTGCTTGCCTTCTCCGTAGATTTCCATTCCGCTGGCCGGGAGATCGCCGCCAGTGCATTTTGCCCGATAGAGGCGGCGCTTTGTTGCGCCGCGGTATTGCATACGGGCCACCACCTCCTGGCCTGTATAACAGCCTTTTTTGAAGCTCACACCACCGAGTAGATGCAGGTTGGTCATCTGCGGAATAAACATTCCCGAAGTGGCGGCATTGATCTGAGGGATACCGGCATCAATTTGTCCTTTTTGCCAGAGGTCATAGCCGGTTACTTCGCATAGTGGGGCGAGCGTTTGCCAGAGCTGCTGCGCCTTGGTGACTGGCACCAGCAGGGCCAGTTGGCATTCATTGACTGACTGGGCGATACAGCGCTCACCTGCAAAATCAAAGGCCACAACCGCACCGGTGGCAGGTGCGCTGCAGCCAAGCAGTCGCGCGGCGCGCTCCGCTGCATCCTGGCCCTGTAAGCCGAGCCAGAGGGATTTTTCGCTGATATCTTGCAATTGCGTATTAAAGAAAACGGCGTACTTGGCCAGTGCCTGTTGTGCAATAGGCCCAAGGTCCCGCAGGAGCCGAAAAATAAACCTGCTCGGGGACACTTTCAGGGCGCTAAAGGTGCTGATTATACGGCCCTTGGGATTGCAGTGGGCGCCTAGGGTGCTGTGCCCATCAGGCAGGTTCACCAGGTCGCAGGTGATCTGACCCTGCAGAAATTTTTGGCTGTCGGGGCCGTGGATGGAGATGGCGCCGATGGGGCTGAGATCAATCAGGTGCAGACCCTGTGGGTCGTCACTGCTGGTAAGAGGAAAATGGGCCTTCTCGCCCTCCCAGATGGCACCTTGGCCACTAAGGAAATCCTGCCATTGTTGCCGGTCCATAGTATTCCCACCTGCGGTTGTCTGGTGGCAGTATTTGGGGGGCTTTGCGTCTTTTTCAAGTTTACTGGGTTGCGGGTATACTGCGCCCTTTATCTGGATTGGAAAGCGTCTTATGGATCGCAACCGCCTGTTTTGGGCCAGTCGTCGCGGCATGTTGGAACTGGATTTGGTGTTGCTGCCATTTTTAGACAATGTTTACGATACCCTGGCACCTGCAGACCAACGGCGCTATATCCAGTTGCTGGAAGAACAGGATCAGGATCTATTCGCCTGGTGCCTGCGTCGCGAGGATCCTACTGACCCGGAGCTGCTCCGTATCGTGCAGATTATCCGTGACAACACCGGTCTGCAGGAATAGGCGCTCTCCAGGTCACTTTGAACGCTGCGCGCGTTTGAGCTGCGTTGTCGTTGCCTCCCCTCTGTTGTTGTTGCTTTTGCTTCTGGTTGCCCTGCAAGCGGTACTGTTACTGTGGCTCTGCGATTTGCCCCCTTGGCTGTTCTGGACTGCAATGCCGTGGGTATGTCTTTACGTCGCCTGGGAAAAGCGCCGTCTGGAGCGTATGACGGGAAGGTTATCGACCCGAGAGCGCCGCTGGTATTGGCGGGCAAGAGGGGAGGAAGTGCGGGAGTTCGGCTTATGTGGTGAACTGGTGCTGTGGCGCTGGCTGCTTGTGATCAATGGCCGGGATTGGTATGGCAGGCGGGTGTGCCTGGTGTTGGCACGAGATGCATTACACGCCGACGACTGGCGCAGATTACAGGTAGCACTGCGTTATTCCCGCTAGAAGTGGCGCCCACTTGTCTATGGGATTAAATAAACTGCCGTTGGTTGGCGAAGTTCTCCGGAACCAGAATCGTATCCATAGCGAGCTCCCGCAGCTTCGGATAATCCAGCGAGTAGTGCAGGCCCCGGCTCTCCCTGCGCTCCAGTGCGGAGCGGATAATCAGCTCGGAAACCAAAGCGAGATTGCGCAGTTCTACCAGGTCGTTAGTGATTCGGTAGTTGGCATAGAATTCACGAATTTCCCGTTGTAACAGTTTTACGCGGTGCTGGGCGCGGAGCAGGCGTTTGCGTGTGCGCACGATTCCCACATAGTCCCACATAAAACGGCGCAGTTCGTCCCAGTTATGGGAAATCACCACGTCCTCGTCCGAGTCTGTGACTCGCGAAGCATCCCAGGGTGGAGCAGGGCGGGGTGACTGTACCACCTCCAGGTGTGCGTCGATGTGTCTGGCGGCGGAGCGGGCATACACCAGGCACTCCAGCAGGGAGTTGCTGGCCAGGCGGTTGGCGCCGTGTAGGCCGGTAAAGGTGGTTTCACCAATAGCGTACAGCTGGTCGAGGTCAGTGCGCCCGTAGCGGTCCACCATAATGCCACCACAGGTGTAGTGCGCCGCGGGTACCACCGGTATGGGTTCACAGGTGATGTCGATACCGTATTGAAGGCAGTTGCTGTAGACCGTGGGGAAGTGCTCGCGGACAAAATCTGCTTCTCGGTGGGAGATATCCAGGTAGAGGCAGTCCGCGCCGAGGCGCTTCATTTCATGATCGATGGCTCGTGCGACGATATCCCGCGGCGCCAACTCGCCGCGCCTGTCAAAGCGATCCATGAAACGGCTGCCGTCCGGTAATTTCAGATAGGCACCCTCGCCGCGCAATGCCTCTGTTACCAATAGGGCCTTGGCCTTGGGGTGGTAGAGGCAGGTTGGGTGGAACTGGTTGAATTCCATATTGGCTACCCGACAACCGGCGCGCCAGGCCATGGCGATACCATCGCCGCTGGCGCCATCGGGGTTACTGGTATACAGATAGGCCTTGCTGGCGCCGCCGGTGGCGAGCACAACAGCTCTGGCCTGAAACAGCACCACCTCTCCCGAACTGCGGTCGAGTACATAGGCTCCGCCACAGCGAAAGCGGCCCTCCTGCGGGTCGGGCTGGCGGATCAGATCGACCGCCAGGTGCTGCTCGAAGCAATCGATATTGTCGCTGCCGCGCACTCGGTCAATCAAGGTGCTGTGCACCGCTCGACCGGTAGCATCGGTGCTGTGAATAATGCGGCGATAGCTGTGTCCACCCTCCTTGGTCAGGTGATAGTCACTGCCCTCGCGGGTAAAATCCACCCCTTGGTCGATCAGCCAGCGGATAGCGGCAGTGCCTCCCTCGACAGTGAAGTGTACAGATGACGGGTGGCAGAGTCCGGCACCCGCGTCTAATGTGTCTGCAATATGCGACTGCACTGAATCCGTTTTATCCAGCACTGCAGCTATGCCCCCTTGGGCAAACCAGGTGGAACCATCTTGCAACCGCTGCTTGGAAATCAGGGCAACACGGTACCGGGCTGCGAGATGCAGCGCCAGGGTGAGGCCGGCAGCACCGCTGCCGATAACGAGAACGTCGTAGTTTACCTGGGCATTCATAGATTTTATTTATGATCTGGGGTCGCGTAGTATAGCGCTTCTTGACTATTCGTCGATTCGACCTGGAACTTATGTGCAATTGTCAGTGTCCTCAACACAGTAGAAAAAATGCCTGCGCCGGTAGCCTCTCAATAAATGGAAAAGGCCTCCGCAGTGGGGCTGTGTATGGGAGTTGGGGATGACAGCGCATCAGGCGGGCGCGAGTGACCGTGAACTGGTGGAACGGGTTCAAAAGGGGGATAAACGCGCTTTTGATCTTTTAGTACTTAAATACCAACATAAGATCGTTGCGGTAGTCAGCCGGTTTATCAAGGACCACAGTGAAGTACAGGATGTTACGCAAGAAGCTTTTATCAAAGCCTACCGGGCGCTGGCCAATTTCCGGGGGGAGAGTGCCTTTTACACATGGATGTATCGGATTGCGATTAACACTGCCAAGAACCACTTGGTGTCCCGCAGCCGCCGTCCACCGTCCTTTGATGTGGATTTGGAGGACGCAGAATTCTACTCGGGTGCCGATTTGCTCCGGGATAACGAGACACCGGAAAACCAGATGTTTCGCGACCAATTGGAAACGGCGGTACATGGCGCCATTCGCGCACTGCCAGAGGACCTGCGCTCAGCAGTTACCCTGAGGGAGCTGGAGGGATTGAGCTACGAGGAAATTGCCGAGGTGATGGGATGTCCGGTGGGCACGGTACGCTCGAGAATATTCCGTGCCCGGGAGGCAATAGACCGGACAGTCCAGGCTGTAATGGCGGGGGAGCCGGAAACACTGGGTGACAGAGGCTGAGTTTGCGGGAAATTTTCCCAACAGGGGAAACAAAACGCCGGGAGCCCGGTCATAAATGATACTAATGAGGGTGCGTGCGGGCACCGAATAAACCATTGCACTAGAGAGAAAGCCCCTATGTCCCACGGGAATCATCAGGAACGTCTCAACGAGTCGCTATCGGCGTTGATGGATGGCGAAGTCGATGAACTGGAGCTGCAGCGGATCCTGAGGGCCACAGCGGCCTCCGGAGACTTGAGTGCGTGTTGGTCACGTTATCAACTGGCGGCGAGTGTGATACGCCGCGAGCAGGTTGCTTCTGTCGACAGTGACCTGTCGGCCAGTATATCGTCGGCGATTGCTCTCGAAGCACCGCTCTCACAAACAACCGGGGACGGCCGTATTACAGCGACCCTTGGGCTTGCTAACCACCGTTGGTGGCGCTCGCTTTCTCATGGTGCAGTGGCGGCTACTGTGGCGTTTGCCGCCATCCTCGGAGTACAACAGATTACCGGTATCCAGCAGAACACAGTGGAAGCTGTGCCGCAGCTGGCGAAGACCGAGCGTCCCGCGCAACCAGTTGTTCAATCGGCGCCGCAGCCTTCCGGTTTTTATGTGCCCGCACCCTCCACACGCTCGGTCAGCACTGCGGTTCCGCGCTTTGTACCTGAACAGCGTTCCGGTGCTGTGGGGCAGGCGGTCATTCAACAAGCACCAACACCGGAGCTGATGCGCCACCTGAATCGTGTGATGATTCAGCACTCCGAGCAGGCCGCACATATTGGCAGCCAGGGTATGGTGCCCTTTGCCCGCGCGACCTACGGCGAACAGGTTGGAATGTAGTGTGGTGAACATCGTAATGCGGGAGAGCCTTATCCGTATCGGGTGTACTCTGTTTCTGGCTTTCTCTCTGCTGCCACCGCTGTTATTGGCACAGGAGCTAGACGACACTGATGCCAACGATTCCACTACAGTAAAACTTGAAAGGCCTAGCGCGCCAGTGGTCAGTCCTTTGCCGGTCGATGCCAATGCGCCCGGTGCTATCGCAGTGGATGCCCCCACAGCGACATCCAATTCCCAAGCCAGCTCCGACTTGACGAATACCCGCGTGTTGAACAATGAGGTCGAGCAGTGGCTCGGCAAACTCGCCCAGGCCATGAACGAGCTGGAATACAGTGGACTGGTGACTTTCGAACACGCCGGCCTGCTGGAGACCTTACAGGTGGTGCGCGCGGTGCGCGGTGGTGAGCAGGTGGAGCGGGTGCGCTATCTGAGCGGTGCGCCGAGGGAGCTGATCAGCTACGGCAGTGGTGGCCACTGTGCATACGATGCTTCTCCCAGCATTAGAGCCACCCTGTTGAATGCGGCTGGCCAGCAGCAGGTACAGCGTGCCTATCAGTTTATTCTGCGTGGCAAGGAGCGCATTGCGGATCGGGAGTCGGTGGTGATCGAAGCTAGACCGCGAGACCGTTATCGCCTGGGCCTTGTGGTCAGTTTGGATCGCGAAACCGGGCTGCCCCTGAAAAGTATGCTGGTGAGCACACAGGGACGTGTGCTGGAGCGCTACCAATTTGTTCAACTGGACTTGTCCCCGGTGAAAGACTCAGCTCTTCAGGCGGTATCCAGCCATGCACGGCGCATTGATAACCGCAACGGCTGTGATACCTCTCAGAGCCGTTGGCAGGTGCGCTGGCTGCCGGAAGGCTTCAGGGTGGTTTCCGTAAAGCCATTGCCCGATGGGGATATGATGGTATTCAGTGATGGGCTCGGTGTCTTTACCGTGTTTGTTCAACGCCTCGGCCCCGAGTTGGAGGATTTCAAGGGGCGTGCTATCCGCGGTGCCACTGTGGCTTATATGGATCGTATGGAAGTCAAGGGTGTTCCTTACACTGTAACCGTCGTCGGTGAGATACCCGATGCCACCGCGCGCAGAGTAGCCAGCTCTATCGTTGAGAAAGGCTGACGGGGTGCTTGAGGAGCGCGGTCGTATCGTGGCCATAGAGTCCGATGCTATCTGGGTGGTAACCTATAAGCGCGATGCTTGCAATGGTTGTGCGGCCAAACCCGGTTGCGGCACGGGCCTGCTCGGTGAGTTCTTTTCTTCATCAGCACGGCTACGAGTGGCCTTGAATGGCTTTCGCGCCGATCGGATTGCCTTGAACGATACAGCGGTAATCGGTATCGCCGGAAATGCGCTCACCAGCAGCGCCCTGCTGGTTTACCTGGTGCCACTGGTCTGCCTGATGCTGTTGGCGCTGGTAGGGGATGTCTTGTTCGCAGAGGTCGGCGCGGTGTTTGGCGCTCTGGCTGGTCTGATCGGCGGTGCGCTCAGTGTTCGTTGGTACAGCCGTCGTCAGCGCTCGAATCCTGTCTTTACCCCGGTGCTCCTGCGCATTGAGCCCGGCGGCGATCATTCCTAGCCTAAACTGATATTCCAAATCCTGATTGGAGATATTCCATGCAGGCCCGCTGCTTTGCTGAGCGCTGGCCTCTGCGCACGGCCTTTGCGATTTCCCGCGATGTCCGCACCGAGGCCCAGTTGGTGGTGGTAGAGGTTCGTGGGGAGGGGGTAGTGGGTATTGGCGAGTGCACACCCTATGCCCGCTATGGTGAGAGCGTTGCTTCAGTTATGCAACAGCTTCGGCCCCTTTTCGCGGAGGTGGCTGCGGGGCTGGATCGCACACTTTTGCAATCGCGTTTACCCGCCGGCGCTGCTCGCAATGCCCTGGATTGTGCGCTAGCAGACTGGGAGTTTAAATGTCGCGGTGCCGTTTTCACCGGGCCAGAATCCCTGCCCAGCATGCAGACCCTGGTGATCGATGATCCCGCGGCAATGGCTGTGGCGGCGCGTAATGCCATCGCACAAGGTGCAGATACCCTGAAACTGAAGCTGGATGATCAGCAGGTTTACCAGCGGGTGGCGGCGGTAAGAGCTGCTGTGCCCGCAGCGCAGTTGGTGATTGATGCCAACGAGGCCTGGCGGGCAGATACTCTGGTGGATCGCTGTAGTCAGTTAGAGGAATTGGGCGTGGCCATGCTGGAGCAGCCGCTGCCTGCCGGTGACGATGAATTCCTGGGCACTTTTCCCCACCCTCTGCCGATCTGTGCCGATGAGAGTTGCCATAGCCGCGAGGACCTGCCGCATCTGCTCGGGCGCTATGAAATACTCAACATCAAATTGGACAAGACCGGTGGCATCACTGAAGCCAGGGCCCTGGCAGAGGAGGCTGAGGCACAGGGGTTCCAGTTGATGCTGGGGTGTATGCTGTGTACCTCGCGGGCCATCCGTGCGGCCTGGCCTCTGGGAGAGCGGGCGTGCTTTTTGGACCTGGATGGCCCAACCTGGTTGGCAAAGGATGTAGAGTTCCCTTTACGTTTTGGCGCCGGTCGGGTTTACTGGTCGTAACTGATCAGTCCGACCAGGGGGTGCAGATACTTCTCGCTGGCAGCATCCGGGGAAATAGGCGGGAATTCCAAGGTGATACAGGGTAGCGCCTGTTGGGCGCACCAGGTTCCGAAGGAGCCCGGGGTTTGGTAGCCGACGTCTTTTACCAGTGGCAATTGAAACCGACTCGCCAACCAATTGCCCAGATCGCTGGTCCCGGGGTCTTCCACACAGGCCAGCGGCTCGTGTATGGATACTGCCCAGGCTGGCTGCAGCTTGGCAATCAGCTGGCAAAGCGCCCGGGTCTCGGGCTCAGAAGCCGGGCTCTGACCGGTATAGAGTTTGACATCCCGGCTGTCGGTGGCGCTGTTCCAGCGGTAGGCACTGTCACCACCACCCCAGTTTTTTGTGGCAAAGTTGCGGTTGAGATCGACACCGCGTGCATTGCAACGGGTACCGAGTTGACAGCCGTCGGGATTGACCGCCAGTATCACATGGTGGCGGAGCTGGTCTGGGGCCAAAGAGCGCAGGGCACAGGACAGAGTGACAACTGCGACGATTTCATCGCCGTGGGTGCCGGCCAAAACCAGGCCGTGTGTATTGCCGGATTGGGCGGGAAAGTATAGTAATGGGGCACCTAGTGCGCTGTGGCCGTACAGCACCCTGTCAAGGTGCAGTTGGCCGCGCTCGGGGCGCGGGCGCAGTTTGGACATCGTTAACCCTTTACACAGATTTACACCCCGCAGCAGAACTTTCGTGCCTAAATCGCCACTAAATCGTTACTGATCGTCCTACAAGGGGGCCTTGATAAGCGATGGCAAGCCCTGGAGGGAACTCAAATTCCACAGGTTTCATATTAGAAGGGATCAATAAGGGTAACAAACCTATGATTAAACGCTGTACGCAATATCTCCTGCTGTTCTGTCTGTTGGTAGTAACGGGCACGGCCAGTGCCCGAGGTCTGCCTGAACTGACCGAACTGATCGAGGAAAATTCGCCCGCAGTGGTGAAGATCAATACACTGGATCGCAGCCGTGTGGCGCGTGGCAATAATGCGCCACAATTCCAACAGGATATTCCCGATATCTTTCGTCACCTGTTTGAGCCGCGCCGGCGCCAGCAGCGCCCGGTAGCCAGTATGGGTTCCGGCTTTATCATCTCCGATGATGGGTACATCGTGACCAATAACCACGTGGTGAGTGGTGCGGACCAAGTCACCGTCACCCTGACCGATCGCCGCGAGTATGAGGCCGAAGTGATTGGCACCGATGTGCGCTCGGATCTGGCGCTGCTCAAAATAGACGCCGATGACCTCACAGCCGCGCGCTGGGGGGATTCAGAAGAACTGCAGGTGGGAGAATGGGTTGTCGCCATCGGCTCGCCATTTGGCCTGGACTACTCCGCCAGTGCCGGCATTGTCAGCGCTATGGGACGCAGTATCCCCAATGAGAGCCGTGAGAACTATGTACCGTTTATCCAGACAGATGTGGCGATTAACCCGGGCAATTCCGGCGGTCCGCTATTTAATCTGGAAGGGCGGGTTGTTGGCATCAATTCCCAGATCTACACCCGCAGCGGTGGCTCAATCGGTCTCTCCTTTGCCATTCCGGCCAGTCTCGCCCAGGATGTAGTGGCACAGTTGAAAGAGAAAGGGCGTGTAGACCGCGGCTGGCTGGGCGTGGGCATCCGCAACGTGGACCGGGATATGGCTGAAGCGATGGGGCTGGACAAGCCGGTTGGGGCACTGGTAGAACAGGTCAGCCCCGGCGCGCCCGCTGCCGAGGCCGGGATTATGCCTGGAGACGTTATCACTCGCTTCAACGGTCAGAGAATTGGTGTACACGGCGATCTGCCCCATTTGGTTGGCCAACTCCGCCCCGGCACCGAAGTTTCGCTGGAACTGATGCGTAACCGCAAGTCTGAGAAGCTCAAAGTGATCGTTGGTACCCTGCCGGGCGCCGATGATGAGGGCGTACAGGCCACGGTCAAGCCAAGCTCGATTATCGGTGGGCGCCTGGGCATTGTGGTTGAACAGATCCCTGAGGGCGTGAAGCAACGCTGGAATGTGGATACCGGTGTACTGGTCAAACAGGTTGTCCCGGGTAAGCCGGGCGCCAAAGCCGGTCTGCGCAGTGGTGACATTATCGCCCAGTTGGGATTTGAAGAAGTGGGGGACATGGAGGATTATAAAACTGTGGTTAAGGAACTCCCCAAAAATGAGCTGTTGCCGATCCGCTTCTTCCGCTCGGGCCAGTCAACTTTCCGCACGATTAAGATTGAAAGCTGAGAACCGGGGTCGAATGGTGGCCGAATAGGCCGCCTGCCTCTCACCTCGGACCACGAGTTCTGTTAGACTTGCGCCACACAGTTGGTATGCCTGCCAACTAATTGTCTGATTTTAAAGGGTTTTTATTCCGTAGTGGCCACAGATCTATCCCATATCCGCAATTTCTCCATCATTGCCCATATCGACCACGGAAAATCTACCCTGGCTGACCGTTTCATCCAGGAATGTGGCGGCCTCTCCGATCGCGAAATGGCCGAACAAGTACTGGATAGTATGGAGCTGGAGCGGGAGCGGGGGATCACCATCAAAGCCCAGAGTGTCACGCTCGACTACAGGGCGCGGGATGGCAAGACGTATCAGTTGAATTTTATTGATACCCCGGGGCACGTGGACTTCTCCTATGAGGTCTCCCGATCCCTGGCGGCCTGTGAGGGTGCGCTATTGGTGGTGGATGCGGCCCAGGGCGTAGAAGCGCAGTCGGTTGCCAATTGCTACACCGCGATTGAGCAGGGTCTGGAAGTCATTCCGGTACTCAATAAGATGGACTTGCCCCAGGCGGACCCGGATAGGGTCGTCGAGGAAATCGAAGACATTATTGGCATAGCTGCCAGTGAGGCTACGCGCTGCAGCGCCAAATCCGGCATGGGTGTGCAAGAGGTGCTGGAGGATCTGGTGCGCCTGGTGCCGCCACCGGAAGGAGATGTGGGGGCGCCGCTGCAGGCGCTGATCATTGATTCCTGGTTCGACAGCTACCTCGGAGTAGTGTCTCTGGTTCGCGTGATGCAAGGTACCTTGAAAGCCAAAGACAAAATTGTTACCAAGTCTATTGGTCGTGCTCATGTGGTGGACAGTGTCGGCATTTTTACCCCGAAGCGCTGTGAGACTGGTGTGCTGCGTGCCGGAGAGGTGGGCTTTGTGGTGGCCGGCATTAAAGATATTCACGGCGCACCTGTGGGTGACACCCTGACCCATGCCAAGGGTGCGCAGGACATAGCGATGCTGCCGGGGTTTCAGAAGGTCAAACCGCAAGTGTATGCGGGCCTGTTCCCGGTCAGTTCCGATGACTACGAGGCTTTTCGCGATGCCTTGGAGAAGCTGTCTCTCAACGATGCCTCCCTGTTTTACGAACCGGAAACCTCCGATGCCCTTGGTTTTGGTTTTCGTTGTGGTTTTCTCGGTATGCTGCATATGGAGATTATCCAGGAGCGCCTGGAGCGGGAATATGATCTGGATCTGATTACCACTGCACCCACCGTGGTGTATGCCGTAGAACAGAATAATGGCGACGTGGTCATGGTGGATAACCCGTCGCGGCTGCCGGATGTGGGCAGCATTCGGGAAATGCGCGAACCGATTGCGGAAGTAAATATCCTGGTGCCCCAGGAGTACCTGGGTAATGTGATCACCCTCTGTGTGGAGAAACGCGGTATACAGAGGGATATGCAGTACGTGGGTACCCAGGTGTCCCTGCGCTATGAGTTGCCCTTGGGCGAAGTGGTGATGGACTTCTTCGATCGCCTCAAGTCAGTGAGCCGCGGATTTGCTTCGTTGGATTACAGTTTTGTGCGCTTTGAAGCAGCAAAACTGGTGCGCTTGGATATCCTCATTAATGGGGATCGTGTAGATGCCCTGGCCCTGATCGCGCATCGCGAAAACGCTCAACAGAAAGGGCGCGCAATGGCGGAAAAAATGAAGGAACTGATACCGCGGCAGATGTTTGATGTGGCTATTCAGGCGGCGATCGGTGGTCAGGTAGTGGCGAGAACCACCGTAAAAGCTCTGCGCAAGAATGTGACTGCGAAATGTTATGGCGGCGACGTCACACGCAAGAAGAAACTGCTGGAGAAACAAAAAGCGGGTAAACGCCGTATGAAGCAACTCGGCCGTGTCGAAGTGCCCCAGGAGGCCTTCCTGGCGGTACTGAAAGTGGATCAATAGGGCGCAGCCGGTGCTTGATTCCGAGATTTGGGGATAATAGAGAATAGTGATGGATATTAATTTGCCTTTGATTCTGCTCTGGCTGGTTGTCGTCAGCGGTGGAATCTGGTTGGTCGACAGCCTGTTTTTTGCCCGCCGCCGGAGGAAGAAGACAGGCAGGAAGCGTGAAGACCCGGTTGTAGTGGAATATGCCAAGTCGTTTTTCCCGATTTTGGCCATTGTCTTCGTGCTGCGCTCTTTTATTCTGGAGCCCTTTCAGATTCCGTCTGCCTCTATGGTGCCCACCTTGCAGATCGGCGATTTTATCCTGGTCAACAAATATGCCTACGGCCTGCGCCTGCCGGTTTCGCGCACCAAGGTAGTGGATATTGGCGAGCCGCAACGCGGGGATGTGATGGTGTTTTTTCCACCACATATGAACGATACCTATTTTATCAAGCGGGTGATCGGCTTGCCCGGTGACAGGATCGAATTGAAGAACAACATGCTCTATGTGAATGGCGAACTGGCGCCACAGGAGCTGATTCAGGCGTTACCCCCGGCAAATCCGCAAGTGGAAATTCTGTGGGAAAACCTCTACGGCCGGCGCCACCTGATGGCGAAAAATGTGCACCCGGGCAAATACGGTGATTTCAGTGGTACTGTCCCGGAAGGCCATTATTTTATGATGGGCGACAATCGGGACAACAGTCTTGACAGCCGTGCCTGGGGCTTTGTGCCCGAGCGGGATATTGTGGGCAAGGCTTTTGCCATCTGGATGCACTGGGACAAACTGTTCAGTTTACCCAGTTTCGAGCGTGTGGGGTCCATCCAGTAATAAAAACCGGCCGGCTGTGCACCGGGTATCGGCGAGGAGAATTGAAGGCATCATGGGTAATACTACGCATTATTCGTTTCAATACCAGCGCGGTATGAGTTACTGGGGTTGGTTGTTGCTTGTGGCAGTGCTGGGTTTTGTCCTGACCTGCGCATCCAGGATGGCACCCGCCTATCTTGATGCACGCTACGTGACAGAAGGGCTGAAGATATTGGCTGAAAACCCGGATCTGGAAACTATGTCGGCGGGCCAGATCAAGAAAGAACTGGGCCGCTTCTTTCTAATCAACAATGTGCGTGGTGAGCCCACCGAGGCACTGCAGGTTGTTCGCGGTGCAAAGGGTACGCTGGTCAGCATCAATTACGAGTTGCGCCAACCACTGATATACAATGTGGATGTGGTGATGAAATTTAACAAACAGCTCAATACGGCCAGTCCCGAGCTGTGCTGCGATGCGCTGGTGGATCTGGAGCAATTTCGCAAACGTGACTGATCTTTTACTGGAACGCCTGGGCAAGCGTCTCGGCCACAGGTTCAGGCAGGATGCATTGCTGGAGCTGGCGTTGACACACCGCTCCCATGGTAGCCGCAATAACGAACGCCTGGAGTTTCTCGGAGACTCTATTCTCGGTTTTATCATCGGCGCGGCGCTTTACGAGCGGTTTCCCAAGGGACGGGAGGGGCAGTTGAGCCATTTGCGCGCGCAACTGGTCAGTGGTGAGACACTGGCGAAACTGGCACTTGAACTGGAGATTGGCGACTGCCTGCGTCTTGGCGAAGGGGAGATGAAAAGTGGCGGTTGCCGCAGGGCCTCCATCCTCGCCGATGCGGTGGAGGCTTTGATCGGTGCCATCTACCTGGATGCCGGTTTGGAAACGGTGCGCGCCAGAGTGCTGGACTGGTTTGCATCGCGTCTCTACTGTCTGTCTTTGGAGACGGTAAAAGATCCCAAGACCCGCCTGCAGGAATGGCTGCAGGCACGCAGGAAACCATTGCCACAGTATAGGGTCGTGGATGTCTCCGGTGTGGAGCACGCCCGGCAGTTTGTTGTCGAGTGCTGTGTTAGCGGGCTGGCTCAGCCGGTGCGCGGTGAGGCCAGCAGCCGCCGCGCAGCAGAAAAAGCGGCTGCCGTTGAGGCCTATCATCGACTTACCGGGCTGAGCTGATTTTACAATGTGGGGCGAGGCCGGTCGCTGTCTGTCTCCAAGTGGCGGACTTCAATACACGGGAGGCCGGTCCGGTTTCGGGCTCCGCGATTCCCTTTAACCCTTTCGGAGTGTTTTTTTGAGCGAACAACCCTCTCGCTGTGGCTATGTTGCGATTGTCGGCCGTCCCAATGTGGGAAAATCCACGCTATTGAACCACCTGTTGGGCCAGAAGCTGGCGATTACCTCACGCAAGCCACAGACCACCCGCCACAATATGCTCGGCATCAAAACAGAGGGACCGGACCAGATTATTTTTGTCGACACGCCCGGCCTGCACCCGGATCAGGAAAAAGCCATCAACCGCTATATGAACCGGGCTGCTGCCAGTGCGACACGGGATGTGGACCTGGTGGTATTTGTGGTGGAGCGCACCCGCTGGAGCGAGGGGGATCAGTTGGTGGCCGATCAACTGCGCGGTATCAGGTGCCCACTGGTTATCGCTGTCAACAAGGTGGACGAGTTGAGGGACAGGGCCGAGCTGTTGCCCCAGTTGCATGCCCTGGCCCAACGGTACCCCAAAGCGGAGATTGTACCTGTTTCCGCTCTGCGCAATCAGAATCTGGACACGCTGGAACAGGTGATTCTCACACACTTGCCCGAGGGGCAGCACTTTTTCCCAGACGATCAGGTTACCGATCGCAGCTCGCGCTTCCTCGCAGCAGAAATCGTACGGGAGAAAATCATGCGTCAGTTGGGCGCAGAGGTGCCTTATCAGGTTACTGTCGAGGTGGAGGATTTTGCCCAGGAAGGCAAAGTCCTGCATATCCGTGCGGCGATTCTGGTAGAAAGGGCTGGGCAGAAGCGCATTCTCATCGGCAACAAAGGCGAGCGCATCAAACAGATTGGCAGCCGGGCCCGTGAGGATATGGAGCGGCTTTTCGACACTAAGGTGATGCTGAATCTCTGGGTCAAGGTCAAGTCCGGCTGGTCCGATAACGAGCGCGCTTTGCGCAGTCTCGGCTATCGAAACGAGTAGAGTTCTGTTCCGGCGTATACCCGCTGATATCATGAAGCAGCCACAACCCGCACAACCAGCCTATATTCTGCACGCACGGCCCTACCGCGACTCCAGCCTGATTCTGGAGCTGCTGACTTCGGATTTTGGGCGTATTGGTTGTGTTGCCCGCGGTGCCCGGCGCGACAAGCGGCGGCGCCAGCAGGCACTGCAGCCTTTCTCCCCACTTCTGGTCTCCCTGTTGGGAAATGGTGCGTTAAAAACCCTGGGTTCTGTGGAGAATGTCGCTGCGCCACTCTGGCTGAAAGGTCGGGCCGTCTATGTGGGGCTTTATGCGAATGAGTTACTGGTACGCTTGTTACCGGAGGGGGAAGCGCACTATGCGCTGTTCGCCATGTACCAGGTGTTGCTGGAAGTGCTCGCGCAGTCGAAAGGCGACGATAGCAACCAGTTGGAAGGGCCCCTGCGCCGCTTTGAATTGCAACTGCTGCGGGAACTGGGCAGTTGTCCACCACTGGATTATTGTACCGGCAGCCAGGGTATTGTCAGCGAGGGGGTCCGCTATCAGCTGGAGATTGAGCAGGGATTTGTGCCTGTGTACCGCCAGGGAAGTAATGCTCAGCGCGATAATGAGTTCAGTGGTGAGGAACTGCTGGGTATCGTGCAGGCGCTGGAGAGTGGGAAATGGTCCGCCGGGCTGCTGCTCCCGGCAAAGCGCTTGACGCGGATTTTGCTTCAGGCCATGCTCGGGGGCAGGCCATTGCAAAGTCGCGCATTATTCAGACAAGTATACGGAAAATGATCGTCAGTATCGGTACAGATATTTGCAGCTATCATCGTATAGCAGTGGCTTTGCGGCGCCACGGCAACCGGTTTGTACGGCGGATATTGAATGACCGCGAGCGCTGTGACTTCGCCGGTCTGAGCGAGGCCAATCGCACAGCCTACCTGTGCAAACGTTTTGCTGCCAAGGAGGCGGTAGCCAAGGCCCTGGGCACCGGCATCGGCGACGGCATTTCCTGGCACAATATCGAAGTGCGGCGCCGCAAAAATGCTGCAGCGCAGGTTCTGTTAAATGGTGCGGCACGGGAGCGCGCCTGTGCTCTGGGTGTTGGGTCCATACACCTCTCCCTGTCGGATGAAAAAGACTTCGCCCTGGCGTGTGTGATTTTTGAAACTCGCTAGTTTGCTGTTGCAGACTTCTACTCAGGCAACTTCCAGCCCGAACAGCGCATCCAGATTCTGCTCCGAGGCCCATTCCCACAGGGCGCGCATTTCCCGAAATACTGCATCCAGTTTGCGCCGGTCAAATTCCGCCGGTTTTTTCTCTTGCAGGGTGCGCAGTTCCTCCTGGAGTATACAGGTGGCTTCACGCAGTCGAGCCACGCCGCAGTAACAACAACCGCCGTGTATACGGTGGGTCAGCTCGAACATGCCTTTGAGGTCGCCGGCACTCAGCAGCCGCTGTAACTCCCGTTCATCGGACACAAGCCCGTCCAGGAGCATTTGCAGCATATCCCTCGCCAGTTTCGTATCGCCATTGGCAAGGGTCAGGCTCTCACCAATATCCACAAGGCGCATCTGTTCCAGGCTGAGTTTCTCTATCACCTGTGGTGTGATGATCTTGAGCCAACGCTTGATCATGTGGGTAAGCTGGGCCTCGCTGACAGGTTTGCTCAGGTAATCATCCAGGCCGGCAGAAAGTAATCGCGCTTTCTCCTCGGCGCCTGCATGTGCAGTAAGTGCGATAATCGGTGTGCGCCGCCCGGCCTCTCGCTCACGAATGCGGCGGGTGGCCTCAATACCGTCCATGCCGGGCATTTGTATATCCATAAAGATGAGGTCAAAGGTGCTCTGCTGCCAGTGTTGCAGAGCCTCTTCGCCGCTGGCGGCAATGATCACCTCGATATCCTGGGTGCGCAGTAACTCACCGACCAAGCGCCGGTTGGCTGCGTGATCATCTACCGCCAGAATCCGCGGCGCCGCCGGCCAGGGCAAAGCGGGTACGGCCCCGCTACTGGAACGCTGCTGATTTTTTCGTGGCGCAGCTCTTTTTAAGG
Source organism: Microbulbifer sp. MI-G (assembly GCF_030440425.1). Classification (NCBI taxonomy): domain Bacteria; kingdom Pseudomonadati; phylum Pseudomonadota; class Gammaproteobacteria; order Cellvibrionales; family Microbulbiferaceae; genus Microbulbifer; species Microbulbifer spongiae. The sequence continues at coordinate 1,353,655 of NZ_CP098023.1, forward strand.
CGCGCAGCAGGTTCTCGCGGGTAACCGGTTTACCGAGGAAAGTCAGGGTACGGGTGCGTAGCTGCTCATAGCAACGGCGCAACTCGGCCGGGGCTCCCAGCACGATCACCTGGCATTGATAGGCGTCCACAAGAGACTGTACTTGTACGCTGAAATTGTCGAAGTCGCCCCTGGCGATAGCGGTATCGATAATCACGGCATCGGGCAGTGCGTCGTGCCGCCACATTTGTTCGACTACTGGTTGCAGGGTCTCTGTATCGCTGAGTTCTACGGGCTCCGCCTGCCACTGGCTGAGTAACTGCGCCACCTGGGTACGGGTCAAGGGGTTGGGATCGGCAATCAATATGCGGCAGCCGGGGCACTGAAACCGCGGAGGTACGCCGCGATTGCGCTCCGGCTGCAGAGACAGCTGTACCCAGCAGTGGCTGCCACCGCTGTCGGTTTCTTCTATACCAGTGCTGCCGCGCATACGCTCGACCAGACTGCGGGCAATGGACATACCGAGGCCATTGGCACTGATTTGCTGGCTGTGCTGTGGCGTTTTGGTATTAAGTATCTGTTGCAGTTCACTGCGGCCCGCTTCATCAATGCGGTTGCCCAGGTCGGTGACGCTGATACGCAAGACCAGCTCCGAATCCTTGCTGCTCACAACGCTGAGCTGTACGGGTATATTGCCGTTTTCTGAACTGCGAATCGCATTGCCTAGCAGATTGGTGAGGATTTGCTTGGTACGCAGTGGATCACCCACCTGGGTGGCGGGCAATTGGGGGTCAATCAAGGGTACCAGTTCCAGGTGATGTTCATAGGCATAAGGGGCCAGAATTTGCAGGGTTTCCTCCAGCAATTGTCCCAGGTCCATGGGAATATGGTCGAGCACCAGATTGCCGGACTCAATGCGGGAAAAATCCAGAATATCGTTAATAGTGGTAAGCAGGTTTTCCGATGAACGCAAAATAGTCTGCAGGTAGTCCTGCTGCAGCTCGTCGACCTCGGTTTTGAGCAACAGATTGGTAAAGCCGATAATACCGTTGAGCGGCGTGCGGATTTCATGGCTGGTATTCGCCAAAAAAGTCGATTTGATGCGGCTGGCTTCCTGGGCCCTTTTGCGGGCGAGATCAAGTTCGATATTTTGTTCTTCCATGCTGTCGAGGGACTGTCGCAGGTCGTCCATGGATTGCAGCAGGTTTGCCTTGTAGTCGCGTTGGTACTTGGCGAGGTTCTCGGCCATGTCATTAATCTGGTTGGTCAGCTGGGCCACTTCGCGGTTGCCTATTTCGCGGGCGCGGCGATCAAATTCACCGCGCCCAACCGCCTGCAGCACCTGCCCCAATCGGGACAGGCTGAGCGCGAATCGCTCGGACAGAATGACGGACCAAGCCACAGCCGCCAGAGTGCAGATGATCAGTCCCACGAGTCCGATTAGTAATACCTGGTAAGTACCCACCAAGAAGTAAGGGCGGTGCAGCTCAATGCTGATCCAGCAGGTAGGGATGTCGCCTTTCAGGGGCTGGAGAATCTGCAGGCTCTCTTCATCTTCGAAGATAAATGGCTCGCGCTTTTGCAGGTGCTCGTGAGTAATAGGCGTGGCTGGGCGCGGTCCGACACTGGCGAGCAGTCCCAAGTTGGTATTTGGATTCAGTGGCTGCTTCTCGCTCGCCTCGGTAGAGTAGATATGTACTGAGCGTACCATATCTTTTTCCAGCATCAGGGCCAAAAGGCTCTTGCGCAGCCATTCCATACGCAGGTCGGTGGGTTGGCCGCCACTCATCTCGATCAGTTCGGCGAGCTGTTCCGCACTGGCGCGACCGTGGCTGAGCAATAACTGGCGGCGGTCGTGTAACTGCTGCAATGTAAAGACCAGGGCCAGCGTGATGGCCAGTGCCAGCGCTGGAGCGACGGTAAACCTAAATAGGATTGCGCGCAGCGAACGCAGCGTTGAGGGATCTGGCGTGGATGGCTTGGCATTGTTTTGGGCCATGGTAAAAGGAGGCCTTGTGCGATTGTTTTTTCAGATTTTACCTGTATGCATGATTCTATGCACTCCTGGCTCGAAAGGGAGAGAAAAGATATGGCCCCCTATCATTTAGTTTTGTGCCCGTCGTATCCGCGAATCTTTGTATTTTAACGGTGGTATTAGCGTCTTAAGTAAGAAAGGGATATTTTTAAAATTCTGTAACCAGCTCCCAAAGACCCAGGGCGTAGTCAGGTCCGCATTGGTTTAAATTTATCGGTCACTGCGTTGTGAAAATTTTGTACCTGCAGAGACAAGCTTAATAACCCGACTATATAGTCCCCCTACACAGTTGGTATTTAGTGCTGGAAAGATCTTCGGGTACACTGTCGGACCGCAATAGTATTCTGGAACTGACTGCACTATGGATTACCCCACGATTGCCGACTGTGTAGGCAATACTCCCCTGATTAAGTTACAGCGATTGCCTGGTGAAACCAGCAATACGATTCTGCTCAAGTTGGAGGGGAATAATCCCGCCGGCTCCGTGAAAGACCGCCCGGCGTTATCCATGATTAACCACGCCGAGACCAGGGGACGAATTACCCCGGGCGATACACTGATCGAGGCGACCAGTGGCAATACTGGTATTGCCCTGGCGATGGCGGCTGCGGTCAAAGGATACCGCATGATCCTGATCATGCCCGGCAGCGCTACCACCGAGCGCAAGGCCGCCATGGCTGCCTATGGTGCTGAACTGGTCCTGGTCAGTGCGGAAGCAGGTATGGAGGGTGCCCGCGATCTGGCTCTTGAGATGCAGGCTGAGGGCAGGGGGCTGGTACTCAATCAATTTGCCAACGATGACAATCCACTTGCCCATTTTGAGGGTACCGGCCCTGAGATCTGGCAACAGACCCGGGGACAGATCACACACCTTGTCTCTTCCATGGGCACTACGGGAACCATAATGGGTTGTGGTCGCTATTTGAAACAGAAAAATCCTGAGATTCAGATTATCGGCCTCCAACCGACCGATGGTTCCAGCATCCCCGGCATACGCCGCTGGCCACAGGCATATCTGCCGAGTATTTTCGTTCCTGAGGCGGTGGATCTGGTGATTGATATGGACCAGCTTGAAGCGGAGGAGATGACCCGAAAGCTGGCCAGAGCCGAGGGGATTTTTTGCGGAGTCTCCTCCGGTGGAGCTGTTGCCGGAGCCTTGCAACTCTCCGCCCAGGTGGAAAAAGCCACCATTGTCGCTATTGCTTGTGATCGAGGAGATCGTTATCTGTCTTCGGGCGTGTTTAATCAACCCTGATTAAACCCGGCAATCAATCAGCTCTGTTAACAATGAGGTGAAAATTTTGAATAAAAAATACCTCAAATGAAAAATTCCCTGAAGATAATCACTAGTATACTCCAAGAAAATGGGCTTTCAGTAATTTGCTAGGCCGGGTAAATTCTATGAGAAGTGGTAAAAACCCCATGTGTAAATGGGCTTTTTACCACAAAAGTTATAAGGGGCTATATTTTTTTCACCCATTACTGGGGAAATTAAACTGAACCCCCTCCCTTTGACTACTCGCTGGCCAACGCTGGGTAATGGTTTTGCGTTTGGTGTAAAAGCGCACTGAATCCGGCCCGTAAGCGTGCAGGTCGCCAAAAAGGGAGCGCTTCCAGCCGCCAAAACTGTGGTGGGCAACGGGGACGGGGAGAGGGACATTGATACCGACCATACCCACTTTGATATTGTCGCTGAAGTAGCGGGCTGTTCCACCATCGCGGGTAAACAGGCAGGTACCGTTGCCGTATGCGTGGGTATTGATAATATCCATCGCTTCCTGCAGGGTGTCTGCACGCATGATACAAAGTACAGGCCCGAATATTTCCTGGCTGTGTATGGTCATTTTCGGCGTGACGCGGTCGAACAGACAGGCCCCGAGGTAATTGCCGCGCTCATAACCGGGTATTTTCATGCCGCGGCCGTCCACTACCAATTCCGCACCTTCTTCAATACCGGCGGCGATAAAGCCCTCAACTTTTTTCAGGTGGGCCGGGGTTACCAGGGGGCCCATATCATTCCGGCTATCCATACCGTCGCCCACTTGGAGTACGGCGATCTGTTCTGTGAGTTTTGCCACCAGGGCGTCCGCGCACTTATCACCGATGGCAACTGCCACGGAAATGGCCATGCAGCGCTCGCCACAGGAACCAAAGGCGGCTCCCATCAGCGCAGTCGCGGCGTTATCCAGGTCAGCATCCGGCATGATGACGGCATGGTTCTTGGCCCCGCCAAAAGCCTGTGCCCGCTTGCCGTGGCCAGTGGCGGTAGAATAGACATATTCTGCAATCGGGGTGGAACCGACAAAGCTAACGGCTTGAACACGCTTGTCGATCAACAGGGTATCCACCGCTTCCTTGTCGCCATTTACCACGTTGAGGACGCCTGGCGGGATGCCGGCTTCGATACCGAGTTCGGCGATAAATAATGCGGAGGAAGGGGTACGTTCTGATGGTTTGAGGACGAAAGTGTTGCCGCAGGCGATGGCCATTGGCCACATCCACAGAGGAACCATGGCAGGGAAGTTAAACGGGGTAATCCCGGCGCAGACTCCCAGGGGCTGGAGTTCACTCCAGGAGTCGATGGCGGGGCCCACATTCCTGCTGTGTTCCCCTTTGAGCATTTCCGGGGCAGAGCAGACATATTCGATGTTTTCGATACCGCGCTGCAGTTCACCCATGGCGTCGTTGAAAACTTTGCCGTGTTCTCGGGTAATGTGTTCACAGATGGTATTGGCATGCTGCTCCAGCAGGGCTTTCAGGCGGTACATGATGCGCACACGCTTGGCAGTGGGCAGGTTGCGCCAAGCGGGATAGGCGGCCTGGGCTGCGGCGATGGCCTCTTCGACGGTGGCTTTGCTGGCCAGTGCAACTTTTCCGATGATTGTGTTGGTTGAAGGGTTGGTAACATCCTGCAAGCGTGAACCCGCAGCGGAGTCGCCGTCAGTATTCAGGGTGCCGTTTATCAGATGGCCAATGACTTTCATGGTTTTGTCTCACTGGGGAAGGATGGGGGATTTTCAGCTCTTCTCGCCTTTTTAACACAGGTGTGCCCGAGGGGGGAAAGCGTTGTGGGTTGGTTTTGGTGTTAGCGCTTGGGAAAATCCCTCAGTACTGCAAGGAAAGCGTCGCCAAAGCGGGCCAGCTTGCTGTCACCAACCCCCGAAACGGCCAGTAATGCACTGCGGGTTTGCGGGTGTGCCTTTACCATGCCGCGCAGGGTGGCATCGTGAAAGACCACATAGGGCGGTACGCCGCGTTCCTCCGCCAGTGCCTTGCGGCAGTTGCGCAGGGCCTGCCAGAGCGGCTGGTCCTCACAGGTCAGGCCTTCCGGGGCCGCAGGATCGCGGGAGACGGATCGAGAGGTTTTTGCCGGCAGCCTGCGCAGTTGCAGTGACACCTCCCCGCGCAACAGCGGGCGGCAAAGTTCTGTCAGCATGAGGCTCTGAAACTCGCCAGTCACCTCCAGGTAGCCGCGCACGATTAATTGTCGCATCAGAGCCCGCCACTCGCTACTGGCAAGGTCTTTGCCAATACCGTAGGTAGAGAGTTGCTGGTGTTCGAATCTACGCACTTTCTCGTTCCCGGAGCCGCGCAGCACATCGATCACATGGGTGGCACCGAAGCGCTGGCCGGTGCGGTAGACGCATGACAGCAGTTTGATGGCGGCCTCGCTGGCATCCCAGGTGGCAGGGGGCTCCAGGCAGGTATCACAGTTGCCGCAGGGGCGATCCAGAGTTTCGGCGAAGTAGTGCAACAGGGCCTGTCGGCGGCAGCTGGTGATTTCACACAGACCCAGCATGGCATTAAGGCGCCCGCGTTCGTGGCGCTTGTACTCCTCGCTGCCCTCGGAAGCTTCAACCATCTGAGCCAGCTTGACCACATCTTCCAAGCCGTAGAGCAGCAGTGCCACCGAGGATTCACCGTCGCGACCTGCGCGACCGGTCTCCTGGTAGTAGGCCTCGATACTTTTGGGCAGATCCAGGTGCACTACAAAGCGCACGTCGGGTTTGTCGATACCCATGCCGAAGGCGATGGTGGCTACAATCATGACACCCTCCTCGCGCAGGAAGCGGCGCTGGTGTTCAGCACGGGTTGCGGTGGGCAGACCCGCGTGGTAGGGCAGAGCGCTGTATCCCTGTTGGCTCAGCCATTCGGCGGTATTTTCCACTTTAGCGCGGGACAGGCAATAAATAATGCCTGCACTTCCTTTCTGAGTGCCGCGCAGGAACTGCAGCAGCTGGCGACGCTGGTTGCCCTTGGGTTCGATTCGGTAGCGGATATTGGGACGATCAAAGCTGCTGACAAAATGCCGGGCGGTCTCCAGATTGAGTCTCCGGGCAATTTCTGCGCGGGTGCGCTGGTCCGCGGTAGCGGTCAATGCAATACGCGGCACGTCGGGAAACTGTTCGTGGAGGCAATTCAACTGCAGGTAGTCGGCGCGAAAGTCATGCCCCCACTGGGACACGCAGTGGGCCTCATCAATGGCGAACAGCGACAGTTTGACTCGCTGCAGGAGTGAAAGCGTGTGAGGCTGTAACAACCGTTCCGGTGCCAGGTACAGCAGATCCAGGGCATCGTGAAGCAGTTGACTCTCAATGGCCAGCGTTTCCTCATAGGACACGGAAGAGTTCAGAAAGGCGGCGCGGATGCCGGCTTCCTGCAATGCTTCCACCTGGTCCTGCATCAGGGCGATCAGGGGAGAGACCACCACGCCACAACCGGATCTGGCCAGCGCGGGTATCTGGTAGCACAGGGACTTGCCCCCACCGGTGGGCATAAGCACCAGAGCGTCGTTGCCAGCCATCAGGGTGTCGATCACCGCGGCCTGGGGATCGCGGAAATGCGCATAGCCAAAGATGTGCTCGAGAATCTGCTGAGGGGATTGCATGGCGGCGGAGTATACCCTGCGCCAGGTTTTTGTGCGGTGGGTTTATCGGCCGATTTTTCCTTGAAATAGGATGCAATTGACAGATTTTGTTTTGTGACAAGAGTCACGGGTTATAATCGCAGGCCATCACAGCAATTGGCTAAGGGTAGGGCTATGCGCACTTTGCTTTTGTTATTGATGTTGTGGTCGGTGGTTCTGGTTGGGCCGCTGGGCTGTACTTCCGGGGTGCCGCGCCATTTTGCACAATCTCTTGCGGCGGATACCCACCTGGGCTGGCGCTCTGCGCCGGAAAATCAGCTGGCACTTTCCCTGGCCACCGCCACGGGTGTGGCCCAGGTTGAGCTGCATCCGCTGCCGGACCAATTTACCCTTGTCACGCTTGAGCTTCCGGGGATGCGCAGGGTGGAGGCGGTTCAGTGGCAGGGTGACTCGGGTCAGTCCACCACGCTATACGATGGAGAGGACGGATTGGAGGGGGTCAGCTTGCAAAAACGTGGTCACGGTTTTCGCCTGCAGTTACAGCTCTCTGCAATGTACTATCTCTGTGATGGTGGTGTGCTGACGGTTATTGGTCAGAGGCGCTGATTGCCGGCTTGGGATTTGCTGCCTTGTTGAAACCAAGCCCCTGGGGACGAATCAGAAAAAGTTGTCGCCAGTATTTTCCGGTTACCCAGAGCCCGTTGCGGGCTTTGTCCCAGGCGATACCATTGGCCACCGCATCGGGATGATTGCGTACCTCCGGTATCAGGTCGTGCAGATCGACGACGCCGCGTACTTCACCGCTGTTGGGGTCGATGGCAATAATGCGGCTGTCCTGCCAGATATTGGCCCAGATCAGGCCTTCGGCAAATTCCAGTTCATTGAGATTGGACCAGTGCTCACTACCGCCTTTTACCGCCAGGTGACGCAATACCGCGAAGGTGTCCGGGTCGCGGAAGGCCAGTGCACCGCTGCCGTTACTCATGATCAGGTGTGTACCGTCGTGGGTGAGGCCCCAGCCCTCACCGCTGTAACGTTTGATCTCCAAGGGCTGAAGGTCCCGGGCTCGATAGATATGCACCTCGCCGGCCCTGTAGGTCAGCAGATAGAGCTTGTTCCCGAGTACCGTGAGGCCCTCGGCGAAGAGTTCACCCGCCAGCCATTTGCGCCTTACCGGGTTGGCGCCGGGATCGGTATACTCTGCCAGCCAGGAACGGCGATAGAGTCCGCTGCTCTCCCACCAGCGCTGGCCGTCGAAGTAAAGCCCTTGGGTAAAATGGTCCCCATTGCGTTGGCGCTGCTCCAGAACGGTATAGGGGGTGACCGGAAGTTGTGCCTGCGCGGTGGCTGCAAACAGCAACAGCGCGGACACTCGGGGCAGTGTCCATCTGAGAGTGAGAAATCGGTACATCAATAACCTATGACCAGAGTAAAAACCTTTGTTTCGTTGACCCTGCTGGGCGGTCTGGCGGTCGTGCTGCCCATTGCCATTTTTGCGCTGCTTTTCCAGTGGCTGTTTGGTCAAATCAGTGAAATTGTGGCACCGGCCGTTATCTGGCTGGAGGCCCACACCGAATTTAAGGATACCCTCGCACGGCTTGTGGTGATAGCGCTGATTTTGGGCGGTTGTTTCCTGATAGGTCTGCTGGTGAAAACCAGTATTGGCCACTGGTTGCACCGGCATGTGGACCACTGGCTGGGGCGCCTGGCACCGGGTTACAGCACCATCAGGGAGTTGGTGACGCAGTTTATTGGCGGTGGTGGCGAGGGTGTGCTGTCCGGGCCGGTTGCACGGGTGCGTATTCACGGGGTCCACAATCCCCTGTCGGTCACCGCCATCGTGACATCCCAACACGCCAGTGGGGATATGACTGTCTATGTGCCCACAGCACCTGTTCCCACTTCGGGCTTTGTCTTCCACGTGCCTGCTGACTGTGTGGAGATACTGCCGGGTGTGTCTGTGGAGAGGGCAATGAAAACAATTGTGGCCTGTGGCGCCGGCAGTGCCAGCCTGTTGGCGCCGGTACCCAAGACCTGATCACACGGTGATGGGAGCGCGGTTTTTACCCAGGTTGCGAATGGCAAAGCGTGCCGGGTGCAGTGCCCTGGCCAGCCGGGCGTTGACCGGTAGAGTCTCTCCCAGTAGCCAAGCAGTGAGCACTTCCGCGGCGAGCGGTGCATAGGTAAAGCCCCGGGAGCCCAGCCCGCCCATCACATACAAATTGCGCTGGTATTGGGCGGTTTGCTGGATCAGTTGTTTGCGATTTTTGCGCAGGCCCGCATAGGTGGTGTCAAGGGATGTCCAATTGGGCACCGGGCCGGCCACAGGCAGATAATCCGGTGTTGCGGCACGCAGGGCCGCGCGGCCACTGAGTGCCTGAGAGGAGAAATCCTTCGAAAGCTGCGGCAGCAGGGCAGCCAGAGTCTCCAGGTTTACCCGGTGCTCGCTATCGCGCAGGTTGATGGCAGTTTCCCTGAGTTTGAAGGAGGCCCCGAAACTTTGACTGCCCCGGTGTTCCGGGGTGATATAACCCTCGCTGCAGAGCGCGACCTTCAACTGGCGGGAGGTCGCTGTGGCTTTGGCCACGGATACCTGGCCGCGGATGGGGTTCAGGGGCAGGGGGGCGGATTGTGGGAAGCGGCAAATGTCCCTGGCGCCGCAGAGGATCACCGCATTGGCTTTAAATGTCTTTTCCACAGTGTACAGACACCAGCCGGAATTGCATTGTTCGAGGTGTTCTATCGAGGTGTCACAGTACAATTCGATATTGTCGTGTTGCAGCAGGGCTGCGCATACTTTTTGTGGTTCCAGCCAGCCCGCCTGGGGAAAATAAAGCCCGCTGACAGCCAGATTCACTCCCGCCAGCGCGCTCGCTTCAGCAGGTGTCACGGCGTGGGCCAGGGTCTGGTTGTTGTGTTTCGCGAGGGTCTCAGCAACCTGCTGTTGCAATCTTCGTTCTCGGTCTGTTTGAGCCAGTTGCAACAGGCCATTCAAGTGCACGACTTGCGCGCAGCGATTGCGGTAATAGCGCTGGGCAAACAACAGGGCGTGCAGGTTGAAGTCGCCGTTGGGGCTGGGTTTGGGAGACAGCTTTGCATAGAGAATGCCCTGGCCGTTGCCGGAGCCACCGCTGCCAGGGGTTGCCCCCTGTTCAAAAACCCGAACCCGCACACCGCGCTCCGCCAGTGCCCTGGCAACTGTGGCGCCTGAAATTCCAGCGCCGATAACGGCTGCGGTCTGTGGCCACTTCGGCATCTCTGGGGGCAGATACCAAGGGGTTGCTGTAGTCTGGCTTCTCGAGGCCCTGTGCAGTGCGCCACACAGCATCTCCCGCTTGCGCGCGAAACCGGGCACTTTGCGCCAGATAAAGCCCGCATCGCGCAGGCCGTGCCTGACTGGCCTGGCGCAGGTGAAGGTGGCAAAGGTGGCACCGGGCCTGCTCAGGGTCGCGATGCTTGCAAACAGCGATGGGGTCCACATCTCCGGGTTTTTCGCCGGGGCAAATCCGTCCAGAAACCAGGCATCTACCTGCCGGTCGCGCTGCTCCTGTTGCAGGCACAGGCCCCGCAGGGCTTCGCTGGCTTCACCGATCACCAGAGTCAAGCTCACCTGGCCGAATTGCAGTCGGTGCGCACCCGGGACAAGGAGGGCGGGATAGTTGTCCAGCAGAAGCTGGGAAAGGGGTTGCAACTGGGGCCACAGGACCAGGGCCCTGCGCAGATCCTGTAGGCGCAGGGGGCATTTCTCAACGGAGAAGAAATGCAGTTGTGCGCTTTGGGGCGCGGTTTTTTGCCAGAGTGCCCAGGCGGCGAGAAAATTCAAGCCAGTACCAAAGCCGGTCTCGCCGATGGTGAAACGCTCGCTATCACCGAGGTCCGCCCAGCGCGCTGCCAGGGCATTGTGCTGCAGAAAGACATGGTGGGCTTCTTCCAGTCCTGAGGCGGTGGAGAAATAGACATCGCCATAGGTACGGGACAGGGGCTGGCCATTTTCACTCCACTCGATCTGTGCATAGTGGTGACTGGGTTCGTGCAACACTGGACTCCTATCAGGCCTCTTCCCGCAAACCAAACTCGCGCATTACCTGGGCGCACCAGTGCTGGATACGCGCTTCGCTGAGGTCAGATGCGTTTTCCTCGTCCAGGGCGAGGCCCACAAATTGGCTGCCGTCCGGTGTTAGCCCCTTGGACTGCTCGAAGGCATAGTCTTGCGCAGGCCAGTAGCCCAGGGGACGGGCGCCACAGGCTACCAATTGGGCGTGCAGGTAACCCAGTGCATCCTGAAACCACTGGGGATAGCCTTCCTGGTCGCCGAGGCCGAACAGGGCCACGGCCTTGCCATTTAGATCCAGGGCAGCCAACTCGTCCCAGATATTCTCCCAGTCCTCCTGCAGCTCGCCATAGTCCCAGGTGGGAATACCAAACAGCAGGAAATCGTAATCCTCCGCAAGGGTGATATCTGCCTCGGCCACATTGTGCAGGTCTACCCACTGTGGCCCGATACACTGGCGGATTTTTTCCGCAGCCATTTCGGTGTAGCAGGTACTGGAGCCGTAAAACAGTCCTATAGGGGCTTGGACGCTTTGCATAACTACAGGATACTCACCAACGGGCGACGGCGCCGCTGAAGCTCTGCTGACGCCAGGCCTCGTAAATAACGATGGCGGCGGCGTTGGACAGATTGATACTGCGGCTTTCGGCGCGCATGGGGATACGCAGGGTGTTTTGTGCACCGACAGCCTGCAGAAATGCTGCGGGCAGACCGCGTGTTTCGGGGCCGAAGACGATGGCGTCTCCACGCTGGTATTCCACGGCGGAGTGGCAGCGACTGCCCTTGGTAGAGAGTGCCAGTACCCGTACGGGCTGTTCACTATCGATAAAGGCCTGCCAGTCCCGGTGGCGTACTACAGGGCTGTACTCGCTGTAATCGAGCCCGGCACGGCGTAGGCGCTTGTCGTCCATATGGAAGCCGAGAGGCTCAATCAGGTGCAGTTCGGCACCGGTATTGGCACAGAGCCGGATAATATTGCCGGTGTTGGGGGCTATTTCCGGTTGGTATAGAACAATCTTGAACATTGGCTGGGGGCCGCCCTCACCGGCTCGGGGCGGGAGTACCCGGCCTTGTACGGGTGCGAATTATCCCATAATTAACGGGCAGTGGCGATCTCTTCGCAGTCGATCTCCACCCCCAGTTCGATGGCAATTTGATCGAGTTCATCGCGCAGCCCGTCAAAATCCGGTTCTTTGGTCACACTGATCCTGCACTCGGCACAAAACAGCGGCTCGCCACTCCAGGGGGTACTGCTGTAGGTGGTCTCCAATTGTTCCATATTGATGTGGCGGGCGGTAAGGGCGCGAGAGATCTCGCGCACTATACCCGGGCGGTCATTGCCCACCAGTTTGAGAGTCAATGTCTGTCGGGATGGGGCAATGACAGCGACAGCATCCTCGATCACCAAGTTGTATCCTTCCTGGGCCAAATCGGCGAGGGCGTTTCTCAGACACCGGCTTTTTTCCATGGGGATGGCAACGCGCAGAATGCCGGCAAATTTTCCAGCAAAGTGTGCCATATGGCTGTCTTCCCAGTTGCCACCGTTATCTGCTATGACCGCAGAGAGCGTTTCCACAACACCGGGCCTGTCGTCGCAGATCATGGAGATAACCAGATGGTGTTGCATACCGGGTTTCCTTGCTTTACTCAAGACATGTAGACTGGATTGTAATAGGATTTCGTCGGATAACCCTATCGTTCAATCTCAAAGTCATTATCCACACCCGTCGAAAGGGGTAATTTAGGAAGGGCTGCCGATGAAAGTGATTGCCGATTTGTGTGTTATTCCCCTGGGAGTGGGGCTGTCTGTTAGCGCATATGTGGCAGAGTGCGAAAGAGTGTTGGCAGAAGCCGGGCTCACCCATGAACTGCATGCGTACGGTACCAATATCGAAGGAGAGTGGGATGCGGTAATGGCTGCAGTTAAGATGTGCCACGAACGGGTGCATGCAATGGGCGCCGAACGCATCAGCACCAGCCTGAAGTTGGGAACCCGTTTGGACCGCAACCAGTCTTTACAAGATAAAATCGACAGCGTGCGGTCGAAGCTGGATTAACGAGAACAAAACAGGAGCGATTATGACGATCAATATTAAGAAATCCCTGCTGGCCCTGGCCGGCGCACTGGTCCTGTCCGGAGGCGCCCAGGCTGCAGATCTGGATTCTGTGGTTAAGGGAGATCACCGCAGCGAGGAAACCAGCGCACGGGATCAGTACCGCCATCCGGTGGAAACCCTGAAATTTATAGGGATAAAACCGGAGATGACGGTGGTTGAAATTACTCCTGGAGGCGGCTGGTACACAGAAATTCTTGGCCCCTATCTCAGCGAGAAGGGCAAGCTCTACGCGGCGCATTTTCCCGAAGACAGTGAGTCTGACTATTACCAGCGCTCTCTGAAACGTTTCAAGGAGAAGCTGGCTTCCGATGAAAAAGCCTATAAACGTATTGTAGTTACGGAGTTCTCCCCGCAGACTGGGCGCGAGATAGCACCCGCCGCCAGTGCCGATGCGGTAGTGACTTTCCGCAATGTGCACAATTGGATGTACCGCGGCTACGAAGACAAGGCCTTTGCCAGTTTCTTTGCCGCCCTCAAGCCCGGCGGTGTGTTGGGTGTGGTGGAGCACCGTGCTAAACCCGGTACCAGCATGGAGGAAATGATCAAAAGCGGTTATGTCACCCAGGACTATGTGATTGCAGTGGCCAAAAAGGCGGGTTTTGAGCTGGAAGAAAGCAGTGAGGTCAACGCCAATCCGAAGGATACGGCCCGGCATCCAAAGGGGGTCTGGACCCTGCCACCGTCCCTGCGCCTGGGGGATGAGGATAAGGAAAAGTATCTGGCCATCGGGGAAAGTGATCGTATGACCCTGCGTTTTCGCAAGCCGAAACCCTGAGTGCCCATTGTTTTGTGGCACTGGCTAGTGGCTGGGGCGTGATGCTGGTCGCGTCCGCCCCGCCCGATTTGTTTTTGTATGCTTATCCCCTTTGAACAGCTCAATCCCGCCACGCTGCAAAGTCTCCTGGAAGAGTATGCCACCCGCGAAGGCACTGATTACGGTGAGCGCGAGGTAGCGCTGTCGGAAAAGGTATCGAGCCTGCGACGCCAGTTACAGTCCGGTGAGGTGGTCATCTGGTTCGATGCGGATGAGGCGTCTGTGAACCTGGTACTGGCTCGGGACCTGCCCCAAGATGTCTGAGTACTTGATAAACCGCCCCAAGGCGCCCCGCGCGCGCTTCCTGTGTGCCCACGGTGCTGGTGCCCCCATGGACAGTCGGTTTATGCAGGTGCTGGCCCAGGGGTTGTGTGCTCTGGGGATTGAAGTGATTCGTTTCGAGTTCCCCTATATGGCCCAGCGCCGCACCGGCGGGAGCCGGCGCCCGCCCAATACCATGCCTCAACTGTTGCACTGTTTCGGCGCGCAGATAGCCCGGCAACTGGACGATTTGCCCTTGTATATTGGTGGCAAGTCCATGGGGGGCAGGGTTGCGAGTCTGATTGCCGATGAGAGTTTTGAGAAGGGCTTAATCGCCGGTTTGGTATGTCTGGGCTACCCGTTCCACCCCAGGGGGAAACCGGAAAAGCTGCGTACACAGCATCTGGCTGGTATTTCCTGTCCAATGCTTATTGTACAAGGAGACCGGGACCCTCTGGGTAGCTGTGCCGAAGTGGCGGGCTACGAATTGTCACATGCCGTTGAGATCGCGTGGCTGGAAGATGGAGACCACGACTTTAAGCCCCGTCGCGCCAGTGGATTGACCCAGGCCCGGCATTGGCAGTCGGCACAGGCGGTCGTGGCGCAGTTTATGCTCCGCTCCAGAGGGTCGCAAGCCACCGCTTCCTGTATCGGCGGGCCTGGAGCGCGCAGGTGACCGCGCCCGTTAAATTGCGCACAATGGATGCTATGAAGTCAGATCACACCCTCGATACCCGCGGCCTGCTGTGCCCAGAGCCGCTGATGTTATTGCATTCGGCGGTGCGTGATGTCGCCGATGGGGAGGTATTGAAAATGCTTGCCACCGACCCTTCCACCCAGCGGGATGTCCCCAAATTCTGTCAGTTTCTCGGCTATGAGCTGCTTCAACAAGCCGGGGAAAACGACGAGTTCGTATATTGGATCAAAAAGGCGGAATAGCTGGTCAGAAACGTCCGCTATGAAACCCGCAAGACCCATGACAGGTCAGTAGCAAAGCGCCTGGGGAGTGCGGCCGGTCGCAAGCCGGCCACACAAAGATGGATTTAGATAATCTCGACCTGTTGGTCGATTAAGTGGGCTATTATGGCGCTGTGACCAGTGCAGCAATAGCCGCCAATGCCTCCGGGTCTTCGGATTTGATCTTGTTGGCGATATGGTGCTGAAAGAAGTAGCGAAAGCCCTCGCTCTGTTGTGCCGGGTACAGGCAGTGGTCACCCGGCAGTACCGGGGTAGTTTCAACGATATCGTGGTCAATCAGCATACCGAGAATCACGCCATCGGCGTGCAGGCGCCAACTGATGACTTCTATCAGTGTCAGGTTCTCTCTGTCCTCGTCCATAAACACCGCATGGGTGCCGATACTATCGGGGATCTCCTGCAGTACCTCTTCGGTCTTGTTGCTCTCGTATTCAAAGTACTCCGCCGCAGTCTCCAACTCGACGATTTTGTGGATCGGGGGCTGATGGAAAATCTCTTCAATGCCGGGGTCATAGTAACCCTTAAAACACCCGTCCAGAGGGTCCTGGATATCAGGGCAGGCCACTATGGAGTTTAACCAGGGAACGAGGCCCACGACCTCGCCATTGGCTTTGAGTCCCCAGCACAGAATCTTCAAACTATAGAGATCCTTTCCGCTGGCGTTGTTGGAGTAGAGCATTTCCAAGCCGTCGAGTTCCGGAGAAAGACGAATAAAGCGCCTTTCTGCCGAATTGCCGATCGGCTTGCCGGTGAAGAGGTCAACCACATTGTTGCAGCAGTGGTCTGTCATGGAGCACCTCCTGGCAGGGCCGGTTGGATACCGCCTCCCCCAGATACTGCTGCGACTGCGAATGCATTGTCACTGAGGGGAGACCGGAGAAGAGGGGGAGTTGGAATACATTAATTCCCCTCTTAAGGGATCCGCAACAAGCTTTGCCTTTGGCGACATCCCTGCCAATAAAGGTATATGGTGATCTGAGGAAATACAACCAGGGCGATGGATCTGCTCTGTGGCAGCATCCCCTTGATTGCCGCGCAGGCGTTGATATAGTCCCCACTTTTGTGGTGCCCTGGAGAACACCTTGCCCGTTCAGAACCCGGAAATAGCTCCAGTTTCTATGACTCAGCCAATGGCTGCTCGCATCACCTTAGTATTTGATTGCTGTTTTGCCGACCCAAAAGGGTTCAATACCCGACTTTGCGGCGGCTTTTTAGAGCCCTACTACCGACCTGCCGAGAGAAATCAGCGATACCACCAAGTAGAGTTTACCCTGGATTATGCTGCCAGCGCCCTGCATGAGGCAGCACATTGGTGCCTGGCCGGAGAGGTTCGCCGCCGGCTGCCAGACTATGGTTACTGGTATTTACCCGATGGGCGCAGTGCCGAGCAGCAGGCGGCGTTCGAGGAAGTCGAGGTAGAGCCCCAGGCCCTGGAGTGGATCTTTGCCCGGGCCTGTGGTCTCGGATTCCGGGTGAGTAGTGACAATCTTCACAGTGACCTGGGTCCCAGCGACAGTTTCAAGGCAGCGATCTGGAGGCGGGTGCGGGAATACTGCAAAAAGGGGGTCAACGCCCGTGCGCGGGCCTTTGCCCGGGCCCTGGCTTGTGCGTTTGAGCAGCCCGACCCGTTTTGCGCCGAAATCTACCAACTGGCGGATTTATCGTGAGCAGTTATCTGATCGATGCGCCAATTCATATATTCCGCTATTACTTTGCCCTACCGCCCCACTGGCACAGTCGTAGCGGCTATGCCACCGAAGCGGTTTACGGTTTTACCAATCTGCTGTTGGACATGCTGGCGCGGCGTCCGCGCCATATTGCCTGTGCATTTGATGAATCCTTGGGAAGTTGCTTTCGCAATGCACTCTACCCGACTTATAAGTGCAGCCGCGCCTTGCCCGATGCTGCCCTCGCCTACCAACTGGCGGCCTGCCGGGAGATGGCGGAGGCGCTGGGTATCGCCAGCTTCGCCAGTGAACGCTACGAGGCGGATGATATCCTCGCCACCCTGACCCGCAAACTGCGCAGGTATGCTCCGGTTATTGTGAGTCGCGACAAGGACCTGGGTCAATTGCTGGCCCGCGGAGCCTCGTCCCTGTGGGATCTAGTGGCAGATCGGCGTTTGGACAGCGAGGCCCTGGAGCAGAGGTTTGGTGTGCGCCCGGGGCAGATTGCCGATTACCTGGCCCTCGTGGGGGATAGGGGGGACGATATTCCCGGTATCCCCGGGCTTGGCCCGAAAACCGCGTCCTGTCTGTTGCGAGAGTTCGAAGATATTGAAGCCCTGCTGGCACAGCTCGACAGGGTGGCCGCCCTGCCGTTGCGCGGTGCCAAGGGGACTGCTGCGCGTCTTGAGCAGTATGCGGACCAGTTGCGCTTGGCTAAACGTCTGACCTGCCTGGAGGAGAATATGGCGCTGGATATCAATCCGGGGCAATTGCGCCCCCAGTCTGTCGACCTGTACCTGGCGCTCGCCCTGGCAGGGGAATTCGGCATTTCCGACCTTGGCGGAAAAATGATGCGTATCCTTGGGTGTGCGCATGGAGAGTCTGAATGAATAACACCGCTGTAGAGACCCCCGGATTGAGGATCGTCGCCGATGAAAATATTCCAGCACTGGAGCGGTTCTTCGGGGATCTCGGCACCCTGCGGCGCTGTCCCGGTCGCACCCTGAGCCGGGAGCAGTTGTCCGGGGCGGATATCCTGCTGGTGCGCTCCGTGACCGAAGTGAATCAGAGCCTCTTGCAGGGCACCCCGGTGCGCTTTGTAGGCAGCTGCACCATCGGCACAGACCATCTGGATATTCCGTGGTTGGAGCGCAATGGCATTCACTGGAGTGCGGCACCTGGCTGTAATGCCAATGCCGTGGTGGAGTATGTATTTTGTGCCCTGGCCGCTCTGGAGGTCGATTGGCGTGGGCGCAGTTTCGGTATTGTGGGGTGCGGCAATGTGGGCGGTTTATTGCAAAAGCGTCTGCATGCCCTGGGTGCCTCCTGTGCGGTATATGACCCCTGGCTGCCGGATAACCCGGATTCTGCCCCACTGGCCCAGGTACTGGGGCGGGATATTGTGTGTTTGCACGCGCCCCTGGTCAAAGGCGGGCGCTATCCCAGCCTGCATATGATCGGGCCGGAGCAGCTGTCGCATATCCGCGATGGTGCCGTGCTGATCAGTGCCGGGCGCGGTGCGGTGCTGGACAGCCGTGCGCTGCTGCAACGGCTCAAGCGGAAACCGTGCTTTCGAACGGTGTTGGATGTGTGGGAAAACGAGCCGGAGATCGATACCGAGCTGTTGCAACGGGTGGATTTGGCCACGCCGCATATTGCCGGTTACAGTGACGACGGCAAGCTGGCCGGAACCCGCCAGGTTCGCGAGGGGTTGTCCGCTTTGATGGATCTTGCACTTCCCCCAATGGCTCCAGAAACCTCAGGCAATAGCGCCACTATCCGGATTGTGCCGGGAAATGCGAGGAGTGGTGAGGCTGACCTAGGGGCAGGGCAGGGAGGGGCAATGGCCGATCTACTGCTGCAGATGTACGATCCGCGCGTCGATGACCGCCGCCTGCGCGAAGCGGCGTCCGACACTGAGCCCATGGCGCAGGGATTTGATCGGCTGCGTCGGGAGTACCCCAAGCGTCTGGAGTTTTGTCACTACACAGCCCCGGCGGAGGTATTGAACGAAGAAGAATTGCAACAACTGGCAGTATTGGGTTTGATGTGCAAATAGATAAGCAGGTGAAAAAACTCGGTTTGATTATTAACCCCTGGGCAGGCATTGGTGGCCCGGCGGGGCTGAAGGGCAGTGATGGTACCGAGACAGTTGAACGGGCCCTGGCTTCGGGTAGTAAACCCCAGTCCCACTTGCGTGCGAGGATTGCCCTGGAGGCTCTGACGCCCTATCGCGGACAGTTGGAACTACTGTGTTTTGCCGGCGAGATGGGAGAGGACACCGCCCGTGCGCTGGGTTTTTCTGTGCGTATCCTGGGAGCTGCGGAATCCACCCCCTCCACGTCTGCGGATACCGAACGGGCAGCCGTTGCTATCCGTGATGCCGGTGCCGACCTGATTGTGTTTGTCGGCGGTGACGGCACTGCACGCGATATCGTCAACGCCCTCGGAGAACATTTCCCGGTATTGGGTATTCCCGCCGGCGTCAAGATGCATTCGGCATGTTTTGCCATCTCTCCCAAAGCCGGGGGTGAAGTATTGCGGCGCTTGATGGCAGGGCAGCTGGTGGATCTATGTGAGTGTGAAGTGCGGGATATCGACGAACAGTCTTTTCGCCGGGGGCGCGTGCGCACCCGCTACTACGGCGAACTGCTGGTACCTCGGGAGGGCCATTTTTTACAGGCGGTAAAGAATGCCGGGCGCGAAGTAGAGGCACTGGCGGTGGCGGATATCGCCGCCGACATTCTTGAGGCACTGGACCCGCAAACACTGTATATCGTCGGCCCGGGCTCCACTACTTTGGCGATTTTGACTGCACTGGGCTGTCAGGGCACTTTGCTGGGAGTGGATCTGCTGCTGCAGGGCACTTTGAAACAGGCAGATGTCAGCGCACCTCAGATTGAAGCGGCCATGGCACTGCACAATGGCCCGGTAAACATTATTCTCACCGCTATTGGCGGGCAGGGTCATTTGCTTGGCCGTGGCAACCAGCAGTTTTCCCCGAGTATTCTGCAAGCAGTGGGACGCGATCACTTGATGGTGGTGGCCACCAAAAGCAAAATTTCCGAACTGGGTGGTCGGCCCCTGCTGATGGATAGTGGCGACCCCGAACTGGATTGGCAGTGGTCGGGTTTTATCCGGGTTGTGACTGGTTACCGGGATGCGATCCTCTATCCCCTGAGCAATGGGGCACTCTGAGCATGCTGTCTGCGGTGTGGGGGCCATTACTCGAGCAGGTTGCGAATAAGTTAGCCGGGGGCGACGGGGATAGCCGGCGGCTATTCCATGGCCGTGGCCGCAGCTACGCGGGTCTGGAGCAGGTCAGTGTAGACAGTTTTTTTCCGGTAATACTGGTCACTTTTTTTGAGCCACACCGGGGCGAAACGGCGTTGTGTGAGGAATTGTGGCGATTGGCGCAGCCTAGCGGTTATCGGGGTGTCGCCGTACAACGGCGCTATCTGGCCGGGGTTTCGGTGGACTGGGTGTGCGGTGTGGCGGTAGCGACGCCGATGGCGCGACGTGGCGGGTTGAAATTTCCCCTCACTTTCGAGCGGCAGAATGTGGGTTTCTTTCTCGACATAGAGCCGGGTCGAATCTGGCTGGAGGAGCAGATACGTTTTCGCACCGGACAGAAGCCGGTGAAAATGCTTAATTTGTTTGCCTTTACCTGTGTTTTCTCTGCAGTGGCCCGCTCGGCAGGGAATATTGACATTGTGAATGTGGATGTGAACCGCGGCGTGTTGAAACGCGGGCGCGAGAATCACGTGATCAATGGCCTGCCCCTGGAGGGCATCCAGTTTCTGCCGCTGGATGCGCTGCGCCAGTTCAAGCGCTTTGATCGGCGCGGTCCCTTCCAACTGGGGGTGGTGGACCCCCCCACACGCCAGAAAGGGCGCTTTGATGTGATCCATAACTACGCAAAACTGCTGCAGCAATTGCCCGCCTGCCTTGCGGAGGAGGCGGATCTGTTGATGGTAATCAATTCCCCGCGCTACAGTGAGGCCCGCTTTCGCGAATTGATTCTCGAGGCCGATATGGGGTATGCAGTGGCCGCGCGTCTGCCACAGAATCCCGACTTCCCGGATCGGGATGCGGATGCAGCATTAAAGATGCTGCACGTAAAATACCGCCGCCGGCATTAGTGGTCACACAGGCTGCCTCGGGATGCGGCGAACTCCCGCATCAGGTGCTCCATCAGCGCCTGCAGTTCCGCGGATGAACCGCTGCGCACGGCGCTGTTGAGCAATTGTGCGTTGCTCTGCCCCGGCTCGGCCTGAGTGTTGATTAACAGCAAAAAGCCCCTGTGACTCAGCACTGCATTTTCCATCGCTTCCTGGCCCAGCAGTTGGGCAAAGTCGATGTAGCCACTTTGTTTTAGCCATGTCATTGCCCCCAGGCAGGCGAGATGGTGCGGCGAGTGTAGTCCGAATGCGTCAGGAGTATCGGGTCCGGCGATATCCTCTACATAAAGGGTGGCCGGTACAGGGAACTGGTCAAACAACGCCAGCAGGATTCTGCCAGTGTGGCGATAAAAATCGTGAATATGTAAGTCGTCTAACATCAGCGGGAATATCGTTCCAGAAAATACCCCAGGCGCTCGATGGCGTGGCAGAGATCGTCGGCCTGGGGCAGGAAGACGATGCGCAAATGATCCGGTGCATCCCAATGGAAAGCGGTCCCCTGGACCAGCAGGATTTTTTCCTGGCGCAGAAATTCGAGCACCAGGTGCTCATCATTGTCAATCTTGTGGTGATCCAGATGGAGTTTGGGGAATAGGTAAATCGCGCCACTGGGTTTGACGCAGCTGACTCCGGGAATTTCTTTGAGCATGTGGTAGGCCAGATCGCGCTGTTGGCGCAGGCGTCCGCCGGGCAGCACCAGATCGTTGATACTCTGATAGCCCCCAAGCGCGGTTTGCACCGCAAACATGGCCGGAACGTTACTGCATAGCCGCATGGAAGCCAGTATGTCCACACCGCTGATGAATCCCTCGGCCCGGTGTTTGGTGCCACTGATCACCATCCAGCCGGAGCGGAAACCGGCCAGTCGATAGGATTTGGACAGGCCGTTGAAACTCAGGCAGAGCACATCTTGGGCCAGTTTGGCCATGGGAATAAACTCCGCACCGTCATAGAGAATTTTGCTGTAGATCTCATCGGCAAAGATCACCAGATTGTGGCTGCGTGCGATTTCGACGATATCTTCCAGCAGTGCCCGCGGGTAGATGGCGCCGGTGGGGTTGTTGGGATTGATGACTACGATGCCGCGTGTACGCGGCGTGATCCTGGACTTGATATCCTCGATATCCGGCAGCCAACCGGAACCCTCGTCGCAGCGGTACAACACCGGGTTGGCGCCGGTCAAATTGGTTGCCGCCATCCACAGAGGGTAGTTGGGCATGGGCAGCAAGAGTTCATCACCGTTATTGAGCAGTGCCTGGGTGGCGATGGAAATCAGTTCGGAGACGCCATTACCCAGGTAGATGTCGTTTATATCAACTCCTTGGATACCCAGGGTCTGACACTCCTGCATAATGGCCTTGCGTGCAGCAAACAGCCCCTTGGATTCCACATAGCCCTGAGCGTGGGTGAGGTTGAGAATTACGTCCTGGATGATCTCATCCGGTGCATCGAAGCCGAAAGGGGCGGGATTGCCGATATTCAGTTTGAGTATGCGGTGGCCTTCCTCTTCCATGCGGTGGGCCTGTTCCATCACCGGGCCGCGGATCTCATAGCAGACGCCGTGCAGTTTGTCAGATTTGTGGATGTCCTTCATAGTGGTTCGGCAGCCCTGTAGCCTGGCAGGAGCCGCCCTGGTCCGCGAGCGAGCTGCGCAAAAGCCGGGAAGTCCACTAGCGGTCGGCACCGCTCCTGCGGGAACTGGTTATTACGGGTAACAGAGTATGTCAAAACAAAAAGACGATAACTACTGGCGCGATAAGCTGACAGATGAAGAGTTTGAAGTCTGCCGCAAAGGTGGGACAGAGGCGCCCTTTAGCGGAGAGTATTGGGATGTGTTTGACCGGGGTGTCTATCGCTGCCGCTGTTGTGGCGAAGTGTTGTTTGACTCTGGAGCAAAGTTTGAGAGTCAATGCGGCTGGCCCAGTTTCGATGCAGAGGCGAGCCGGGGCATCATCAGAGAGCTGCCCGATAACAGTTTTGGTATGCTCAGGGTGGAGATTCGCTGTCGCAACTGCGACAGCCATTTGGGGCATGTATTTAACGATGGTCCCACCGACACCGGCTTGCGTTACTGCGTGAATTCCCTGTCGGTAACACTTGATAAAGACAATGGTGAGAAAGGAGGTGAGGAGTGACACACTGGCACTGGAGTCGCGTTCTGCTCTGGACGCAATGGGTTCTGCTCACGGCCATTGTTTTCGCAGGGTTAGCGCTGAGGTTCGAGCTGCTGCACTTTGGTGTTGTCTTCAAGGTATTCACCTATGCCGGGGCAGGGGCGCTGGCGATTGCACTGGCCAGCCTGTTTGTCTTTGTCTGGGGTGTGCGCAGTCACAACGTCCGCGCCCGCAGCAATGCCCTGTGGTCGGTCTTATTGGGACTGTTGCCGGTGGCGGTGCCCTTGATGACGGTGGGCAAGGACAACTTCAGCGTACCGCGAATTCACGATATCAGCACAGATACCCGCAATCCGCCCCAGTACCGCGCAATTCTGGCCCTGCGTAAGAAAGGGGATAATAGTGCCGAGTATGGGGGAGAATCTGTGGCCCGCCTGCAGCGCGGCGTTGATGTCTACGCGGATATCATCCCTCTGCACGTCCACTTGCCCGTGACTCGCACGACGGAGCTGGCGGGAGAGGTGGCGACGGATCTGGGCTGGAAACTCGTGTCCTATCAGCCAGAGCGCGGTCATCTGGAGGCCGTGGCTAGAACGCGGTTGTTGGGGTTTACGGATGACATTGTGGTGCGGGTGCAGGCAGAGGACGATGGGGGTTCTCGGGTGGATGTGCGCTCCAGCTCCCGTGTGGGCGTCAGTGATTTGGGTGCCAATGCGAAGCGTATCCGCGTATTTCTCGAGGCGTTACACCTCCGGGCTAAAAGTGTGCCCAGCAATGCTTCAATCCGTCCCAAGAGCCGGTCAACTGGAATCCGTTGGGTTGGGTAAGTGCCTGACAATAAAAGAAAAAAAAATTAGCGGGGATATTGACAGCACTCCGGGTGGTGCATAGAATGCGCCCCACTTCTGACGCGGAGCTACACTGTGGAGCGCTGCAGCAGCACAAGTAAATCTGGGTCCCCATCGTCTAGAGGCCTAGGACACCGCCCTTTCAC
This sequence comes from Microbulbifer sp. MI-G, assembly GCF_030440425.1. Classification (NCBI taxonomy): domain Bacteria; kingdom Pseudomonadati; phylum Pseudomonadota; class Gammaproteobacteria; order Cellvibrionales; family Microbulbiferaceae; genus Microbulbifer; species Microbulbifer spongiae. Next base: position 1,377,713 of record NZ_CP098023.1, read on the forward strand.
GGCGGTAACAGGGGTTCGACTCCCCTTGGGGATGCCATGCGGGAATAGCTCAGTTGGTAGAGCGCAACCTTGCCAAGGTTGAGGTCGCCGGTTCGAACCCGGTTTCCCGCTCCAATTCAATAAGTTACTCTGCCGGGTGGTGTCTAGATCCTGTCCGCAGAATAAGACCACCGATTGTTTGCTGGCAGTGCCAAAGGCAGTGTGGCAGCGCGAGAACCGCAGGTGGTAGAGCAGGTTTTTGTCCCCATCGTCTAGAGGCCTAGGACACCGCCCTTTCACGGCGGTAACAGGGGTTCGACTCCCCTTGGGGATGCCAATAGGGCCCGGCAGCCGAGCTGCCGGGCCAATCCAAAATGCGGGAATAGCTCAGTTGGTAGAGCGCAACCTTGCCAAGGTTGAGGTCGCCGGTTCGAACCCGGTTTCCCGCTCCAAAGAAAAAGCCGCTTGCTCGATTGGCGTTTTCGTTTTCCAATATATTGCCTGTTAGTCTGTCTATTTCGCTGGTGCGCTTCGGTTTGCAACTGCTCGGCGGGTTTTTAGGGTCAACTCCCTGCCCTGTGCTTGAAATTATCCAGGTAAGCCCGTTGAATGGCGCTTTCAGCGACAGGAGTGAAAGATGACCGCGGCGCTCTCCATCCAAAACTTGCAAAAGACCTATGAAAACGGGTTTCAGGCTCTAAAAGACATCAGCTTTGCGGTACAGCCGGGGGATTTTTTTGCTTTGTTAGGTCCCAATGGCGCGGGTAAGTCCACTATCATCGGCATTATTTGCTCGCTGGTGCGCAAGACGGCAGGGAGTGTTTCAATTTTTGGGATTGATACCGATAGCAATTTTCCTGCTGCCAAGCGTTTGCTGGGTGTGGTACCCCAGGAATTTAATTTCAGCCAGTTTGAAAAGGTCTCCGACATCTTAATGACTCAGGGGGGCTTTTACGGGATGCCGCGCAAATTGGCTGGGGAGCGCTCTGAAAAATACTTGAAGCAGTTAGACCTTTGGGACAAGCGCGGCACCCAGGCGCGTATGTTATCAGGGGGAATGAAGCGCCGGTTGATGATAGCGCGGGCACTGATTCATGAACCGAAGCTGCTGATTCTCGATGAACCGACTGCCGGGGTGGATATTGAGTTGCGCCGCTCCATGTGGCGCTTTTTGGAGAGGATCAACGCGCAGGGCACCACAATCATCCTCACAACCCACTATCTGGAGGAAGCGGAAAGCCTGTGTCGCAATATTGCCATCATCGACAAGGGAATTATTGTTGAAAATACGTCAATCAAGTCTCTGTTGAAAACACTCAACCGTGAGAGGTTTATTCTAGATTGCAATGCCTACCTGGAGAAGGCGCCGGTGTTGTTGGAATTTGAATGCCGCCTGTTGGATAGTCACTCCCTGGAAGTCACGGTAGAGAAGGGTCAGTCGTTGACCGAGCTTTTCGCTGCACTCAAGACACAGGGTGTCACTGTGACCAGTATGCGCAACCGCGCCAATCGCCTGGAGGAATTATTTCTCTCCATGTTGTCCGAGGAAAAAATGGAGGGGCTGGACCAGTGAGCGGCAAGTTGATCTGGATATCATTCAGCACCGTTTTGCGTCGCGAGCTGCGTCGCTTTATCCGTATATGGCCGCAAACACTGGTGCCGCCAGTCATCACCATGTCGCTGTACTTCGTCATTTTTGGTTCCCTGATTGGCAGCCGGATCGGCAACATGGATGGCTATCCCTATATGGAGTTCGTGGTGCCGGGGTTGATTATGATGTCGGTGATTACTAATTCCTACGCGAATGTGGCTTCCTCTTTTTACAGTGCCAAGTTCCAGCGCAGTGTTGAGGAACTTCTGGTGTCGCCCACACCCAATTGGGCGGTGATGGCTGGCTATGTATTTGGGGGCGTAGCGCGGGGTTTAATGGTCGGCCTGATAGTTACCCTGGTGGCGGTTTTTTTCACTTCACTAAGTGTGAAGCATCTGGCCGTCACCGCGGCTATTGTACTGTTGGCCGCAGTACTGTTTTCCCTGGCTGGATTTATCAATGCTATCTATGCCAACAGTTTTGATGCCATTTCTATTATCCCCACCTTTGTACTGACCCCGCTCACTTATTTGGGGGGGGTCTTCTACTCCATTGACCTGCTCTCCCCATTTTGGCAGGGACTGTCAAAACTGAATCCGATTCTGTATATGGTGAATTCCTTCCGTTTCGGGATTTTGGGCGTCTCCGATATCAATGTGGTTTGGGCTTTCGTTGGGGTTCTGGTATTTATTGCCTTGCTTGTGAGCTGGGGTCTCTACCTGATGAGCCATGGCAAGCGTTTGCGGCACTGAGGCTGAGTATGAGCAGAAAAGACTGGCACAATCTCCCTCTGGGTCGGGAGACCAATTATGAATCCACTTACAATCCACAGTTGCTGCATCCAATCCAGCGCTCTGTTTCTCGCGCCCAGCTGGGGTTGCCCCACGGTGCCCTGCCGTTTTTTGGGGTGGACGAGTGGTGGGCATTTGAACTTTCATGGCTGAATCCCAGGGGTAAGCCCCAGGTGGCAGTGGCACGCTTCAGTTTTCCGGCAGAGAGTCCCCACATGGTGGAGTCCAAATCCCTCAAACTGTATCTGAACGCGTTTAATCAGAGCAGGTTTGAATCCTGGCGCCTGGTACAGGATACTCTGGCACGGGATTTGAGCGCCACCGCTCTGACGAATGTGGGCGTCACCCTGGTAGATGTGGAGGATAGGGCCCTGGCGGTGGAAAAGCCCTGTGGCTATTGCCTGGATCATCTGGATATTGAAGTAGAGCAATACCAGCCGGATTCGGCACTGCTTGCCCTGGATAAGCGCGAGGAGGACGTGAGCGAAACACTTTATAGTCATCTGCTGCGTACTAACTGCCCGGTTACCGGCCAACCGGACTGGGCCACAGTCGTGGTGGAGTACAAGGGACCAGCACTCGAGCGTGAGGCGCTGCTGGCCTATATCATTTCCTTTCGCGAACACCAGGATTTCCACGAGCACTGTGTAGAGCGCATATTTTGTGATCTCCAGCAGCTGGCGGATTTTTCTGAGTTAACGATCTGTGCCCGCTATACTCGCCGTGGGGGTCTGGATATTAACCCGCTGCGCTCTACGTGTATCGAGAAACATTTGCCACCACGATTTCCCCGACAGTAGTCCTTCGTTTCTTTCAGGTTTGGCTCACAGGTGTTCAGCTGGCGGACAAGCGTGCCCCGATCAGCTATTCTGGTCTGGTGAGACGGTTTGCCAAACTCATCACTCTTGAAATAACGCTTCAACTGCACCGAATTGCTTGTGTTCAAGGGAGCTTATAGACCGTTGGTGGCTGTTTTTATGTCACATGGACCTGGCAATCTGTCTGATTGACAGGGAAAGAATATCTTCGGCGGACTTTACCATGGACTGGAAAGTTGAAGCGCCTACGGGATTTTTGCAGCTGAGTAACCGGGCGCCGGTGTGGGGCTTCTTCCATTTGCCCGGACCCACGTTTGTATTGTTGCTGTTACTACCTTGCTTATTGAGCCCCGCTCAAACCTTTGCAGCCGAGACTTTTCTGGTGCCTCTAGGGCCTATCGCTCAGGAACAGAAAACACATTTTCTGTGGGTTATAGCCCTGACTATGGTGGCGGTCTTTCCGGTGTTTATCCTGTTGCCGGTGATACTGATCAAGTACCGCCGCAAGAAAGGGCGCGGTATCTATGCGCCTAAGTGGGAGTCTTACGGTCCGCTGGAGCTGATGATGTGGGGTGTCCCTTTTATGGTGATATTGGTCCTGTCTTCCATGCTCTGGCGCGCCACCAGCCGCTTAGATCCCTACCAGGCGGTTGAAGGGGTTCTACCGCCTATACAGATGCAGGTGGTGGGGCTGGACTGGAAATGGCTTTTCATCTACCCCGACCTGGGTATCGCAACAGTTGGGGAGATGGTGATCCCGGTTAATACCCCGGTATCCATGATCTTGACCAGCGATACGGTAATGCAGTCATTTCTGATCGCCGCTCTCGCTGGACAAATCTATGTCATGCCGGGTATGACCACCAAGCTCAATTTTATTGCTTCGAAGATTGGGGAAACCGAGGGGGAAAACACCCAGTTCACGGGAAAGGGATTTGCCGATCAAAAATTTGAAGTGTTGGTGAGGAGCGAAGAGGATTTCCAAGCCTGGTCGCAACAGGTGCGCGCTGTAGGTATTGAACTAGATACCGCTACCTATCACCGTTTGGCTGAGCGATCAACTCGTCGCAAGGCGCATAGTGAATTGGCCACGACGCAAATGCCTGCCAGGGCCATTTATTTTACCCTGTCCAATAAACAGCTTTTCCGGGATATTGTGATGCGCTATCACTCTGGTAAACCGCTCAGTATTGAGGAGCAGCCCGGTACGGAAAAATTTGGCCGGGGCGGGGATGCTGTAAGGGATACGCAGCCATGAATAGTGTCGATCACGGCTGGCTGGGAAAATTGAACTGGGATTCAATCGTTTTCAGCAGCTTCCTGCACAATCCCTCGGTGAGTGAGGCTGTTGCCAGCGCCGCCGGTAGTATTGTCATTTTTGCCACACTCGCCACGCTTGGATTGATGACCTGGTATCGGGTCTGGGGCACTCTCTGGTCCGAATGGTTGACCAGTACGGATCATAAAAAAATTGGCATCATGTATATAGTGTTTGCTTTGGTGATGCTGGCTCGCGGTCTGCTGGAAGGCATGGTGATGCGGGCGCAACAGGCCGCAGCACCAGACGGATTTCTCTATGCGGACCACTTTGCCCAGTTGTTTAGTACCCATGGCACCATTATGGTGTTTTTCGTAGCCGTTCCATTCCTAGTGGGTATTATCAACTATGTGATGCCACTTCAAATTGGTGCCCGCGATGTCGCTTTTCCGGTATTAAACCAGCTCAGCCTGGCAGTCACGGTGTCATCGGGCCTGTTAATGATGGTATCTCTGGTGGTGGGTGAATTTTCCACCGGTGGCTGGTCCGCTTATCCGCCCTACACCGGGGCGGATTTCAGCCCCGGAGTTGGCCCGGACTATTGGATCTGGGCTATCGTATTTTCCGGAGCAGGCACCACCCTTACAGGAATTAATTTCACTGTGACCATCTTGAAATGTCGCTGCCCCGGGATGCGGCCTTTTCGTATGCCAATGTTCTGCTGGACGGCGTTGTGCTCTTCTATTTTGATGATTTTTGCCCTGCCACCACTCAGTGTGGCAGCACTGATGCTGGGCCTGGATCGATATCTGGATTTTCATTTTTTCACCAACGATCTCGGTGGAAATATGATGAATTATGCCAATCTGTTTTGGCTCTTCGGGCATCCAGAGGTCTACCTGCTTGTGTTGCCTGCTTACGGTGTGTTTTCGGAAGTCTTCTCTACTTTTTCCGCAAAGAGACTTTACGGGTATAAATCTCTGGTTTTTGCTACAGCAAGTATTGCAGTATTGAGCTTTACTGTGTGGTTGCACCACTTTTTTACCATGGGGCAGAGCCCCACGATCAATATCGTTTTCGGTATTGCGACTATGCTGATTGCGGTACCCACCGGTGTTAAAGTCTATGATTGGATGGCGACTATGTACCGGGGGCGGATTCGCTTTACAGCCCCGATGATTTACGCCATTGGATTTCTGATTTTGTTTGTGATTGGAGGTTTGACGGGCGTCATCCTGGCTAATCCAACTGTGGATTTCCAAGTGCATAATACTTTGTTTCTGGTGGCGCATTTCCACAATGTACTGATTCCCGGTGTGTTGTTTGGTCTTCTCGCCGGATACAATTACTGGTTTCCGAAAGCGTTCGGATTCCGTCTCAATGACAAGTTGGGGCGGCTGTCAGCATTTCTTTGGATTGCCGGTTTTATGATGACCTTTTTTCCTCTGTACGGAGCCGGGCTGCTCGGCATGCCGCGGCGCTCCTTCAGTTATATGGACCTGACCTTCAAACCTTTTATGGTCGTGGCCTTTATTGGTGCGATGGTGATTCTCGCTGCACTAATTACTATTGTGGTGCAATTGATCGTGAGCGTGCGCAACAGAAATCAAAACCGGGTGCCCGTGGGTGACCCTTGGGACGGCCGCTCTCTGGAATGGTCGATTCCGGCACCGGCGCCATCCTATAATTTTGCTCAATTGCCTCGGGTAACGGAACGGGATGCATTTACCGAGGCTAAAGAACAGGGATACGCCTATCAGCCACCAAAAGTATATCGAGATATTGAGCTTCCGAAAAACAATCCTCTGGGCTTTATTCTGTGTGTGGCCAGTGGCGTCCTGATGTTTGCTTTGGTTTGGTATATATGGTGGCTGGCCCTGGTCTCTGCGTTGGTGATACTTAGCGCAGTGATCGCTTCCTCTTTTCGCTGGGAATCCGAGCGGGTTATTCTGGCAAGCGAGCTCCAGTCAGATACGGAACGATGGTTGGGATTGGTGAAACGGAGCCAGGCGGTGGACAGGGACCTGGAAAATACCCCGCAAAACACAGGTTATGCCAAGTTGGAGCATTAGACCAATAGATGGAAGTAACTACTGCAGTCAATAGCCCGAGCACGAACCCGGGAGATACTCCAGGGGCGTTGCACAAAGACCCGGATGTAGTCATCTTCGGGTTTTGGGTTTTTATGATGAGCGATCTGATTTTTTTCGGGGTCGTCTTCGCCATTTATATCACTATGATCGGTGCCACGGCCGGGGGGCCCGGTCCGAAGGAATTGTTCGATTTTGGCAGCTTGTTTGCTCAAACCATGTTGCTGCTTACCAGCAGCCTTACGGTGGGTATTGCCACTGTTACCATGAAACACCAGCGTAGCCAAACCAGTTTTTTATTCTGGGTGGTGGTGACCCTGGTTCTGGGACTCGGCTTTCTGGCTTTGGAACTCTACGATTTTTCGGGAATGGCCGCAAAAGGGGGGGTACCACAGCGTAGTGGTTATCTGTCCGCCTTTTTTGGTCTTGTGCCCCTGCACGGGCTACATGTCACTTTCGGGTGCCTGTGGATGCTGGTGCTGATTGCCCAGATATGGCGCGTGGGAATGGTGGATATCATAAAGCTGCGTTTTTTGCGCCTGGCACTGTTTTGGCATTTTCTGGACTTGATCTGGATCGGGATCTTTTCGGTAGTCTATTTTGGCGGGTGGGTATATGGCTGAAAAATCCGGGTTTGCAACCCATTTGCGTGCCTATCTGACAGGTTATGTATTGTCTGTAGTGTTAACACTCGCCGCCTTCGCAGCAGTGCTCTCTGCCGGTCCGGATAATAAGCGTGTTTTGTTGCTGGTAGGGTTGCTGGGGGTGGCACAGCTGGTTGTGCAGCTCAAATACTTCCTGCATGCCACTACGCAAAAAGAACAGCGTGAAAATCTGGCGCTGGTACTGTTCTCAACTCTGATCCTGCTAATTATTGTTCTGGGTACAGTGTGGATTATGGGCAACTTGGCTGTGCGCATGCATACAGCCCTTTAAAAACCAAATTGCAATGACTGTGCAGACTGGTGAAACTTAAATAATTACTTTGCTCTTCAGGCTGGAAGTTGCTTTTTGCAAAGACTGCAATACTTTTTCCTTGTCATAATTGCGAATTTTGTCTAGATCCAGATGCATGGAGAAGCCGGGTGCATGTTCTTCCAGATAGCTCTGCTGACCACCAAGATTTTTGCGCAGATCGGTAACCTGGTAGACCTTTACTGGGGTGCTGATTCCCTTTACGGTGATATGCCCTTTGTCACGACACATGACCGTGTGCTTAATCATGGCCCAGGTCTCGTGGCTGATCAGGATTTCCCCGGGCTGGGCCGCACCTTCAAGGCGCGAAGCTAGGTTTACATGCGTGCCCATCACTGTATAGGACTGGTAGTTGGCAGTACCAAAAACGCCCACGGTGCAATAGCCGGTATTGATGCCCATTCTCACCTGCAAGGGACGCGAGATCCCTTTATTGTACCACTCCTGTTTCATTTCGCGCACACGCTTGCGCATTGCCAGGGCCATGGCCACACAGCGCAATGCATCGGATTTTGGCCCATTACTTTCGTCGTCTCCAAATACCACCATCACCGCATCGCCGATAAACTTATCAATGGTGCCGCCGTATTGACCCGCGATACGGGCCATTTCAGAGAGATAGTTGTTGAGCAGAAGCGTGAAGGTTTCCGCTTCCAGTTCTTCGGTAAGCTGACTAAAATCCTTGATATCAGAGAAGAAAACGCTCAGTAGCTTTCTCTGGGTGGTCAGTGCCTGCTCGTTGCCCATGGTGACAGACCGCCACAGTCGTTTGGGCAGGTATTTAGATAATTTGTAGGAGCGCACCTTGTTAACCCGCTGTTCGGTTGTCAGGGCGCAGTTAGCGCTCTCAAGCAGGCTGATCTGTCGCTGGGTGAAAAAGGCGTAGGCGCACAGGTAAGCCAAAATCCCGATGAGGCTCACGGTGCTGATGGTGAGATCGGCATTGATCAGCAGTGTCGGTCTGTGTATTAGGTAACCGGCAGCAACGCCCACAAGCAGACCGGTATTATGCTCAAACCAATTGCGCCCACCACCCAAGGTGAGGGCATTCAGTTGTACAACTGTAACAAACAGCAGGGATGGGAGCATGCTGAAGTTGGCCAGGGCAATGGTGATGCCAATCAACACTGTATCGATGAAGGTTAGGAAACGGCGGGCCTTTTGAGCTTTCAAAGCCTGGACCCGGCAGAGAATATACTGGGCGACGGCGCAGTAAGTGACTAGTAACACCACCATACCCGCACTGAGCAGCTTGTCTACCTGCCAGGGAGGGGACCAGCCATCTGCATTGACATTGACCAGAGTACCCGCTGCCGCGAAACAGACCAGGGTGCGAAAATAGGTAGCGTAGTGGGGGTTGATATTCCGCCCTGTGTCACCTTCGTGCTGGTTCTGCATTTGTGGTTATCTTTTTCCATTGGAGCAGAAATTGAACATGTTGCGAGCAGGTGGAAGATGGGCTCCAGTAACCCTGTGTCCGGCAATGGCTGCGCAGCGTTCTACAAGTAGGTGAAGTGTACTCCTCCAAACCCCAGATTGCGAAAAAACCATTGCCGGCCACTGTTGTACTTTGGGCCTGAGCAGGCATTGTCTGGGCTCGTTGCGGTAGACTCCGGACTCAGAATGTAACTGGAGAGTACCATGGATGCCCTGACAGCCCTGCATAATAGAGTTTCAACAGGCAAGCTTACTGACCCTGCGCCAACTGAAGGACAGCGACAAAACCTCTTTCGTGCTGCCTTGCGTGCGGCGGATCACGCCTGTCTGCGTCCCTGGCGATTCCTGCTGGTGGAAGGGGAGGCGCGCAGGCGCCTGGGACGGATTTTTCTGCAGGCAGCGGAGCAGGCAGAGGTCGCAACCCTGACGGACACCCAGCGCCAGCGCACCCTGGATATGCCTTTACGCGCGCCTTTGATCATCATTGCCATTACCCGCCTGCAGGAGCACCCAAAGGTGCCCTATCTCGAACAGCATATGTCCACGGCTGCTGCCGTACAGGCCATGCTCACCGCTGCCTACGCCGAAGGTGTGGGCGCTTATTGGCGTACCGGGCCATTGGCCGGCAATCCCCTGGTTGCCGAGGGGCTTGGACTGGCCGAGAATGAGAGAATTGACGGCTTTATCTACTGTGGTACTCCCGAAAGTGCCCCCCGCCAGGCACCGAATCTACAGGTAGATGCATTTTTTTCATATTGGAGTGCGCATTAGTGCTTGCACAGGGAGAAACATTTGGGTAAAGTGCGCGGTTCCTCGATTAGTATGCTAGATATCTTATTGATTTCATTGGATATTTAGCAATCGAAAGAACCCTGGTGAGGATGGATTGTCCCAAGGGGGTAACAATTTGGTGAGGTGTCCGAGTGGCCGAAGGAGCACGCCTGGAAAGTGTGTATGTCGAAAGGCATCGAGGGTTCGAATCCCTCCCTCACCGCCACTTTCAGCTCGGTGCTGCGCGCCTGTCAATCCGATAATTCAAATAGTCATTGATTACCCTTTTGAGTATCGGATAGCTAAAGAAATGACAGGACTACTGTTGATGGAAAAATAAAAAAGGGCGCAGGTGCGCCCTTTTTTTGAAGCGAGTTTGATTACCAGTGGAAATCAAACTTGTAGCCAACACCTATATTAAATGACCAGGGATCATAGAGATAATCACCGCCGAATCGGTGGAAATAGAGATCCCCTGTGGTGGCATCGGTAAAGAAGGTACTTACTTCAATATCAGTATCTACGTCGTAAAAGACAGCAGCAACATTAATTAACCAGCTGCTGTCATGACCAAAGTTGAAGTCAACACCAATCTGCCAGGAGTATCCCCAGCTGTATCCCAGGCTCAGGTCGCCAGAAAAGGGGAGGAATATTTCGGTTACCGGGTCGACCCACCCCCAGTCCCTGAGGTCCTCGTCACTGAAGTCGGTATAATTTATACCGACCCCCATGTAAGGCTGCACTAAGCAACTGGGATCCAAAGGATACCAGTTGAGATATAGCGCCGTAAATTCGGGCTCCCAGCGGGCAAAGTCGCCGCGATGGCGGCCAAAAAAGTCTCTATTGTTAAAGCGGCGAAGCCAGGGTCTGCGATTGCCTCCATCGTGGCGATCTCCATCGGTGTAGCTTAACGATACACTGAAGTGATCCATTGGTTTCCATTCGCCGCTAATAAACCAGCCCCACTCCTCATCCGGGTCCACATTGGCACGAAAAGCACCCCAGTCAAATATATCTCCCGGCCAGATGAGCTCTGCATCAGAAAAGGTGACATAGTCGGAATTTGGTGAGACATAGGCTCCGCCAATACGAAACTTAATTTCCTGGGTGGGCGGCGGCGGTGGGGCATAGCCAGCGGGTCCTGCCGAAGCGACACTAGAGATTGCTAAGGCGAGGGGCGTCATTACAGGGATTAAAATACGCGTCATCTTCATTTGTGGTAACTCCATTCATATTCAGCAGATCAAATAGCAATCAGCCCAATCAATGGTCAGTCTAGTCGCACGAAATCACGGGTGTCGAAAAAAGATCAAATGTTGGCGTCTAAAAATGTATTTATTATTATCTGGCATGAAGGTAATCTTTTGGCATATAAATTTCCTACTACAGGTTCGATTGGACGAAAAACTATACGCCTCTGGTACAGAGTATTCCGCTCCTGGAAACTGGTTTATATAAATAAAGCACAGTGTATGTGGTTGTAAAACAGGGACTAAAAGCGGTATGAAATGGTGCTGGTACGGTTTCTGAGTGAGAATAAACCAGGGTGTGGCTATCTAATTTACCCACCGTTTAAATAGTTTCATAGAGCCGATATCGCATCGTTGGACACAGCGAGGAGGCGATCCTTAACTAAACGCCGGCCAGGCTCCAATTGACAGAGCAGGTAAAGCCTCTTTGGCGATGTCTCTTTGATATATTTGTTTGAAGTGGACTGACAAATTTGGCCATTTCATAAGTTGGAGATGGGAGACCTCCCGGTGTTTACTGCGTCACTATGGCGAGCAAGATTATTATGGCAGAGCCCAGACTTTATAGGATGAGCACATACTGGATCCAACCTGGCGAGACTCAGAGTACATTGACAGTGATAGCTACCTTCTAGCAAGCCTGAACTCAGAGGAAATAGGCGGGTTTTTTTGCAGTCATTTTCCAATACCCTCAGATGTACTCGGAGCAGGAAGGGAAGTTGTCTTGTCCCCTTAATCGCCTCTTCTCTACCTTGGATCATTCAACGGGTGATAGTATCGACTTTTATATACGCTACAGTACAACCGTTCCAGAAAATGGAGAAATGACATACCTTGGCAGCTTTTATGTTCTCGCAACCCCTCCCCGTCCATGACCTCCCAGAAAATATATGGACCTTAGTGGACTCCATGCGATACCCAATAGGCACAATTATTGACCTTGCAGTCAGATAGAGCATTGGGTTTATAGGAAAAAGGAATGAGTCTATTCAAATCAAGTGCGCTTACCAATAAGGATCATTGTGTTGTTGCCTTGAGATGAAAAGAGTGTACTGCTTGGTGATGGGTCTGGTCTTCAGAGACTCTCTCACCCCCATTTGGTCATGGCTCTCTATGCAAGAGCCTGTGTAGTTCTTTCGGATTTGTTGTGGTTTGCCAAAGGCATTAAAAAGGAAAACTTCACGATATAGTCTCAAAAATGAAAAATACGTCTATTCTTTCTATGGGTCAGGCGCCTTTTAGATTCGCTGCTCTGGCTTGCGTTTCCGCTGTCGCAGTGCTGGGTCGGTGGGCACTTTACAGCCCGCCGGGGCGTTCGTGGTGATAGGTGTGTCGAGATCCAACAGTTTTCAGGAAACATGCAGACTGGATATGACCTGTCGTTAATTCACGGAGTAAACTCCCGGAAATTTTGGAGAAATGATTGTGAAAAGCAAGCAGTACATCCTTCCCTTAGTAATTGTCAGTCTTACTGCTTCTGCAGCTGTGTTTGCGGAAACCCATTCCAAGAAGTCGGCAAAGGAGTGGACTTGTGCGGACTTTCTGGCAATTGATGACGAGTTTAAGCCCAAGGCTGTCTACTGGGCTGCGGCTTTCTCAAAGCGCGGCCAGGAAGAGGGTGATATCTTGGATATTGAAGGTACAGAAAAGGTGACCCCGATGATTATCACCGCTTGTACCAAGGCGCCAAATGATTCTTTCTGGACCAAGTTCAAGGAAGAATGGCACAAGATGGGAGGTCATCACGATAAGAAAAAATCTGACAAGATGATGAACATGCAAAAGAACAACGGTAACGGCAATAATAGTGGGTCTAACGGCAACAACACGATGCAGTAGAGATTGCTCTATCCACTACTCGGCCCGGCGTTTGCCGGGCTTTGCTCAGCCAGCTCAAGGGGCCAGGCCAACGTATAAAGGCCCTCCGCAAAGCTTTATACGTTGGGTTGGCATTGTTATTTACTGAGAATCTATCATCGGTTTTCCGGTTGACTGAAATTGGTAGGCCAGGCGGATAATGCCATTACGACGGCTTTGTCCATTTAAACTGGACCACCTCGGTGGGGCTGAATCAGCTGCAGGACTTTCAACCTGACCTGCGAGATGTTGTCTGAATTTTAAACAGTTAAATGGGGTTGGGTTTCACTGAGAGTGTAAGAGCTGGTACCAAAACTGGAGCAATACTGGCTTATGGTCAATGTGTTTTGAGGTGATGGGGTGCTTACAGGGATCTTCCAATCGCGGTTTATACGCCTGGGCGAGATACTGCAGGCTTATCGTTGGTGCCTGATAGGCAATAGGTGGCGCCCCCGGGTGGACTCGAACCACCAGTCCGGACTTAGGAGGTCCGTGGTTTATCCTGTTAACCGACGGGGGCAGATGTCTCCACAGGGTAGCCAAGTGCCGACGGAGATTGCCCGCAATTCTATCCTGTATGAGGGCAAATGTCATGCCATCACCGATTGCTACACGGTCGCTGTTTCTTCGTCTTGTTGATACCTGTAAGGTGGCTTGTCACTCTCGGTAACAGTCCAGCTTTTCAGGTTACCACACTTCCCGCGATTTCCGAATCGGAGAGTTCTCGAAATATTTTCACAATTCCTGTGGATACTACCGTTAGATTTTTATTATCAATGGGCTTTAAAGCGGATATTTTTGCACTTTCATTGAGGTGCCCGGCTTGACGCAGTCCTGTCATTGTTTTCCTGTAATTTTTTTCTTGACCCCATTTATTTTGGGTGGCTAATCTGCAAATGCATTCTGGTTGTAAAAAGGTATGTTTGCTTTATCGAGTCAAGATTATGGGGTTTCATATGAGCGCTCATGTTATCGAAAAGTACATAGATTTTGATGCTGTGGATATTCCAGAAATTGCCACTGAGGTATTAAAGCGGGCCACTTGCCATCCCCCGCGTGATGCGCGTCGAATGGTGGAGGATAAACTGGAAGAAATGCGTCTGAGGCGTGAATTAATGGAGTATGACTTCGAAAGTTAAAGACCTCTGCACAAACCCGGTTAGCAAACAGATCGCCGGGTTTGTTTGCGTGTTGAGAAAACCAGTTAGTATGACTGCTAAGTGCTTTGGAAATACAAGGGGAAGTCTAGAAATATGCAGTTCTTTCAGGGGAAAGCATAAATGAATCACATGTGTTCTGCTCCTCTGTTGGGCTGACAGTTACTCCAGTGAGCTATTGTAAACTAGATTTCAACGGCCTGTTAGAATGATTGGTGGATATGGAGGGCAGCAGCGGTTTACTTTCTTGGACGTAAGTGTGACTGCCACTGTTGTTAAAGGCTGCGTAAATTTTTTATGTTCTTGTGCTTTTCACGGTTTGACCTCCTGATAAATTTCTGAATATAGAAAGCGGTATGTTGTTGATGGTCAGAGGTGCTGGCTGCCTGCTTTCGATTGTCTGTTGGGGTGTTTTTTTGTATAAAATAATGAAAATGAAAGTTTGTATTTGCCGCGAGTTTAGACTTGAAGCGGTCTGGACTTTAAGACCGCTTCACCGGGGGGTACTTACATTGGTGTGGCACCGTCTTTCCCATCTACACTCTGCTTGCCGCTAAACCATCCCAGTATCCGCTTCAGTATATGGGACAGTCTTCCTCGTTTGGCTTTGCGCTCCTTGTCGGCCGCACTGACCAGCCACGCGATCTGGATCACCAGGCGCTGGCCTTCAAACGGAAGGTGGCCATGAAAAGAGTTGTCTGCACGTTTAAAAGCGACCAGAGTGCCGTATGCAGGTCTAACTTCCGGAACGACGGTGTCCTCAAAGTCATCAATGCAGTTGAGAAATCGCAGACAGCCATTGCCATCAAGGGTCCACTCAGGATTGAGGTAGAGCAGGGCGGTGGCAACTTTCGACTTGCCATCGGTATGTATTCTGCCGTGGCGCTTTTTCAATGTACGGCTGATGGAGGCATAGGTGGGGTATTGTGATAGCTCTTCAATACCCAGGTTTCTTCCAATGGCGTTGGCAAACTCCGGATCGGTGAATTGCTCAATCAGGGTATTAATGGCAGCTCCACACTGTTCTTTCTCATGGGGGAGGTAGCCGGCACCTTTGAGATGGGGAAAAGCCTCCAGAAATGCCGACATCATCTCCCTGTTTAGAATATTCCTGGCAACAAAAAACGGGAAAGGCTGAAGATTGATTTGGGTATCTTTGCCAGTTAGAGCGTTGGTATCGAGCCAGTGGCTGGCATTTGCAGTGAGACTAGTCATTATTGTGTATCCTTACAGACTGATCCGGTGTTGGCACCGGGTTACATCGATAAACATTGTTGAAGTCGACCACAGAGTTTTGCCCCTATCCCTACAGAGCATGTGGCACGGGGTTTGTGCCGCCTCACGACCCTGGCAAAATATCAGAGGCTAGGGCTGGAGCCAATACCAGCGAACAAAAATCCTCACACTCTGGGCAGTATTTCTGGTCTGGTGCAATGCCATTCAGCTGCGATGGTGTTGAATACCATGCAATTGGCGCAACTGCCGGTATAATGCCGTTCATATTTTCGGCAAAGTGGTTTGATTCCAGCAATGTCTGTGACCTCCAAGTCCCCAGTGGTATTGCAAGTTCGCGATCTGGCCTGTGATAGGGATGGTCGGCGCTTGTTTGAGGGCCTGGATTTCTCGCTGTGCACGGGTGCTGCGATTCAGATCAAAGGTGCCAATGGCGCGGGCAAAACGACTCTGCTGCGTACCCTGGTAGGCATTGTCAGTGATTTCCGTGGTGAGATTCTGTGGTGTGGCAGTTCCTTCCCAAGCGCGCTTCCTGCTATGCGTGGATCGCTGCTGTATATCGGGCATCGGGGGGGAGTGCGTGGCAGCCTGACACCTCTGGAGAACCTGCTCTGGTATGGTGCGACCCGAGAGTCAGCACTTTGGGCGCTGGATTGTGTGGACCTGAGTGGGTTCGAAGGCAGTCTGTGTTACAGCCTGTCCGCGGGAGAGAATCGCCGAGTAGCGCTTGCGCGCCTTTTCTTGCCTCAGACTCCGCGCCTGTGGATTCTAGATGAGCCTTTCACTGCGCTCGATGCCGTCGGGGTGGCGATATTGGAACAGCAGATGGCTGCCCATTTGGGTTTCGGCGGCTCCATCCTGCTCACCTCCCACCAGTGCTTATCTCTCGAGAGGCTCGTTTCTGTTGATTTGTCTGACTTTGTGGTCGATGAATCTTTGGTGGCGATGGAGGCAGAACATGTCTTCAGTTGATACCCAATCACTGGTAAGTGGCGTGCGCACTGCACCGGACTTTGCAACGTTCTTACGAATTGAGATGTTGCTGACACTGCGCCAGCGGGCAGACATCGCCAACTCCCTGTTGTTTTTTGTCTCGGTGCTTGCCCTTCTGCCTCTCGGGCTCGGACCCGAGCCAGAGCTGCTGGCAAAACTGGCCCCCGGCATGATCTGGGTGATGGCTCTGCTCGCGACCATGCTGTCCCAGGAGAATTTGCTGCGCAGTGACTTCGAGGACGGGACTCTCGAGCAACTAATTCTGCTGCCTCAACCCCTGTACTTTGCCGTACTGGCGAAATCTCTGGTGCACTGGATGGCTATGGGCCTGCCGCTGGCACTGTTGTCGCCGTTGCTGGCACTGATGTTGAATCTGCCCGGGGAAGGGTATCTATGCCTGTTTGTCTCGCTGTTGATGGGCACCGCCAGTCTGAGTCTAATCGGCGCTATAGGGGCTGCGTTGACGGTGGCTGTGCGACGCCCTGGTTTGCTGCTAGCGCTTATTGTTATGCCGCTTTATGTGCCCGTGCTAATCTTCGGCACCGGTGCGGTGCAAGCGGCTATCGATGGCTATGCCTACAGCGCGCAGCTGGCGATGCTGGCCGCTCTGCTGGCCTCGGCAGCAGCACTGGCTCCTTTGGCCGCTGCGTTCGCAGTGCGTATCAGCCTGGATAATTGATTCGGAGGTCTTTTTGGCTTGGCAATGGTTTCACCGCTTGGGTTCACCGCGCTGGTTTTATCAAAAGACAGGTGCCTGGTTGCCCTGGCTGGCGTTCGCCAGTGCAGTGTTACTAACTGTTGGCAGTATCTGGGGTCTCGGTTTTGCACCGCAGGATGCCAAACAGGGTAATAGCTATCGTATTATTTTTGTCCATGTGCCGGCGGCCTTTCTCGCCCTGGCCGGTTACTACCTTATGGCGATCAGTGGTGCCATTGGCTTGGTCTGGAAGATGAAGCTTGCTTTTGCAGTGATGCGGGCGGCAGCACCCATCGGTGCAGTGCTGACGTTTATCGCACTCTTTACCGGTGCCGTTTGGGGTAAGCCCACCTGGGGCGCCTACTGGGTGTGGGATGCCCGCATCACCTCCATGCTTATTTTGCTGTTTCTGTATATCGGGGTGATGGCCTTGTCCCAGGCCGTAAGCCGGGAACAGGTTGCCGACAGGGCCTGTGCGCTGCTGGCCTTGGTAGGTACGGTAAATATTCCGATTATCTACAAATCCGTTGACTGGTGGTTTACCCTGCACCAACCTGCCACTCTCCGTTTGACAGAGGCCAGCAGTATTGACCCGAGCATGTTCTACCCGCTGCTGACTGTGATTATCGGATTCTATTGTATGTACGCCTGGACCTTGCTTATGCACACCCGCACCTTGCTGTTGCGCCGGGAGATTCGTACCAAGTGGGCTCAACAGGAACTGACTGAGGGCAAGTAAGATGCAGTTTCAATTTTCCAGCTTTGCCGAATTCCTGGCGATGGACGGCCACGGCATTTATGTATGGATTTCCTATGTGGTGACTTTTGCAGCGCTTGCCGCCCTGGCCCTGTACCCCCGGATTACACGCCGCCGGATTCAGCGCGAACTGCAGCGCCAGCAGCGTATTGTGCAGCGCCGGTGCAAGGTCAATAACGAGCGGATAGCCGTGGTAGAGTCGGCATAGGCTAACTGGTTTTTGAGTCAACGCGAGCTCTTAGCGGATAACATGAACACTAATGGAGTACTCCTATGACAATGCACCCTGTACGCAGGCAGCGCCTGATTTTGGTACTTGTCCTGGTTACCTTATCTAGTGCCGCAGTGGGCTTTGTGACTTTTGCGTTGCGCGAGAACATGGATTACTTCTATGCCCCCAGTGCCTTTGCTGCGGGGGCGGTGCCTGTCGAGAAGCGCATTCGCGCCGGAGGCTGTGTGGTGCCAGGCAGTATCCAACGCTCGGACAAGAGCCTTGATGTACAATTTGTAATTACCGATGGTGAAGAGGAATTAACGGTGTCTTTCGATAAGATTCTGCCGGACCTGTTCGCCGAGGGCGAGGCCGCGGTCATCACCGGGCGGCTGATGCCAAACGGTATCCTGCGCGCTGATCAGGTACTGGCCAAGCACGATGAAACCTATACGCCGCCGGAAGTGGCGGAGAGCATGGTTTCCCATAAAAGTTGTGCCGGGGGAGCAAAAATATGATCCCCGAGTTGGGCCATGTTGCACTGATTGCCGGTCTGCTGCTTTCCGTTGCCCTGTCAGCATTGCCGATTGCCGGCAGCTATATGGCGCGCCCCTTGTGGATGGAGGCGGGGCGGCCCCTGGCATTTGGGGTGTTTACCTTTGTTCTGATTGCCTTTGCCTGTCTGACAACTGCCTTTGTGCAGAGCGATTTCACGGTTGACTATGTTGCACAGAACTCCAACCGTATTCTGCCCATTTACTACAAGATCACTGCTGTTTGGGGTGGCCACGAGGGCTCGATACTCTTGTGGCTATTAATGCAGGCCGGCTGGGCTGCCGCGGTGGCACTGTTTGGACGCCAGCTGCCGCCGGAGCTGTCTGCGCGGGTGCTGTCCGTATTGGGCATGGTGTTGGTTGGTTTCTTCCTGTTTATCCTGCTGACCTCGAACCCCTTTGATCGTACTTTGCCTTTCCCACCGGTGGAGGGCTCCGATCTGAACCCCGTGTTGCAGGACCCGGGTATGATTGTCCACCCACCCCTGTTGTATATGGGCTATGTGGGTTTCTCGGTTGCGTTCGCTTTTGCCATTGCAGCACTGCTGGGTGGGCATTTGGACGCGGTGTGGGCGCGTTGGGCGAGGCCCTGGACGGGTGTGGCTTGGGCCTTCCTCACCCTTGGCATCGCGATGGGCAGCTGGTGGGCTTATTACGAACTGGGTTGGGGCGGCTGGTGGTTCTGGGACCCGGTGGAAAATGCCTCGCTGATGCCTTGGCTGGTGGGCACTGCACTGATGCATTCACTGGCAGTGACGGAAAAGCGCGGCCTGTTTAAAAGTTGGACCATTTTACTGGCGATATTCACTTTCAGCCTGAGCCTATTGGGTACTTTTCTGGTGCGCTCCGGGGTGATTACCTCAGTACATGCGTTTGCAACAGATCCGCAGCGCGGCAGCTTCATCCTGGTCTTCCTGGCGGTGGTTATCGGCTTGTCCCTGTTGTTATTTGCCCTGCGTGCGCCCACAGTCAGTGCCCGCAGTGTTTTCTCTTTCCGTGCGTTGGAGACTTTTCTGCTTGGCAACAATATTTTACTCGTACTGATTATGGCGATGGTATTAACCGGCACCCTATATCCGCTGCTGGCTGATGCTTTACATTGGGGTAAAATCAGCGTGGGAGCGCCGTTCTTCAACCTCTTCTTCGTGCCCCTGATGGCTGTGTTGTGTCTACTTCTGGGCATAGGTATCCACGCCAACTGGAAAGACAGCCGCTGGGAAAAACTCCTCGGTGCCTGGCGTTTGCCCTTTCTGGTGGCGCTGTTGGTAGCCCTGCTCTGGCCGTTGGCTTTTGATCACTATCACTGGGGCGCGGTGCTGGGTATTTTTATCGGTATCTGGGTATTGGCGGCAAGTCTAGAGCATATTGTGTTTAAGACCCGCAATGCCAAGTCCTTTATCACGGGCCTCAAGCGCCAACGCGCCAGTTATTACGGGATGCACCTCGCCCATATCGGTCTGGCGGTGGCCGTGCTTGGGACGGTATTCACCACGGTGTACAGCGAGGAAAAAAATCTGCGCATGGGGACGGGAGACAATTATCGTGTGGCCGGCTACGATTTCAAATTCGACGGTGTGCGCTTGGTACAAGGTCCTAACTACCATGCCTTTGAGGGGGTTTTGCAGTTGAGCAAGAATGGTAAGTTCTTAGGTGAGTTGCTCCCGCAAAAGCGCAATTACTTCTCCGGCGGTAACACCATGACGGAAGCGGCCATTGATACCGGCTTGTTTCGCGATATTTATGTAGCTCTGGGAGAGCCCTTGGAGGACGATAACCCCAGTGGGGATTGGGCGGTACGCCTGCAGTATAAAGCGTTTGTGGTGTGGATCTGGCTCGGGGCCTTGTTGATGGCGATCGGTGGGGGCATGTCGGTGGCAGACAAGCGTTATCGCAAAGCCACAGCCGCACGTTCTGTGGATGCTATACAAGTCCCAGGTACCGTGACCGCCGTATAAGTGTCGGGATGGATGGAATGTCGAGATTAAAGCTCTTTTTGCCCCTGTTTATTTTTATGGCGCTGGCTTTATTGTTCTGGCACGGTTTGTCCTTGAATCCTCAGGAAATGCCTTCGGCACTATTAAACAAGCCGGTGCCGGCCTTTTCCTTGTCCAAGGTAACGGATAGCAGCCAGATTGTGCATAAAGAGGATCTGCCCAGGGAGCCACACCTGCTCAATGTATGGGCCACATGGTGCATAGCCTGCCGGGTCGAACACCCCTACCTCAACGCTTTGGCGGAGCGGGGCGTTCCTATTGTAGGTATTAACCTGAAAGACGACGATAAGGCCGCTCTGGCATGGCTGGAAAGATTCCACAATCCCTACCGATACAGTCTGGCTGACAGAGAGGGGCGCCTATCACTTGATCTCGGTGTGTTTGGTGCCCCGGAAACCTTCCTGGTTGATGCGGAAGGTACGATACGCTGCAAACATGTGGGGATTGTGGACGATAAGGTATGGCAAACTAAGCTGCAGCCTCTCTACGATAAGCTCACCACCCAGGGTTGGGAGGAATTTGCCGGTGACCTTTCAGATTCCCTCCTATCCCGTTGTCACTGAAGCCGAAAAGAAGTCGTTTGTCTGCAGGTTGGGATACGTCAAGGGTAAAATGTGTTTTCAGCAGCAGCTGGATTAGGTCCGCACCCAATATCCCCGTGCAAACCACCACGGTACAGCTCTGATCATTAACAATTCTGCAAACCCGGATGTTTTAGCAGGTGATAACGGTGAGCCGGTTGGCAGTGCCGGCCGCTCCATGTTGGAATTGTTGCTCAAGCGGGGGGAATTGCCAATGTCGGGGTTAATGCGCCCCTATCGGGATTTCGTAGATGTGGCATTACTGCATGTGAAACTGAAGTGCTTTGTGCCACTACAGCGATTATCCATGAGTTGTGAGTTTGCCCAGGAACCCTCTGCGTTTCCTGGTAGCACATAACAAGGGCGATGATGGGAGGTGGAATATACCATTACAGCCACGATCCCTATCACCTTGCCACAAGAGCAGTGGCATTTATTGAAGGCACCACTTTTGGCCGAGGGTTGTGTTTTACTGGAATGAAAAAGGGCCTTTGGGGTCCTGGGCTTCTTTTTATCCGCTTTGGCTGTTCACCTGCTACCATTTTCTGTCGGGTATAGCCCTGTAGCAGAGCTGGGAATCTCTGTGAGCAGAGCCTGATCGCTTAAGAATTGTTGATTTTTAAGCAGCCTGAAAGCGGGTTATCGATTTCAACTCCATTCAGTGGAAGCTGGCATTAGCGCATGATTTACCCTGGGGCTCAACATTTTTGCCATCAAGCGGGAGCCTTTCATTAGTTGGTAGGGCCTTGAGCACTTGCAGAGGTGTTTCATGGTACTGTTTGATCAAATGTCGATCCTAATTGCTTTGTATGATACAGAGAGGTCTTATGTGCTCATCAGCGGGCTGCTCGCCGTACCTTGTACTGATCTTTGTTTCATAAAGCTTTCCACATCAGAAAAAGGAATATGATCGGAAATATCCTTTGCCGTATAGGATTGGACAATCTTGCCTTCTTCGCTCAAAAGCAGATCAGCAGGCAATTGACTGGTGGTAAGTAGTCCTCTTATACCAGTTATTGACAACCCTTGTAGTAATCTTGGCATGTGCAGTATCACGGCCTTAAGTTTGGCCATAAAAGAAGATCGTAGATGTAATCCTTGGTAAATTAAAGCCTCCGGGTCGGCAATAATTTTGAAGGGTCTTGGTTGCCGGGCGATAAATTTTCTGGTATCGGAAACGGAAGACTTGAAAACGGCGACTATCTGTATGTCACTTTTTAAAAAATGTTGTGCGTGTTGTGTCATTTCATAGACGCGCATATTACAAAAAGGGCAGTTTGCTTCCCGGAATATGGATAACCAGACTTTCTTTCCCTTGCCGATATTGATCTGATTTCCTTCAATATCTGTCATGTTTAACCGAGATAAGTAATGTTCAATTTTTTTATTTCTCATTGGGTTTCCCTTCATTGAAAATTAATGGATGGATACGGAGTGATACGCTACATGTTGCCTGTCTGTCAGTAATCGTGTGTGATGGGCGGGAAAAGCGATATCACAATAATAATATCTGGCCAATTGTTTTATTCGGTTGTAAATACTTGAAGACATGCTTGTAGAATATTTTTTAAGTTTTGCCAGGTAAAGATGTGATAGGATTAGCGTATATTCTGGTTTATTCTTGTGGGATTTATAGGTTTTTCATGACGCTATTCTGGCATGGTTGCGGCGGAACTCACCAGGCCTTACACCGTGTTGTTTCTTAAAAACCTGGCTAAATGCCGCCTCTGACCGATATCCAATGCGCTCTGCAATACTGATTAATGGCATAGATGTTTCTATCAGCAGGCGACAGGCCTGTTGCAGGCGAACAAAAATAACATATTGCAGAGGAGTCATTCTTACTAATTCAGTAAAACGGTTTGAGAATGATGACCGGGACATATTGGCCAGCTGCCCCAGGCGCTCAACGCTCCAGTCGTTCGATGGATTTTTGTGTATTGCAGTTAACACCTTATTTATACGTGAATTTGTGAACGCGGATAAAAAAGGAATTGTATCTTTACTGGCAGCTAGAGTGGTGCGTATTACCTGAATCAAGATGATTTCAGATAATCTATTGATAATGGCGTGAGCGCCCGGGTCGTGGCTGGCTGCTTCATGGCCTATAAATCCAATTGCATTCTCCAGCCACTTAGAATTATACGTTGTATCTCCGGAGACATAGAGTTTTTTTGGTAAATTTTCAAGAAGGGGGTGACCGCCAAGAGCATCAAAAGAGAATTCACCACAGACAAGACAGCAGCCCGCGCCACCACCACCGTATATTAGTGGGCCTTCACCGGAAAAGCCAACTTCCTGTAAAACATCATCCAGTGGCCGTGTATCGGTGCTTTTTGCATCTGCGAGCTTGTGCGAAGCCCCATGGGGCACAATGACCAAGTCGCCATTAGCCATAAATTTCCAGTCCCCTTCTCCCTCTATCTGTATCCAGCACTGACCTCTAATCACGATGTGGAAGCGGGCAACTGTTTTTTTTGCAGGCACCTCAACACCCCAAGGTGCAGTGAGGTCGGTACGAAAGTATAAGCTACTGGACATACGCAATGTATTCAAGATATTGGTAAGTGCATCCATAGAGTTTTACTGATTGGCGATCGTGTATAGGTTTGTACTAATTAGTTTGAAGGCTAGCAAATGAATTATCGGAAGTCATTGTTCTACATAGAGATAAACACGATTCAGTATGTTTTTTTGACGTATTAGTATAGGTGGCGATTTCTTGCACAGTCGGGTATTAAAACCAACATTATCGATGATTGCGAGAACTGCAGCTGTTACTTGCCTCACTAAGATCGCAGATAACTGAGCGTTTCAACTCCGCTGAACAGTTGTTTGGAGGCATCTAGTAACTTTGTATCAAACTATTATTCTTCCCAAGCTAACGGGTTATATAAGTGAGGGTATTTCAGCATTGCCTGCGCAATGTTGCCCAGGCAATGTGCTGGGGCTAAGTTATAAGGTGCTGTCCGCTTGATGCTCTGGACGGGCTTTGGTAAAAGCGGGTAGCTCGGAACAGACATTGGCGATCTGCTGAATCTTAGGGTAGTTGTCCATATCCATTCCAAAGCGCTCGGCATTGTAGATTTGCGGCAGCAAGCAGCATTCAAATAACCCCGGTCTGTTCCCCGCAGCGAACGGAGTCGGCTGTAATTGTTGTTCCAGTGCTGAGAAGCCAAGGTCAACCCAATGTAGCAGCCACTGGACCTTTTGTTCGTCGCTGATACCGTATTCTGCTTGCAGGAATTGGAGTACGCGCAGGTTTTGAATAGGTTGAATATCACAGGTAATACTGTAAGACAGGGCCCGGATATGGGCGCGGTCATCGGGATTCTCAGGCAGTAGCGGTGATTCAGGGTAAGCTTCATCCAGCCATTCCAGTATGGCGACTGACTGGGTCAGGTGTATGTCGCCATCTTCCAGTGTGGGAACCAGCCCCTGAGGATTGAGTTCGCGATAGTGTTTGCCTAGCTGTTCTCCTTTGAGAAGGTTCACCGGGTGGTACTTGTAGGCGAGGCCTTTCAGGTTGAGGCCGATGCGTACCCGATAGCTCGCGGAGGAGCGAAAGTATCCGTAAAGATCCATTGTCTTTCCTGTTTCTGGTTATGGCTACTCCGGCAAGGATATTACCGGTATCTTCATTTATTTTCTTGAGCGTGATGCTGTGGCAGTCTGCGGGCAGTGCGATTACCGTGCCTTCCAGGAATTGACATATTCCGGCAGCTCCACGGCGTGGGCATCTGGCAATATGTCCCATGGCGTTCGGCTGTCGATCATTACAGCCACCTCGTCGGTTTCCCTTCTGACCCGTTTCCTGCCGGCTTCAAAGGCCTTTGGGTGGGGGCCGTGGGTAAACCCGGCAGGATGCAGCGTTAACATACCCGGGTGGATATTATCGCGGCTAAAAAAGTTGCCGCGATGATAAAAAATCAGCTCATCGTAATCATCATTGTTATGAAAAAAGGGGACCTTGAGTACACCGGGGTCGCTCTCCAGTGGGCGCGGTGTAAAAGTAGCAATCACAAATCCGGGCCCTACAAACGTGGTGTGGGCGGAAGGGGGCAGGTGGTAACGATGGCTCATCACGGGGCGGATAGACCGCCAATTGATTCGCACCACCAAATTGTCACCGGTCCAGCCAGTGGCGTCTAAGGGGTTAAAAGGAAAAGTAATGGTGGAAAGTTGCTGGCGGGCTTTCACAACCACCCGAGACTCGATTTCTCCCTGCTGGGCAAGAAATGCCTGGTCAATGCTGGGCACATCCAATGTTGCCTGGTCGAAAATAGCATTGGCGCCCAATATCCCTTTTTCCGGTAACTGAAAGTGACCGCCACTGGCCTCCACCATCAGTAGTGCCAGAGAGTCCTCCTCCCATGGGGACAACCGCCACATGGTACCACGCGGCAGGATTATATAGTCGCCATCGCGGATGGGCAGATGCCCAAAGTCACAAAAAAGACTGCCTCTGCCACTGTGTATAAAAAGCAGCAGGTCCCCATCCGCATTGCGCACCAAGTGGTCCATAGGCTTGTGGCAGGTCCACAGCGCGACCAGACTGTTGTCATTGCGCAGGATTGGTTTTTGGTCCCAGGGGCTTTTTCCTTTGTGGATCATTTTCGTACTGTCGAAAGCGTGCGGGCGTAAAGGCCCTTCAAACGCGCTCCAGCCGGTGGGTGGGTGTCTGTGATAAAAGTGAGTGCTGGGACCAAAAAACCCCTCTTTTCCCATTTCCCGCTCAAAAGTATCTGGCGGGAGGTCTGCATGAGCCTGGCGGCTGGTGTTCCCCTCAATGCGGGGAAAGCTTATCCACTTGCGCATGGATGGCCTCGCTTTTGCTGGATGGGGGGGGATTGTCCGGCTTACACGGGCATTGCGCATCTTTCTCGCGTTTTGCCTGTAAATGGTTAGCAAAAATGGCGCATAAAGCCCTATAATGAGCTATCAATTTTTCCACAATGCCGAGATTTCCTCGAAGGGTATTTGCGTATTTGTCGGTTACAATTGAAACCAATGTTAGTTAAATTGAACGTCTGGTACAAACCGGATTTATAAACAGACAGGTGTAAGAGCAGCCATGAGCAATGACCAGGATACGCCGGTGCAACCCAGTGGTTTACGCTTGGAACGGTTTTTGCCTTACCGACTGTCGGTACTCTCAAACCGTGTGAGCAACGCCATTTCTCAGGCTTATGGTGCGCGCTTCCATCTCACTATTCCCGCATGGCGCGTAATGGCAATCCTTGGGCGTTTTCCCGACCTGTCTGCCGCAGAGCTTGTCGAACAGACCGCCATGGACAAGGTGGCGATCAGCCGTGCTGTCTCCTCCCTGTTAAAGCACGATTACATCTCGCGCAGTGAAGATCCTTTAGACCGTCGGCGCCAGGTATTGAACCTGTCAGCGTTGGGTCGCAGCGTTTATGAGCGCATAGTACCTTTGGCCCAGCAGTATGAAAATGATCTGGTGGCTTCGCTCTCCGATGAAGAGCGAAAACAACTGGATAGTCTTATTGAAAAACTGATGGTCCGTGCCAAGGCGTGGTCTGAGCACGGACTGACCGACGAGTGAGTGAAATAGTTGAAGGAGTTTTCAGGTGTTTGAACATTTAGGCAGTCTTCCGCCAGATCCTATCCTGGGCTTACTGGCCAGTTATCGCGCGGATGAAAACCCCTGCAAAATCGATCTTGGGGTAGGGGTTTACAAGGATGAAGCTGGGCACACTGCGGTTTTGCAGGCCGTCAAGGAAGCGGAAACCCGTTTATTGCAGAGTGAGGAAACCAAAGCTTATATTGGTCCTGCCGGCACGCCGGGATTTAACAGCACCATGCAGGAGCTGGTTTTAGGTGCTGGGCACCCGGCCCTAGTTGAGGGCAGGGTACGCTCTGCACAAACACCCGGTGGCTGTGGTGCCCTGCGTGTACTGGCGGAGCTGATCAATCGTGCTGAAGCGGGTACTACCGCCTGGGTAAGTGATCCGACTTGGGCAAACCATGTACCGTTGCTAGGCAATGCCGGCCTGAACATCAGGAGCTATCCTTACTACGATCGTGCCAGCAACCGTCTTCTCTTCGACCAAATGGTGGAAGCCCTCAAGACTGTGGGTGAGGGTGATGTAGTGTTGCTCCATGCCTGTTGTCACAATCCCTGTGGCGCGGATCTGTCCCGTGAGCAGTGGAAAGTACTGGCGCAAATGGCCTCAAAACAGGGCTTTACGCCCTTTGTCGATATAGCTTACCAGGGCTTCGGCAACAGCTTGGAGGACGATGCCTACGGTCTGCGTCTCATGGCGGAATCCGTACCCGAGATGTTGGTAGCGGCATCCTGCTCCAAAAACTTTGGCCTCTACCGGGAGCGTGTCGGACTGGCCATGGTGATCTATGCCAATGGCGAGAATGCAGACAAGGGCCATAGTCAGATGCTGAGCACTATTCGTGGCAACTATTCCATGCCACCATCCCATGGCGCCGCGATTGTAGAATCTATTCTCACAGATGCTGGCCTGAAGGCCAACTGGGAGGCCGAATTGACGGAAATGCGTGAACGCATCAATGGTTTGCGCGCCGGTCTCGTGGAAGGACTCACCGCTGCCGGTGCTCGGGGAGATTTCAATTTTATCTGCCAACAGAAGGGGATGTTTTCGTTCCTTGGTATTAGTCCCGAGCAGGTCCAACAGCTGCAAAAGTCCTTCTCTATCTATATGGTGGACTCCAGTCGTATCAGTATTGCCGGCCTGAGTTCCCGCAATATGGAGTACTTCTGCAAGGCAGTTGCCAGTGTGTTGTAAATTCGGTACATCGGGGATGGATACCCTGCTTATCCCTTTTCGATTTACCCTTGAAGTTAGAGTGAAAGATGGAAGTTGAGCTAGGAGTTCCAGTGTCTGAATCCCCAACCCAAGCCTGGACCCCGCAGAGCTGGCGAAAGCTTACTGCACACCAACAACCAAAGTACGCCTCTGCAGAGGAAGTGGCCAGAGTGACCGGGCAATTATCCGGTCAACCGCCGTTGGTATTTGCCGCCGAGGCCCGTGAGTTGCGTCGGCAACTTGCCTATGTGGCGGAGGGCAGAGCCTTTCTGCTGCAGGGAGGGGATTGTGCTGAGTCTTTTGCGGATTTCAATGCCAACCGGATTCGAGACACATTTAAGGTGTTGCTGCAGATGGCAGTGGTACTGACTTTTGCCGGGAACCTGCCGGTAGTCAAAATCGCCAGAATGGCCGGGCAATATGCCAAGCCCCGCTCCGCAGATACCGAGACTATTAATGGTATTGAGTTGCCCAGTTATCGCGGTGATATTATCAACGGCATCAATTTTACTGCGGAGGCGCGCGAGCCAAACCCACAGCGTATGATCACCGCCTACAACCAGTCGGCAGCTACGTTGAACTTGTTGCGTGCCTTTGCCCAGGGCGGTCTCGCAGACTTGCATCAGGTGCACGGATGGAATTTGAGCTATCTCAAAAACAACCCACAAAGGGACAAATATACGCAGCTGGCGGAGCGCCTGCAGGAAGCATTGGAATTTATGGCAGTATGCGGGGTAACTTCAGAAAATACCCCTGCTATTCGTGAGACAGTACTTTACACCTCTCACGAAGCGCTGCTACTCGAATATGAACAGGCCCTGACCCGCATCGACAGCCTCACCGACAAATGGTACGACTGCTCTGCACATATGCTGTGGATAGGAGAGCGTACCCGTCAGCTTGATGGTGCCCACGTTGAATTCCTTTCCGGTGTTTGCAACCCCATCGGTGTGAAGGTGGGTCCTGCTATGCAGCCTGATGAGCTGTTGCGCCTGATTGACAGGCTCAGCCCGGAAAATGAAGCTGGTCGACTCACCCTGATTACTCGTATGGGCGCAGATGCCCTGGGTGACAAGTTGCCTGCACTGCTACGGGCGGTACAAAAAGAGGGACGTAGCGTTGTGTGGAGCACAGACCCTATGCATGGCAATACCGTCAAGGCTGGCAATGGCTACAAGACACGGGATTTTGAGAAAATCCTGCGTGAAATACGGGATTTTTTCTCGATCCACTGGGCCGAGGGCAGCCATCCAGGCGGTATTCATCTGGAAATGACCGGTGAACATGTCACTGAATGCACCGGAGGCGCCTGGAAAATATCCGAGGCTGACCTCGCTAGCTGCTACCGTACCCAATGTGATCCACGACTGAACGCCGATCAGGTTTTAGAGTTGGCTTTTTGTGTGGCCGAATGGCTGCGTGCTGGACATACTGCCTGATGGCTGGGGGGGATTACTTATCCCCCAAACCAACGCCGGCACACCCTGCCGGCGTATCCATTTCAGGTGTTTTCTGGCCATGATAAAACGGTTTGAAAGGGCTTTTTTATTGCGTGGCTATTCGAAATTGATTAGTTTGCGAAGTAAAAGGCCAATCCAAAGAGCAGGGGCTGCAGTGATCGGCAATGATTTGGCTCTCTCCCCAAGCCCCTATGCCTAAACCAAGTTGCTTTCAATTTTCTCAATGCTTTCATGCAGAAGCCGGCTTAACACCTCCATGCTTGGCATTTCTGCAAAGCGTACGCCTCTTTCGCCAATGAGATCCCAGGGGGCTTTGGAGTCTACACACAGATGTGCTACTACCTGACTATGCAGTTCGCCATCAATAAGGCCGGCTGGAACCCAAAAGTAGCTGGTTTTACCCATCAGATGGGGTACTGTGCAGCCACAGCAGTTGCAAAAGTCTGAGCGATAGCCTGTGTTGGTCCTGTATGAGGAAATTTTGTCTAGTCCGCGCACCCAGCGAAACTGATCGCGGGAAATAAACATGGCCGTATCTGACGAGGAGCCAGTCAACTTGCGACAAAGTGAGCAGTGACACTGATAAAGACTGGGTAGTGGCTCATCCAGCTGAAACTCGACAGCACCGCAGAGGCATTTTCCATTCATACCTTCCTCCTTCTCCTAGGCTATTACTCAGGATCTTGTTTTAATCGCAATAGATTAGCAATAATATTCCCTAGCGGCATAAATCTCCTGCAATGTGAGGCGAAAGAAATGCCAATTGTCGCGAAGTATCACGAAAAATTGTTTACTCAGGTCCTCTTTATCAAATTCTTCGCACGAGTATGTGGCTAATTAGCATCCTTTCTATTCCTGATAAGCCCATCGCAAATGGTATTTACTGACCCAAGTGGGCATCACCCACCAATACTGACCATCAAACTCCCATGGGAAAGCAGCACGCTGGGCTGATGGCCATTGTATAAATGCGGTATCGCTATTGGACATCGGCAGAGGAGGAGAGGGGATCCGGGGTGGGGTGATAGGTGTTTTCACGCCCATCTTTAGGGCGTGTGGTTCTGAAGCGAATACTACCCCCTTGTATTGCAATTCGGTTGTGGTAGAGAAAAAACGGGCTTGCGCCCGTTTCAATACGTCTCTTCCTGTGAGTGACGGTTTCTTGTAGTAATTTCTTTCTCTCTGCTTGATTTTCTGCGGAATTTCTTCAGTCGAATCTGAGGTAGCCCCTTTTATATTGATACAGGCATTCACAGATAGCACTTCTGTTAATGGTAATCACTTTGGTTTCCGAATGGAGCCCCGCTTTGGGGGAAGCAGGAATAGTTCACTGCTGGGATTTACCACACTAGTGCACCGCCGGTCTGATATTCGATAACCCGTGTCTCGAAAAAGTTTTTCTCCTTGCGCAGGTCCATAATTTCAGACATCCAGGGGAAGGGGTTCTGAGCGCCGGGGAATTGTTCTTTCAAGCCCAACTGGCTGAGGCGGCGATTGGCGATAAAGTGCAGGTATTCCTCCATCATGTTTGCGTTCATACCGAGTACGCCGCGGGGCATGGTGTCACGGGCATAGGCCACTTCCAACTCCATGCCCTCGAGGATCATCTGGGTCACTTCCTGTTGGAATGTCGCAGTCCACAAGTGCGGATTTTCCAGCTTGATCTGGTTAATCACGTCGATACCGAAGTTCAGATGCATGGACTCATCGCGCAGGATATACTGAAATTGTTCAGCAACGCCGGTCATTTTGTTGCGGCGGCCCATGGACAGAATCTGGCTGAAGCCACAGTAAAAGAAAATACCTTCCGTAACGGCGTAGAAAGCGATCAGGTTGCGCAGCAGCTCCTGATCGGTCTCCACAGTGCCGGTTTTAAAGTTTGGATCGCCGATGGCCTGGGTGTGGGAAAGGCTCCAGGCAGCCTTCTTGGCGACGCTGGGCACTTCGCGATACATATTGAACACTTCGCCTTCATCCATCCCCAAAGATTCCACGCAGTATTGGTAGGCATGAGTGTGTATGGCTTCCTCAAAGGATTGGCGCAGCAGGTACTGACGACACTCCGGGTTGGTGATATGGCGATAGATGGCCAACACCAAATTATTTGCCACCAGGGAGTCTGCAGTAGAGAAGTAGCCAAGGGAATACATCACGATGCGACGCTCGTCCCCGGTCAGACCGTTGGGGTCTTTCCACATGGACACATCTTTATTCATGTTGATTTCCTGTGGCATCCAGTGGTTGGCGCAACCGTCCAGGTATTTTTGCCAGGCCCAGTCGTATTTGAAGGGCACCAACTGGTTGAGGTCAGCGCGGCAGTTGATAATGCGCTTCTCGTCCACCTGAATACGGGCTGCGCCCATTTCCAGCTCCTCCAGGCCGGGGGCCGGATCCATAGTGGCAACTGCTGCGCGCGCGGCTTCAACGGCAGTGGCGCCGCCTTGGACCGCAGGCGACGCCGAACTGGCTGGCGGCGTTGTGGCTTCCACCGGGCGAGAAGTGCTGGGCTCGTGGGTGGATTTCGCCCGGGCTTCCGGCGCCGGTCGCGGTTCGGTTACTTTGTCGGATTGTTGGGGCTTTGTGTCGAAGTCGTCCCAGCTCAGCATAGTTGGCCCTTTTGATCAGTTTTGCTATCGAACATTCGATAAATTGTCCTTGGTTTTCCTGACTTGATACTCACAGGGTAAGGATAGTCAGGGGTGGCGCACCAGTTTTTTACCGGCAGTTATCTATTGCTGCCGGTATTTTTAACCTGTCCGGGCACAAAAACTCTGTGCCAGATCAAGCGCACCTGGCTTTTAACCTGCCTACTCCCGTCGGCATGCGCCGTTTTGATGAAAGCTTGTGCTTGTGTGCGAACCGGGTACGGCAGTCTTTATCCCAGTTGCTTTGGGGAGTGTCCGTGGTGAGCAGATCGCAAACGATCCCCGGCCCGTTAATGTATACCGGCATGTTTTTTGCCGGGTGGGCCGGGGTCGCTGCGCATGGTCATGCCCGCACCTGCGGTTACGACGCTCTCCCCCGAGAGTGGGTACTGGCCCCAAGGGGCCGAATTTACTGACAGGCTTCACAGTCTGGATCATCCAGAGAGCAGGCCTGGGGCACTGTTGCTGCTACGGGCGCCTGCTGTGCGAGAGCGGCCGCTGTGACCACAGCGTTATCCCCGCTCGCGCTGACGGCATTGAGAGCGCCGCTGTTCACGGTAGATTTTTCCGTGGTGGTTGCAGCCAGAGCGCGCAGGTAATAAGTGGTTTTCAGGCCACGGAACCAGGCCATGCGGTAGGTCAGGTCCAGCTTCTTGCCATCGGCACCGGCGATATACAGATTCAGGGACTGGGCCTGGTCAATCCATTTCTGGCGACGGCTGGCGGCGTCCACGATCCAGCGTGGCTCCACTTCAAATGCGGTGCGGTATATCGCTTTCAGGTCATCCGGTACGCGGTCAATTTTTTGTACAGAGCCCTCGTAGTATTTCAGGTCATTGACCATCACCTGATCCCAAAGGCCGCGATCTTTCAAGTCGTGCACCAAGTAGGGGTTTACCACGGTGAACTCGCCGGACAAGTTCGATTTCACATACAGGTTCTGGTAAGTCGGTTCGATTGACTGGGAAACTCCGGTGATATTGGCAATCGTCGCCGTTGGAGCGATGGCCATCACGTTGGAGTTGCGCATACCCTGGGCTTTTACTTTTTCGCGCAAGCCATGCCAATCCAGAGTGGAGCGGGTGTCCTGCTCGATAAACTGCGACCCACGCTGCTCGCTCAAGATCTGGATAGAATCCAGTGGCAGGATACCCTTGCTCCACAGCGAGCCTTCATAGGTTTGGTACTTGCCGCGCTCAACAGCCAGATCGCTGGAGGCGGAGATCGCTTCAAAGCTGATGGCTTCCATGGTGCAATCGGCAAAGGCAACCGCTTCGTCACTGGCATAGGCAATCCCGGCTTTGTACAGTGCGTCCTGAAAGCCCATCATTCCCAGTCCAATGGGGCGGTGGCGCACGTTGGACTGGCGCGCGCTTTCAACGGCGTAGTAATTAATATCGATCACATTGTCCAGCATGCGCACTGCGATCTTCACAGTACTTGCCAGCTTGGCGCGGTCGAGTTCACCGTTTTCAGCGATGTGCTGGGCCAGGTTGACCGAGCCCAGGTTACAGACGGCAACCTCGTCCCCGGCTTTGGTGTTGAGGGTAATCTCGGTGCATAGATTGGAGCTGTGCACCACACCGGCGTGCTGCTGTGGGCTGCGCAGGTTACAGCTGTCTTTGAAGGTGATCCAGGGGTGGCCGGTTTCGAATAGCATCCCCAGCATCTTGCGCCACAGGTCCAGCGCACGGATCTTCTTGTACAGTGTGAGAGCGCCTGTTGCGACCATGTTCTCATAGTGTGCGTAGCGCTCTTCAAACGCGCTACCGAACAAGTCGTGCAGGTCCGGGCAGTCCGCCGGGGAGAACAGAGTCCATTCACTGTCTTCGAACACACGCTTCATAAACAGATCGGGCACCCAGTTGGCGGTGTTCATATCGTGGGTGCGGCGGCGGTCGTCACCGGTGTTCTTGCGCAGCTCGAGGAATTCCTCGATATCCAGGTGCCAGGTTTCCAGGTAGGCACACACAGCGCCTTTGCGCTTGCCGCCCTGGTTTACCGCTACTGCGGTGTCGTTGGCCACTTTCAGGAAGGGCACCACACCCTGGGACTTGCCGTTGGTGCCTTTGATATAGGAGCCCAGGGAGCGCACCGGGGTCCAGTCATTGCCGAGACCGCCAGCCCATTTGGACAACATGGCATTATCACGGATAGCGCCGTAAATGCCGTGCAGGTCATCCGGCACTGTCGTCAGGTAGCAGGAAGACAGCTGCGGGCGCAGGGTGCCGGCATTAAACAGGGTTGGGGTTGAGCTCATGTAGTCGAAGGAGCTCAACAGATTGTAGAACTCAACTGCGCGCTCGTCCCGGTTTTCTTCGTGAATGCTCAGGCCCATGGCGACACGCATAAAAAAGATCTGCGGCAGCTCGAAGCGAATATCGTCACTGTGCAAAAAGTAGCGGTCATATAGAGTTTGCAGGCCAAGATAGGTGAACTGGTGATCGCGTTCGCCTTTCAGCGCCTGGCCGAGGGTTTCCAGGTCGAAGGTGGCCAGGGCCGGGTCGAGCAGCTCCAGCTCAATCCCTTTTTGTATGTAGGTGGGCAGTGTGGAAGAGTAAAGCCTTTCCATCTCGTGTTGTGTGGCACGCTCTGCAATGCCCAGAAAGCGCAGGGCTTCGGCACGCAGCTTATCCAGCAGCAGGCTGGCAGTGGCATAGGTGTAGTTGGGCTCCTGCTCAACCAGGGTGCGTGCGGTAATGACCAATGCGGTGTTGATGTCGTTTTCGGAAACACCTTCATACAGGTTTTTCAGGGCTTCACTCAGGATTGTCTCACTATTGACGTGCTTGAGACCCTCACAGGCCTCGCGCACAACTGTGCGCAGGCGCTCCATATCCAGCGGCACCAGGCGGTTATCGCTGAGCTTTACACGAATACTCGGATGGGTGTCGGCTTGCCCCACCTGCTGCCCTGGCTTGTCCCTTTCGGCACGCAGACGGGCGCGTTCCTCACGGTAGAGTACATAGTCCCGTGCAACTTTGTGTTCCCCGGCGCGCATCAGGGCGAGTTCCACCTGGTCCTGGATCTCTTCGATGTGGATGGTTCCACCAGAGGGCATGCGGCGATTGAAGGTGGCGCTGATCTGTTTTACCAGTTCGTCGACCAGTTCGTGGACACGGCTGGAAGCAGCGGCAGTGCCGCCTTCAACAGCCAGAAAGGCCTTGGTGAGTGCGACAGAAATTTTGCCATCGTCATAAGGTACAACGGTGCTGTTGCGCTTGATGACGCGGATCTGGCCCGGTGCGGTGGCAATCAGGGTGGTGCCGCCACTGGTTTGGCCGCTGCTGGTACCCGATTTCTCCCCGGGCACGGTTTGAGGGTGCCCTGTCTCTGTGTGCATGTAAATCTCCGAAAATCTGTACTGTTGCCCGTTCGCCTGTGTGCGGGGCAGCTTGTAAATAGCGGGTTCATTGCTTTACCAGTGAGCCCCTCTCGCTCTGGAACAGGCGATCCAACGTGCCGCTCCCAGCAAGGGTATATTGGCTGGTATCTTTGGCTGAAAATACCTCTGGTTCAAATGCCCGCGATCCCGCTTTGAATCAAAAACCTCTGACGCCCATTGCCAAAAGTTAGGCGGACCGCCGGAATCCGTCCTGCCACTTGGGAGTGCTTCTGAATCATTACCCCAATATATAGGGGGTTATCCTTGATTGGGCTACAAGATAATGCGGTGGGAGCACCAATTCAAGGCGAATAACCTTGTGGTTGTTTGTGGATATATTGTGGGTAGACACAATAAGTCAGTGGTCACTCCTTTGCCAGGCCCCGCCACTATTGAGCTGCAATGAGATTGGAACCTGGGGAAAAAAGCCGGTACAGACCCTTACAATTTTTTTAAATAGACGAGACTGTCTAAATTAACAAAAGCAATAATTATTAGGAAATACTTACCATCTAAGCAATTAATTACTCACTTATTCCAAAGTTTGACGTAAAATTATTCATTATCCTTCGATTTAAGAAATTTTTTACTGCCCCAAAAGTGAATGGATAGCTGTTTTTTGCCCCAGGCCTCTTTCCCTGCCTAAGAAACCTTGCTAAGCGGGAGAGTCGGTAGAAAGAGGGTCACTGAGCATTGGTGCAGGCACTATCGGCAGGTACAGGTGAGGTCTACCGCGTGTGCGCCGGAACCGCCTGTTAAGCACTGTGCTCCTGTAAAAATTCCATCAATGCTTTTTGTGCATGCAGGCGGTTTTCCGCTTCATCCCAGACTACCGAGATGTTTTCGTCTTCCAGGAGGTCGGCACTGACTTCTTCACCGCGGTGGGCGGGTAGACAATGCATAAACAGGGCATTGCTGTTGGCGTGGCGCATCAACTGGTGATCCACCAGGAAGTGTTCAAACGCCCTGGTGCGCACCTGTTGCTCTCTCTCCTGTCCCATGGAGGCCCAGACATCGGTGGCAACCCAGTCGGCGCCGCGCACAGCATCCACGGGGTTGTGCACAACTTTTACCTGCTCCCTCCCTGCCGCGACCAGATTGTCATCCGGCTCGTAACCCTGTGGGCAGGCAATGCGCAGTTCGAAGCCGCACAGACGTGCAGCATTGATATAGGAGTGGCACATATTGTTGCCATCGCCGACCCAAGCTACCACCTTGCCCTCAGGGTTGCCGCGGTACTCCATATAGGTCTGGATATCGGCGAGCAACTGGCAGGGATGGTAGCTGTCGGACAGGGCATTGATCACCGGAACCCGCGAGTAGGTGGCGAAGCGCTCCAGGGTTTGATGGTCGAAGGTGCGGATCATAACCATATCCACCATGCGTGAGATCACCCGTGCGCTGTCCTCAACGGGTTCACCACGCCCCAACTGCGTGTCGCGTGGGGACAGAAAGAGGGCGCTCCCGCCCATTTGTGCCATGCCGGCCTCGAAGGAAACACGGGTACGGGTGGAGGATTTTTCGAAAATCATTCCCAGTACCTTGCCGCGGAAAAGGTCGGTCGCGATGCCCTGGCGGCGCAGATTTTTCAGTTCGATGGCGCGCTCTATGATGTGTTTGAGTTCCTCTGCGGATAAATCCATCAAAGTGAGAAAGTGTCTGATCGCCATGTGTTGCTCTCCTGCATTGGCCTCTTGGGCGATTTACCGTGCAAATTGTTGAATCAGGGTACTGATGGCATCGATCAATTGATGGCACTCGCTATCAGTCAGTGTGAGTGGCGGCAGAAGGCGGAGCACATTGCCGGCAGTGACATTAATCAGCAAACCCTGTGCTCGAGCTTTTTCCACCAGTTCGCCACAGGGACGGTTTATCTCTATGCCAATCATCAGGCCCAGACCACGAATTTCCACAACCACAGGGCATTCCGTGAGCCGCATCCGCAGTGCTTGCAATAAGTGTTCCCCCAGTTTCTCCGCGCGCTCAATCAGCCACTCTCTCTCCAGTGTCTCCAGAACAGCGAGGCCGGCGCGGCAGGCGAGGGGGTTGCCGCCAAAGGTGGAGCCGTGACTACCGGTGGTAAACAGCCGGGCCGCTTTGCCCCGGGCCAGGCAAGCGCCGATGGGGACACCGTTGCCGAGTCCCTTGGCGGTGGTGAGTACGTCCGGCACGATCCCTGTATGCTGGTAAGCAAACATCTTGCCGCTGCGACCATTACCAGTTTGTATTTCATCCAGTATCAGCAGCCAGTTTTGCCGGTTGCAAAGAGTGCGCAGCGTCGGCAGGTAGTCCGCATCGGGTACGCGGATACCACCTTCGCCCTGTACCGGTTCGACAAGTATGGCAACGATGCTGTGGTGCTCTGATGCGAGCTGTTCGATGGCCGCGACATCGTTAAAAGGCACTCGCAGAAAACCTTCGGGCAGGGGGGCAAAGCCCCGCTGCACTTTTTCATTCCCTGTCGCCGTCAGGGTGGCGAGGGTGCGACCGTGGAAGGCACCGTCCATCACCACAATTTGTGGTGTTGCCAGACCCCTTTCACTGCCGAGCTTGCGGGCCAGTTTGATCGCGGCTTCATTGGCCTCGGCCCCGGAGTTGGAAAAGAACACATTGTCCATACCGGACACGAATGCCAGTCGGTCAGCCAGCTGTTGCTGTGCGGGAATGTTGTACAGGTTGGAGACGTGCAGGAGGATGTTGGATTGATCCTGGAGAGCCTCGGTGACCTTGGGATGGCAGTGACCGAGACCGCACACTGCAATGCCGGAAATGGCATCCAGATACCTTCGGCCCTGGTGGTCCCACACATAGTTACCCTCTCCCCGGGTCAGAGTCAGGGTTCTCTCACCATAAGTGTCCATCAGCGTGGGGGTAGCCACAGTGGCGCCTCCTTAACTGGTTGTGGAAAGTATGCTGGGGTTTCCGCAGAAAGTTCGGTCTTAAGCTGGCTATCCCGCGAAATGTTCGGTGCCCGCCATGCTAGCACAAGCTACGTTTCGCGTATGCTCTTCATTGGGCTTTTTATTATTAAGGAGTTCTCTGGCTGGGGCTTGATATGTACAGGGGCAGGTACTTCTTTTAGCCTGCACTGGGGTACAATGCTCAGCCAGTGCGCTATGGCTGGGTGCCGGTGCGGTTAGCACTGAATGATTCTTTTGCTTCCATCACATGAGGTTTTTCATACTTATGGACACATTGGAGAACATCCAACAGCAGATTGCTGACAACGCCATCCTGCTCTACATGAAAGGTAGCCCCAATGCCCCCCAATGCGGTTTTTCCATGCGGGCCTCCCAGGCGATGATGGCCTGCGGCAAGCGCTTTGCCTATGTGGACGTTTTGTCCAATCCGGATATTCGCACTGAATTGCCGAAGTATGCCAACTGGCCAACTTTCCCACAGCTGTGGATAAATGGGGAGTTGATTGGTGGCTGCGATATCATTATGGAAATGTACGAGAATGGCGAACTGAAAAACCTGATTGATAAGGCAGCTGCCGAGGGTGAAGATGATCAGTAAAGTCGCTATTGCTGGAAAGGAATTCGCGGGCAGATACTGACCGGTAAAACGATAAACTCACCGCGGCTTTGGCCGCGGTATTGCTGGTGGCAGGTAGTGCAGTGGCGCTGCAAAGCATCAATCGGATGCTTTTTCCATTTGGGACTGCAGGTAATTCTGGATACCCACCTTGTCAATCAGTTCCAGTTGCGTTTCCAACCAATCCACGTGCTCCTCTTCGGACTCCAGGATTTTTTCCAAAAGCTCGCGACTGACATAGTCCCGTACAGATTCGCAGTAGGCAATGGCTTCGCGCAGATCGGGAATCGCTTTAGATTCTATCTTCAGGTCACATTTGAGCATTTCCTCGGTATTTTCACCAATCAGCAATTTGCCCAGATGCTGTAGATTTGGAATGCCCTCCAGGAAAAGAATCCGCTCGATTAGCCAGTCGGCATGTTTCATTTCATCGATGGATTCGTGGTATTCCTGCTTGCCCAGCGCCTTTAATCCCCAGTTGTCGTACATGCGGGCGTGCAGAAAATACTGGTTGATTGCTACCAGTTCATTGCCCAGTACAGTATTTAAATATTCGATCACTTTGGGATCGCCTTTCATCACTTTTGCTCCTGTGGCCTTGCCAGCCCAATTCGGGTGGCGGTGAATGCCTGATTGACAGCCGCTCTTGAAATGCCGGCATCACTCTATGCGGCTGCCGCTATCCCCAGTATTCGCGCCAGCCAGTGACCGCGATTTCCTGTTCTTGAATAACCCGCCAAGTCAACTGATATTGGGTTAATCATAGCCATTGAGGATTGCTGGTGGTTAAATTTTGTGGCTGACCGATTTTCATAACTTATTGTAGGGCGACAACGGTAATTCGGGCCGAGTGTGCGTTGCGAAATACGGCAAGTCAAGAAAAAGTTATTTGCCGCAGAAAGCATAAAAGGCAGGGGTTTTAACACAAATCCGGCCAAAAACTCCAACGAAAATGATTTCGTTTTCGGCTTACAGAATAGGGATGAAGCAAAGATTGTGCTCGATAATTATCGGATTAAATCGAGAGTATGATTGAGAACGATTTTTATTCTCCAGATGCTGAGAAATGGAAAAACCGTCTCATCTGAAACATGCTGGGAAAATCTCCTTGTAAGGCCATAGCCAGCTTACAGCGCGCGCGCATAAGTGCTTGCAAGAAGATTTGCTTCCCCCCACACAGTAATCTGCAATGGGGATTGCTTGATTGATCAGTAGCTTTTGTGTTTAAAACGTTTAATGGCTATTGGAGCCTGGCGCAAAAACGCCGGGGGAATATGGCAGTGGGCATCATCGGTTACCCGGGGTGGTAGTTCTGTGGATGCTTTTGCAGGGTGCTTGAGGAGGTAAATGATGCTGGCTTGCGGTCCCAGGCTGGAAGAGAGTGTTTGGGAGCTGGTGAGGAAGGGTGCCAATTGCCTGGAAAACCTTGGGCGAAGTGCTTTTTAAGTCAGTCAATTAGTGCTTGGTGTGGCAGTTTTTGCCCAGCGTGTAAAGCTGCGATGGATGGTGATTGAAGAGCAAATGGGGAAAATCGGGATCAACTGGCGGAATAAAACAGGCCTGTGTTGGCAGAGGTGATCATGCCTACGCTCATGGTTTCTTCAATGATTTCCTTGGCCAGCTCCGCACACCGGCCGCACTGTGAGGATACGCCGAGGTGATGCCTCAATGCCTTGACGGAGGTGGAGCCACCATAGACAGCCTCTTTGATTTGGCGGTCGGTTATGCCTTTGCAGATACACACATACATAGCTTCGTTAGCTTCGCTCAATTCCAATTGTGCAAACTGTATTGTAGTTGAGAATGAGTGTCAATAATATTTCGATATAGTCCATAGCTCTCCTTGTTTAAGCTCAGGCTGCCTTTTTCTTCGGCCGAATGGTGACTAATTGCCCATTCTGGGCTCGGATCAGGTGACGCAGTTTTGCTATCAACCTCATTTAAAAAATTTATGGGTTTGGAATCAGAGGGTGTGTATCATAGCCCCCCACTATCACATCTTAATTGATCTATAGCTGTTGCGTATAAATTGAGCATTTCATACATCATCAACAAACCATCATTGGATTGAGGAGGTTATTTATGGCAGTTTTGGTAGGCAAGCCGGCCCCGGACTTCACTGCGGCGGCGGTATTGGGTAATGGCGAGATCGTCGACTCTTTCAACCTAAAAGAATCTATTGAAGGGAAAAAGGCAGTAGTTTTTTTCTATCCATTAGACTTTACCTTTGTATGCCCTTCTGAGCTGATTGCGTTTGACCACCGCTTTGCCGAGTTCGAAAAGCGCGGCGTAGAGGTTATCGGCGTTTCCATCGATTCCCAGTTTTCACACAATACGTGGCGCAACACCCCGGTGAGCGAGGGTGGCATTGGTGCGGTGAGATACACGCTGGTTGCTGATGTGAAGCACGAAATCTGCCAAGCCTACGATGTGGAGGCCGATGCAGGTGTTGCCTTCCGCGGCTCCTTCCTGATAGATGAGGAAGGTGTGGTTCGTCACCAGGTTGTCAATGATCTGCCGCTGGGGCGCAATGTGGACGAAATGCTGCGCATGGTTGATGCCCTTGCATTTCATCAGGAACACGGGGAAGTTTGCCCGGCGGGCTGGCAGGAGGGCGACAAGGGGATGAATGCTTCTCCACAGGGTGTGGCAGCTTACCTGAGTGAGCACGCCGAGGAATTATAAACCCGGCTACCAGCCGGAGGAAAACCTCCAAGTTTAAAAAACCGCCGAAAGGCGGTTTTTTTGTTTTTATATGCGCCAGTAAAGCAGCCTGGAGTTGCGGAACCGGTGATCCTGTGGAAGGTGGCTGTTTGTGACTAGAATCCTACAGTCAGTCTTATGTGGCGCCTAAATAGAGTTTTTAGCCACTGACTGCTAGTCTTATCAGCAAGTATTGGATTGCTTTGGCGGCTCGATTTACGTATGAGACCTG
Organism: Microbulbifer sp. MI-G; assembly: GCF_030440425.1. Taxonomy (NCBI): domain Bacteria; kingdom Pseudomonadati; phylum Pseudomonadota; class Gammaproteobacteria; order Cellvibrionales; family Microbulbiferaceae; genus Microbulbifer; species Microbulbifer spongiae. The sequence goes on from NZ_CP098023.1 coordinate 1,419,472, forward strand.
CAATTCTACCAAATATCGTCTACCAACTGCGCATCGGGAAAGCGTGGATCCTTTCACTAATGGTGTTTGTGGGCGCACTTGTGCTGCCTGCGCGTGCAGTTGATATTGATGCCAGGGCCAAGGCATTTGACCGTTACTTTCACCAGTTGATGGTGGGCAAGTCCATCCCCGGTGGCGCCTACGTTATTGTTGATGGTAACCGGGTGGTTGCTATGGGCACCTACGGCGTGCGGACCAGGGGCAAGGCCGGCAAGGTGGACCGGGACACGGTATTTCGCCTGGCTTCAGTATCGAAAACATTCGCCGCAAGCATGGCCACCATGCTGGAGCATGAAAAGCGCTTCAGTTGGAGCGACAAGGTGGTCAACTATATTCCCGACCTGAGTTTCAAAACCCCGGCTTTATCGCGCCAGCTGCAGGTGGAGCACCTGTTGAGCCACTCCTCGGGTCTGACTCCGAATGCCTATGACGACTACCTTGAGAGCAACAAGCCGCTCAGCAAAATACTGCCAAAGTTTGCCAATATCGACCCCCGCTGCACACCCGGAAAATGTTATGGCTATCAGAATGTGTTGTTCAGCCTGATAGAGGATGTTATCTACGAAGCTACGGGAATCTCTTTTGCCAGGCAACTCAAGCAGCGTATTTTTATTCCCCTGAATATGCGAAATGCCTCTGTGGGCTGGGAGAGCTTTATGGCCTCCGGCAACCGCGCCGCACCCCATGTGCAGACCGGCAAGGGCTGGCGACCGGTGAAAGTGGAAAAAGAGTATTATTTTGCTGCCCCTGCCGCCGGTGTCAATGCCAGCATTTCCGATATGGCCCAGTGGTTGAAGGCACAGATGGGTTACTACCCGAAAGTGCTGTCTCCTGAAGTGATTGAAGATATGACTACCGAACGCGTGGCCACTCAGCGCCATATGCGTCACCGTATCTGGCGGGATTACCTGTCCCATGCCGGCTATGGTTTGGGTTGGCGCCTCTACACGATTGGAGATGACCGCATCATCTACCATGGTGGCTGGGTGGCGGGCTTTCGTGCAGCGGTGGCTTACTCCGAGAAGCAGAAGATTGGTATTGCAATTCTAATGAACGCGGAATCCCGCGTGATCTCTGACTTAACCGCAAATTTCGTGATCGACATCACCGGTAAAGGCAGCTTGGCCACTGCCAAGGCTGCTAGAGGCCGGTAATTTACCGAGTATCACTTTGGTTTCCTCCCCTTGAAACCCGCCAGTGGGTCCCAATATCTGTTACCTGTTCTGATAGACGTGACTGGGGAGATCTGATAAATGACCGTTGAGGCCCAAAAAGAGAGCCATGGATTCCAGACGGAAGCCAAGCAACTACTGCACCTGATGATCCACTCGCTGTACTCCAACAAGGAGATTTTCCTGCGCGAGTTGGTTTCCAATGCCTCCGATGCTGCAGACAAGCTGCGCTTTGAGGCGCTGTCCAAGCCCAGGTTGCTAGCTGAAGATACCGACCTGCGTATCCGGGTTGAGTTTGATAAGGAAAAAGGCACCCTGACAATTACCGATAACGGCATTGGTATGAGTCGCGATGAAGTGATTGAAAACCTTGGCACCATCGCTCGATCCGGTACCTCTGCATTCATGCAGCAGCTGACCGGCGATCAAAAAAAGGATGCACACCTGATTGGGCAGTTTGGTGTGGGTTTTTATTCTGCATTTATTGTTGCCGACAAGCTGGATGTCTTTACCCGTCGAGCAGGTCACAGTGCAGATCAGGGAGTGCATTGGGAATGCCATGGCGAGGCGGAATACTCGGTGGAAACTGTCGAGTTGCCCCAGCGGGGTACCCGCGTGGTATTACACTTGAAAGAGGACGCTAAGGAGTTTGCCGACGGTTGGCGCCTGCGCTCTATTATCAAGAAGTACTCCGATCATATTGCGATTCCTGTGGAAATGCTGAAAGAGCAGGCACCGGCGGCAGAAGGTGAAGAGCAGGAAGAGAAAGCCCCTGAGTTTGAAGCGGTCAATGCCGCCCAGGCACTGTGGACCCGTCCCAGGTCCGAATTGAAGTCCGAGGAGTACAAGGAATTCTACAAGCATATCTCCCACGATTTCGACGATCCCATGACCTGGAGTCACAACCGGGTAGAAGGCAAGCTGGATTACACCAGCCTGATGTATATTCCTGCGCGTGCACCCTTTGACCTCTATCAACGCGATGCCGCTCGCGGTCTGAAACTTTACGTTCAGCGCACCTTTATCATGGATGATGCCGAGCAGTTTCTGCCATTGTACCTGCGCTTTGTGAAGGGGGTGCTGGATTCCAATGATCTGCCTCTGAATGTGTCCCGCGAAATTCTGCAGAAGGACCGCAACACCGATGCGATCAAGAGTGCCCTCACCAAGCGCGTCCTGGATATGCTGGACAAGCTGGCGAAAAAGGATGCAGATCAGTACCAGAAATTCTGGGACCTGTTTGGTAATGTGTTGAAAGAAGGCCCGGCCGAGGACTTCTCCAACAAGGAAAAAATTGCCAGGCTGCTGCGTTTCGCCACCACCCATACCGATACAGAGAAGCAGGACCAGTCACTGGAAGCGTACATTGGCCGTATGAGAGAGGGCCAAAAGGCCATTTACTATGTGTGCGCGGATAACTTCGCCACTGCCAAATCCAGTCCCTATCTGGAAGTGTTCCGCAAGAAAGGCATTGAGGTACTGCTGCTCACCGATCAGGTGGATGAGTGGTTTGTGGGTCACATGAATGAGTTCGACGGGAAGCAGTTTCAGGATGTGGCCAAGGGCGCCCTGGATCTGGGGGAAGCTGAAAGCGAGGAGGATAAGGCCGAGCGCGAGAAAGTCGAGCAGGAGTCCGGTGCCCTGGTTGAGCGGGTACAAGCGGTTCTGGATGGCCGCGTTGAGTCTGTGCGCGCCACCACCCGTCTGGTGGATTCCCCGGCGTGCCTGGTGGTTACTGAACAGGATATGGGGCCGCAAATGCGCCGCATTCTGGAGCAGGCCGGACAGGCGCTGCCAGAGACAAAGCCTGTTTTCGAGCTGAACCCATCTCACCCGCTGGTGCAGCGTCTGGACCAGGAGCAGGATGAAGATCGCTTTGCGGATCTCACCAATATACTGATGGATCAGGCCAACCTGGCGGCGGGTAATCAACTGGCAGATCCGGCGGATTATGTGCGGCGCCTGAATACGCTATTGCTGGAAATGCACGGTTAAAGCCATTGCCCGGTATCGACCCAAAGTGTCAGCTGGAGGAGGCGCGCGGCAAACCCCACTGGGGTACTGCCGCGTTTTTTATCCTCCCCAGCCCCCGCTTAACCAGGCAATTTACCCGGTTGTTCCAACCGGGTAGGTTCATGGCTTGTATACCCTGTATTGATACAGGGTTCGCAGTGCAAACCTTTGATCTGCGGTGCTCATAACGCTGGGGATTATCTGTCCGGCTGAAGTGTTCGCACCCCTTTGCCTGTGCGAGAAACCGCTGGCAACAGTGCCAGAAATATTAGAAAAGAAAGTGGTAGAGAAATCCTGCACCAGTGGCCATGCCCAGGATGACTACCAGGAAGGCGGCAATCATCTGATTCCTGAAAATGGATTTCAATAGTATGACTTCGGTCAAACTTGCCCCTGCGCTGCCGATGATTAATGCCATCACTGCACCCAAGCCCATGCCTTTTGCCGTCAGTGCCGCACTCAATGGAATAACGGCCTCTGCCCGGATATAAAGCGGTATTCCGATCATCGCGGCTACCGGAATCGCAAATGGATTCTTTTCACTGGCTACTTGTGCCACGAATTCTGTCGGCATAAAACCGTAGATCAAAGAGCCAACGGCAATACCGCCAAGGAGGAAGGGCAGAACTCTTTTGAAGTCAGACCAGGTGGATAACCATACTTTTTTCCAAATCGCAATCGGTTCGGTTTTTCCCCCACAGCCGGTATTGCACTCGCTGGGACTGGGTGTCTGATAGGATTGCGGTTTAACGTACTTTTCGAATCCCAGTTTTTCAAGGACAATGCCACCACCAACCGACACACTCATGGCAATAACAAAATAAAACAGGGTAACCTGTGGCCCGAAAGTCACTGCAAACAGCCCGATGATAATCGGGTTCAGCAAAGGGCTCGCGAACAAGAAAACCAGCATGGTGCCAAATCCAGCCTTTGCCCTGAGCAAGCCCTTTAAAAAGGGGATGGTTGAACAGGAGCAGAAGGGGGTGATTGCCCCAAGGAAGCCGGCAGCAATATAGCCATGGCCATGCTTGTCGCTCAGTATCCTCTGGATTCTCTCCGGTGGTAACCTGGTTTGCAGGTAGCCCACAGCATAGCTGATCAGCAGAAATAGACCGGTAAGTTCAGCTGCTAAAACCGCAAACAGGCGGGCTGATTCGGTTAATAGTGCAGTGTCGATGGACATTTTCCTTCTCCAAAAACTATATTACCAGAATTATAGAAATAATTTCTTTCCTGTCAAGCTATTTCTGGTAATATGGAAATAGTTGAATTGCGGAGGGCGTCACCGTGGATGTAGAGGTTGCTGCAAAGGCATTGAAAGAGCTGGGGCACCCAACCCGCCTGGCGATTTTTAAACGCCTGGTCAGGTCGGGGCATCGGGGCTTGGCGGTGGGTGCTCTTCAACAAGAATTGGGCATTCCCAACTCAACCCTGTCCCACCACCTTTCAAGCCTTGTTTCAGCAAATTTACTGTCACAAAATCGTGAAGGGCGAACGCTGTATTGCCAGCCTGACTATGGGCACCTTCAGGCAGTTATAGATTTCTTGCAAGATGAGTGCTGTTCGGATCAGCGGTGAAGTTCTATTTTCCAGGGTTGGCACCATATTCGATTACCGATCTGAGGTCATACAGAGTATTTTTCAATAATGCCTCCCGACCATGCGTTATTCACGGCTGTTTAAAATACTATTTCGCGCTATTTGTCCTGCCTGTGATTGAGCCCGGTAAAAAATACCCACAAGCCAGGTCCTGAGAGTCAGAGATATTTTTAAGGCACATCTGTTTCCTGGGTTTGCGTAATGGGCATTCAATATCTGAAGGGGAGTAAAGGCTGTCTTCAAGATATCGTGGTAATTAGAGTGATTTCGATACCAATCGGTACTTGTATCTTTCTCAGTATCCTGAATCACCCTGTATTCAATGTACAAATTGGTTTTTGCCAGGGCTTGGGCAGCGGAATACCTACCGGTGCATTACCTTTGCGTTTGCAGGATGGAATCTGAGGCGGTGTTGGGTACAAGTTGGTAGCTTGAAACTGCCTGTGGGCAGAAAAGGCTCGGTAGTCAAACTATTTGCGGTATTGTTGGATATGTGTGGCGACTTTTCAGGGTCGACAACAAATAAATGCAGGAAAATTTACTGAACGGTAAAGTTGATAAAAGCTGATTTTATCTGCGCGAGAAATGACCTTTGGTGATTGTAACAACTGTCATTAGGATGTTATAACATTCACTCGAATCAAGGGGAAAAGAAAAGGCAGTACATTTGATTCCGTTTGGTTTTTTCAAAAAATATACAGGGATGTCATATGAATGCAATCAACAAACGACTACCTTTGGTAATAAGATACTCAGTGGCAATACTACTGTTTATTTTATTTTCAAACGGCACTCAGGCGCATATCGGCGATTTTAGTTTTGCCACTTTCAATATGCAGGGCGCAAATAGTGATACCGACAGCACCTGGGAGGTGGATGTTAAGGGTATTTTAACCGGTGAGAGAGAATATCTGGGAGCTTCGCGGGATTTGGTGGCGTTGCAAGAGGCCGGGGCAGTGCCGGCCTCAGCCGGTACGCCCCTCAATAGTTGGGAGGACTCCGAAGTGCCCGGAGCGGTAGTCTCAGAGTACAGATGGACCGTAAACCGGCAGACCTACTATATTTATCACCTGCCTGTCTTTGGAGACCATGACACTCCTTCCGATGGCCGGCGTACCAATATTGCCATTGTTTCACGGTACCGTGCCAGCGATGTTTATATTCACGCGGCAACTGAGGGAACGAGTCGCGAAAGTTTTGGAATCACCATCAATTCTGGCGCTCAGGGCAGTACCCCTACCACTGTCTACACTATCCATGCCGGTTCATATGGGCGTACCCGACTGAATAATGCAGATACCATACTGGAGGAGATCGCACAAACCCATGCCGGTGCTTCCTGGTTGGCGTTGGGAGACTTTAACCGGGATCTGGAAAACCATGAATACCCGGATGCTAACGGCAATACACTGCCGGACCTGACGCCGACTTTGCCAAATGGGAGTCATCTCTACAGAAGCTTTCAGCCAACACATATCTTTCCAACCAACGATGAAAGACCCGGGGAGCTTGATTTTGCCGTTTCCAGTGATTTGATCGCGGGTTTTGGGGGCAGGAATCTGCCGGTTTACTCGGATCATTCAGCCGTGGGCTTCCAATTGGGGGGCGCTGCTGGAGAAGGCCATTTGGCGCTCCGTTTAAGAGATAAAAACAAGTGTGTAGAGATTGCTGGCGGGCAGCCAGTCAACGGAGCCAACCTGCAGTTATGGGACTGTGAAACGAGGCCGGGGCAGCGCTGGTCATTTTCTGCAGATGGAACCGTCCGCGCCATGGGAATGTGTATGGGCATTGATGCAAACAATCAATATAACGTGCAATTGCAGGCATGTGTTTCAGGAAGCACAAGCCAGCGGTGGGCTGTGGATCATCAAAATGGTTTTATTGAAAATCCACACAGGGGGCTGTGCCTGGATGTCAATCGGCAGGTCGGTGGTGCCAATGCCAATGGAGAAAATATTGATCTGTTTGACTGCAGCAGGCTGGACTTTAGGGCGGATTACTCCTGGGTAATTCCCGCTAGAGAAGGCAGCTTGGTACCCGTAAAGGACTATAACAAGTGCGTTGAAGTGAGTGGCGCACAGAGCGATAACGGTACCCAGATCATTATTTGGGGATGCATGGATCTACCCACACAGGTACCCGAACAGCGTTGGACCTTTTCAACCGATGGCACTGTCCGTTCACTGGGCAAGTGCCTGGATAATTCCGGCGGAGGTAGTGAAAACGGCAATAGGATTCAGCTCTGGGATTGCAGTGATCATGGCAATAATCGCCACCAGCAGTGGTTGATCGTAAAAAATCAGTTAAGAAATCCTGATACCAACAAGTGTTTCGATCTCAGTCAGGGCAACACATCCAATGGAAATGATGTCTGGCTTTGGGGCTGTAATGCAACAAATCGGAATCAACAATGGCTTTTTCCAGAGGTGCAGGGCCGCTTGATGCTTGCTGACAGCAGTGTTCGTGACTGTCTGGATGATGAGGGTGGCCAGCTGCTTGATGGGGTCTGTAAACCCTACAATGACCAGGAAGCTGGGAACCAGTTCCTGCAGATCAATATTGATGGCACCATCTACAATGACGGTAAATGCCTGGATGTAAACAGTAGCCAGGCCAACCAGGTTGAATGGCGTGTGTGTAACGGTTCGGATTCACAACGGTGGTATCTCGATGACGATCTACGCTTGAACAATTCGGTGTATTGGCCGCTGGTAATCGATACCTACTCTCTCTCAGAGACAGAATTTATTATGTGGTAATTGATAACCCGTAAATCTGGCCTGGCAGTTTTCACTGTAATACAGCGCTCTGTCGGGCCCAGTCGGTATTTTTAACTCCTTTCTGACTTTAAAAGAGACGCTTTTCAGTATCTGTATATTACTCTTTGCCTCTGGAGCGCAGTCGCTCTGCGCCGTTCGCATTCTTAATCGCCACGCCCGTTTATGGTGGTTTGATACCCATCCGGTAGTCACTGTGTAAGGAAAATTAGGTTTGAAACTGTTGATGGGTTGGATGGTGCGTCAGGGTCCAGGATTTGTCGAGGAATGCTTGCAGTGTCTTGTCGCAGGTGAAGATTTGGCCCGGCAGGGGCAACTCTTCCGGCCCGGTGACAAGCGGGAGGCCTGCTATCCGATGGGGTCAGTATAAAAAAATCGTAAGTGCAGCAACGGCTGTGCACGGCGCTGATACTCGGACCTTTCCCCGACTGGCTTTGAGGTGGATTGTCAGAGCGGCTTGGCCCCAGGGGCAGGGGAGGCGTGGCCATGTCCAGCATTTCTGAGCCACTGTATCGGGGTCGGGTTATCGGTCGCTCCCTTCGGTTGATACAATCGCAGCCATTAACAGGGTATTATCCGCCCTTTATTGCCTGAATATAGTATGGAATACGAAGGATTTATGACCAAGCAGCGCGTATTAACCGGTATTACTACCACCGGCACCCCTCATCTGGGTAATTATGTGGGTGCAATCCGACCGGCGATTGCCGCCAGTCAGGATGAGGGGAACCAGTCTTTTTACTTTCTGGCAGATTACCACGCGCTGATCAAGTGCCAGGACCCCGAGCAGGTGCATCAGTCCACCCTGGAAATCGCCGCAACCTGGCTGGCCCTGGGCCTCAATACTGACAATGTGGTTTTCTACCGTCAGTCCGATATCCATGAAATTCCCGAGTTGACCTGGTTGTTGACCTGTATGACCGGCAAGGGATTAATGAATCGCGCGCATGCCTATAAGGCGGCAGTGGATGCCAATCGTGCCGATGGGGAGGATTCTGATTTTGGTATCACCATGGGGCTTTACAGCTACCCGATCCTGATGGCTGCAGATATTCTGATGTTTAATGCCAATATGGTGCCCGTGGGTAGGGACCAGATGCAGCATATCGAAATGGCCCGGGATATTGCCCAGCGATTCAATCATCACTATGGGGAGCACTTCGCTTTGCCGCAGGCGGTAGTGGACGATCATGTGGCGGTGTTACAGGGTCTGGATGGTCGCAAGATGAGCAAGAGTTACGGTAATACCATCCCTTTGTTTCTGGCGGAAAAACAGCTGAAAAAGCATATCAATAAGATCAAAACCAATCTGTTGGAGCCGGGTGAGCCCAAAGACCCGGATACTTCTACGGTCTTCCAGATCTGGCAGGCCTTTGCTACAGAGGTGCAGGCAGCGGAGATGCGCAGGGAGTTTGAGGAGGGTATTGCCTGGGGCGAGGCCAAGCAGCGGCTGTTTGCACTGATTGATGGCCAGATCGGTGAGGCTCGCGAGCGTTACCATGCGCTGCTTGCCAGTCCGGAACTGATTGAGGAGGTGCTGGAGAAAGGCGCAGCCAAGGCGCGGGCCTATTCGGCACCCTTTATGGAAAATTTGCGTCACGCGGTCGGCATCCGCAAGATTTGTTAGCCGGGGTTTAAATGCAGTGGGGGCATGGCTTTGGAGATTTCCCCGTGATTTTACAAAGTCATAAAAAATAACGAAAGTACAGGGCTTTATTATGGAAAACATTCAGGCAAATTCTTCTGCAGGTGCCGATGCCGCCAGCAAGAATGGATGGATCAACCGGGCACTCAACGGTATTGAGGTGGTGGGCAATAAGCTGCCCGATCCGGCGGTGCTCTTTCTGGTTCTGATGGTGGTGGTCTGGGTGCTGTCCTGGGTGTTGTCCGGTGTGCGTTTTGACACACTGCACCCTGCTACCGGTGAGGCCATTCAGGTAACCAACCTGCTTTCCGGTGGTGAGATGGCGCGCTTTCTCTCTGGTATGGTGACGACCTTTACCAGTTTTGCGCCATTGGGTGTCGTCCTCGTGGCCATGCTTGGGGTCGGTGTAGCGGAACAGAGTGGCTTTATCAACGCGGTGTTGAAAAAGCTTCTGGCTGTGACCCCACAGATGTTGCTGACCCCGATGTTGATACTGGTGGCCATTGTCAGTCACACGGCAGTGGACGCCGGTTATGTACTGGTTATTCCTCTCGGCGGAGTGATTTTCTATGCGGCCGGCCGCCATCCCCTGGCGGGTATCGCCGCGGCCTTTGCCGGGGTTTCCGGGGGATTTTCAGCAAACTTTGTCCCCTCTGCCATCGACCCCCTGCTGCAGGGTTTTACCCAAACCGCGGCACAGATTGTCGATCCGGAGATGCAGGTTAACCCGTTGAACAACTGGTTTTTCACTTCGGCGTCCTGTCTGGTAGTAACCTTGCTGGGCTGGTGGCTCACCGATAAAGTCATTGAGCCGCGCTTAAAGGGTGTTGCTATTGACGGTGATGAAGAGGACATGCCGGCAATGCAGTCGCTGGGTGCCCGTGAAAAAAAGGCCATGTATCTGGCGGTAGCGGTGATGGTTGCCGGTGTAGTCGGGCTTGTGGCCTGGATGCTGCCGGAAACATCGGCACTGCGCGATGCCCAGGGGCAGCTGGCCTCCTTCAGTGCCCCGGTGATGCAATCTATCGTGCCGTTGATTTTCCTCCTGTTTATCATCCCCGGTGTTGTATTTGGTTATGTGGCCGGAACCTTTCGCCAGAGCAAGGATGTGATTGATGCAATGTCGAAAACCATGGGCTCCATGGCTTACTATGTGGTAATGGCTTTCTTCTGTGCGCTCTTTATTGCCGAGTTTGCCCGCTCCGGCCTCGGCACCCTGCTGTCGGTGGAGGGTGGCAGCCTGCTTGCTGCCATGAACCTGCCAGGCCCGGTAACGCTGATGGGCATCATTGTGCTGGTGGCGTTTATCAACCTGTTTGTAGGTTCCGCCTCCGCCAAATGGGCACTGCTTTCGCCAATTTTTGTACCCATGTTGATGCAGATTGGTTTCTCTCCAGACCTGACCCAGGCGGCCTATCGGGTGGGCGATTCGTCCACAAATATCATCACACCGCTGATGCCTTACTTTCCCCTGGTGGTTGTCTACTGCCAACGCTACGTAAAGAATACGGGGATTGGTACCCTGGTATCCATTATGCTGCCCTATTCCGTGGTATTCCTGTTGTGCTGGTCCCTGTTTTTGGTGATTTATTGGAATCTGGGCATGCCTCTGGGCCTGCAGGCCAGTTATACCTATCCCTAGTCTCTGTATGCAGAGCTGCCCGCGGCAGTATTTGATCTCTGCAACCAGCAGGCTCTATGGGCACTGTCCCCCGCACCGGTGAAGCTCTTCAGGCACCGGTGGGGGATAAGTCGGCTTGAAGCCCTGGCGGCTCTGGATTTGAAGGGGTGGCACACCGACTGACAGGCTGCACCAACTGGGATCTGTGTATCCCCCCGTTGGACGAATAGGGTTGATTGTGCGGCAACTGGCAGAGAGTTGAGTAAAAGGGCAGCAATGGGCTGTTTGCACAAATAAAAAAGTCCCGCTCTTTCGGGCGGGACTTTTTACAGATGGCGGACCGGACGGGACTCGAACCCGCGACCTCCGGCGTGACAGGCCGGCATTCTAACCAACTGAACTACCGGTCCGCATTTTTCTCTTCCCTATCAAGGCCCTGCTAAGCAGTCGCTGGGGAAGTGGTGGGTGGTACAGGGGTCGAACCTGTGACCTACGGCTTGTAAGGCCGTCGCTCTCCCAACTGAGCTAACCACCCCGTGTCAGGAGCTGCGTATCTTAATGATATTCTTTGCGGCGTCAACGCCTTTTTTATTTTTTGCCGATCAGTGTATCAAGGCTTTTGGGCGGGGGTTTGCGGGCGTGTCCGCGGCTTGGTGACGCTGTTATAATCAACAAATTTCCGGCAGATTGGATGTGAGAGACACTGTGAGACGGGAGTGCTGGCTGGGCCGAACTGTGTTGGCACTGGGTTTGCTGTGCCTTTCTGTGGCAGTGCAGGCGGTGGTGGAGGCTGAAAAACTGTCCTCCCCTGATCTGGAGCTGCGGTATCGGGTGTTGATTGAGGAGATGCGTTGTCCAAAGTGTCAGAATCAGAACCTGGCTGATTCTAATGCACCGATTTCTGTCGATCTGCGCCGGGAGATTCGCCGGCTTCTAGAGGGGGGCTTCTCCGATAGAGAGATTGTTGACTATATGGTGGCGCGCTATGGGGATTTTATTCTCTACCGTCCCCCGGTTCAAGGCAACACCCTGGCGTTGTGGCTGGCCCCTGGCCTATTTGCGCTGATAGGCTTGCTGGCGCTGATCCTGATTGTGGTGCGTTCCCGCAGTGGCACAGGCGCAGACCAGGGTGACGATAGCGGTGAGCTGAGTGACGATGAGCGGCGCCGATTGAACAAGCTGCTGGGTCATGATCCGGGCGATTGGACTGGCAGCGGGAAAAAGAGCAAATGACTGATATCTGGTTTGGGTTGGCCATTCTGCTGCTGTTGCTGGCTCTGGTCTTTTTGCTGCCGGCCATACGCAGCACCCGTACCGGGCGCTCGGATGACAGCAAGCGCACTGCAATGATCGAGCTGTACCGGGCACGCACCAGCGAGCTGCAGGACGCTTTGGACAGGGGCGCGATGGATGCGAAGCAGGTTGCCCAACTGGAAACGGAAATGGCCCGGGAGCTGCTGGCCGTGCGGAGTGGGGCACCAGCCGCTGCGCCCAGCCGGCGCGGCGCCGGCGTATTAATCGGCCTGGCGCTGCTGGTGCCGATAATGGCCGTTGGCATTTATGTCTGGTCCGAACGCCCCGGCGAGGTGGCCTTCTACCGGGAGATTGTGGCCAGCTACCAGGGGCGGGCAGATACGGCTTCAGAGGCGCGCATTACCAGCCAGCTAAAGGCTTGGGTGCAGAAGCATCCGGAGGATTTGCGCAGTCGCTATGTTCTGGCACAGCGGTTGCTGCTTGCCGGGGATATCGCCGGTGCGGTATCGGCTTATCGCTTTGTGGTTGAGCGTGAGCCCCAGGCGGCGTCGGTAAAAGCCGATCTGGCACAGGCGCTGTTCTTTGCCGGAGGCTCCAGGATGAGCAAAGAGATTCGCCTGCTGGTCAAACAGGTTTTGGAAAGCCAGCCTGCCAATGGTACCGCCCTGGGTTTGGCGGGGATAGCCGCTTACGAGGACAGGGATTACCGCCGGGCGCGCGAATACTGGCAGCGTGCATTGCAGCAGCTCGAGCGTGGATCGGCTGCGGCAGAGGCCTTGGCTGCCGGAGTGGCGCGGGCGGAACAGGCCCTTGCCGATAACCCTAAAGCGACGATGGCGCCCGCCAGTTCGCAAGCGCCGGGCGGACCTGCGATTCGTGTACAGGTGAGTTTGAGCGGAGAGATCGCTGCAGACTCCGCTACGCCGGTCTATATTTATGCGCGTAGCGCAGACAGCCCAATGCCCCTGGCGATAGTGCGTCTGAATGCGGGCCAGCTGCCGGTGGAGGTGGTATTGGATGAGTCGCGCGCGATGATGCCGGGGCGCTCCATCGCTACGGTGGATTCCGTGCAACTGGTGGCGCGTCTGGCCCTGAACGGCGATGCGCGCCCCCTGGCTGGCGATTGGCAGGGCACCATTGAGTCTCTCTCCAGGGAAAACTGGGGAAAGACCCAGTCCATCACGATTGATCGGAAACTCTAGGTGGCTGTGATCTGGCGCTTGTTGCGCTTTTGCGAGAAATTCAATGGGGTTGGCTGAAGCCCCCACAGAGTTTCTATATTCGGCCACGACGAGAGCACAAGGTTGCGCTCAACTGGGCGAGGGCGCATAACTATTTCCAAACTGTGCTGTTGCCGGTGGCCATGTGATTTCAGATCTGCCGGAAATGCCATTGATGAGTACCAGTTGCAACAGCTTGACTTGAGCGCTGGCCGGACCGGTCGAAAATCCTTTTGAATAGCCACTGTTAAAAATAGCGCTGAAAGCCCGGACAGCGCCATGTACAATCGGCGGCTTGAGGATTTGGCCGGCAAAGATAAGAGATACCGAGTTAAAGAATACATGCGTCTGAAGTGCATCAAGCTCGCGGGCTTCAAGTCCTTTGTAGACCCCACCACCGTTTTTTTTCCTACAAACCTCAGCTCAGTGGTTGGTCCCAACGGCTGTGGCAAATCCAATGTCATTGATGCGGTGCGCTGGGTGATGGGCGAATCGTCCGCGAAGAACCTGCGCGGTGATTCCATGACCGATGTCATTTTCAATGGCTCCAGCGGGCGTAAGCCTGTTGGCCAGGCCTCAATCGAGCTGGTTTTCGATAATTCCCAGGGCAAACTTCCCGGTGCTTACGCTGCCTTTTCCGAGGTTTCCGTCAAGCGCAAAGTCACTCGCGAAGGGCAGAACAACTATTTCCTCAATGGAGAAAAATGCCGCCGCAGAGACGTGAAGGATTTGTTTCTGGGAACCGGCCTCGGCCCGCGCAGCTACGCCATCATTGAGCAGGGCATGATTTCGAAATTGATTGATGCCAAGCCCGAGGAGTTGAGAGTCTATATCGAAGAGGCTGCCGGTATCTCCAAATACAAGGAGCGCCGTCGCGATACTGAAAACCGCATGCGACGTACCTCCGAAAACCTGGAACGCCTCGCGGATATCCGCGACGAACTGGACCGCCAGCTATCACGCCTTGAGCGCCAGTCCGCCGCAGCGGAGAAGTACAGTCGTTTTAAGGGGGAGGAACGCAGTCACAAGGCAAATTTGCAGGCACTGAAATATCGCGGGTTAAATGAACAGGCCACTGACAAGCAGCAGCAGATTGGCGAGTTGGAACTCGCTGTTGAGGCGCTGGTGACCCGACAGGTTGAATGCGACACAGGTATCGAGCAAAAGCGTGTGGGCTATCATGAACTGTCCGACAGCTTCAATGAGGTTCAGGGGCGCTTCTATGCAGTGGGTGCGGATATTGCACGCCTGGAGCAGACTCTCGACCACGCACGCGAACGCGCTACGCGACTGCAATCTGATCTGGCACAAACCGAGCAGGAATACCTTGAAGCGGAGTCCACTCTGGCGGTGGATCGGGAAAAGGCTGCACAGTTCGAAGAGGAGCTGACGGTTATCGTACCAGACTTGGAGATGGTGCTGGCGGCAGAGGAGGAGTCCGCCGGTGCGCTGCTTGAGATAGAGGAGCGCATGCGCAACTGGCAGAGTGAGTGGGACCAGTTCAACCAGGTCGCTTCGGGCTCGCGCCAGAAAGCGGAAGTGCAACAGTCTCGTATCCAGCACCTGGAAACCTCCGGACAGAGATTGCTGGAGCGAGTGAACAAGCTGGCTGCTGAGCAATCCGGCCTACAGGTTGCCACTGATGAGGGGGAAACCCTGCAGTTGGGTGAGCAGTTGGCCGAGCTGGAAATACAGGTCGAAGAGCGCCGCGAGCAAATGGTGCAATGGCGTGCTTGTCTGCAGGAATTACGTGCTCGCGAGGGCGATCTGGCCACGGAGTTGGACCAGTTGCGGTTGCAATTGCAAACCGGGCGGGGCCGCCAGGCTTCTTTGGAGGCCCTGCAGCAGGCGGCACTCGGGCAGGGGGAAGCGGTGCAGAGTTGGCTCCAGCGGCAGGCCCTGGCTGACAGACCGCGTTTGGCCGAACAAATACAGGCAGACACAGGCTGGGAAACTGCGGTTGAGACGGTGTTGGGAGAACAGCTGCAGGCGGTGTGCGTCGAGCGTTTGGAAAGCCTTACCGAAGGGCTTGCGCAGTTGCAAAACGGCCAGGCGGTATTTATTGATCACAGTGCCCTGGCTGCCCCGGTTCGGGGCCATTTGCCACCCCTGGCGGACGTGGTTCGGGGACCGGCCTCCCTGGCAGGCCTGCTTGCGGGTATCTATACTGCCGACAATTTGACCGAGGCGATGACACTGCGCTCGGGCCTGCAAAATCAGGAGTCCATTGTGACCCGCGATGGGCTCTGGGTGGGACCCAACTGGCTGCGTGTGCGCCGCGCCAGCGATGCTGAGTCCGGTGTGCTGGCGCGCAAGCAGGAACTGGAGGTGTTGGCTCAGGAGCTTGCGCAGTGTGAGGAGCGAATCGGTGCGCTCAGCGGGCATCGCGAGTCCCTGCGTGAGCAGGTCGCCGAACTGGATGGTCAGATCGAGCAGGCGCGCAGCGATTCCGAGCAATTCGGCCGTCTCGAAGCAGAACTGCGCAGCCAACTGTCTGCCCGTCGCGCCCGCGCCGAGCAGGTGAGTGAACGCCACAGCCGCATTGAGCAGGAATTGATTGAGGTGCGTGAGCAGCAGAACCTGGAAGCGGAATCCCTTTCCGAGGCGCGCCTGTTGTTGCAAGAAGCGGTTGAGGCCATGAGTGATGATACAGATCGTCGCGAAAGGTTAATGGAACGTCGTGAAGCATTGCGCGAAGCTTTGGATACTGCACGCCAGCGTGCACGCGAAGGCAAGGACCGCGCCCATGAGTTGGCCATGCGCGAACAGTCCGTTCGTACACAGGTGGTGTCTCTGGAGCGCACCCTGCAGGTCATCAATGAGCAGTTGGCGCGGCTGCGTAGCCGCCGCGCGCAATTGCAGGAACAGATGGCCGAGACGCACGATCCGTCCCGGGACATTCAGGGAGCGCTGGAAGAGAAATTAGGTGCGCGCCTTGCAGCGGAAGCCGAGCTGGCCGAAGCGCGTGGCAAACTCGAGGCGGTGGAGGCCGACTTGCGCGAGCAGGAGCAGGAACGCCACAAAGTGGAGGCGGCCCTGCAGGAGGTACGGGCCCAACTGGAACAAGCGCGCCTCTCTGCCCAGACCCTGGAGGTGCAGCGCAGCGGGCTGGCGGAACAGCTGCGAGAGAACGATCACGATGTGGATCTGCTGATCGCACAAATGCCAGGGGATTTGACCATCGCCCAGGTACAGGAAGATTTGGAACTGGTGGCTGCGCGCATCTCGCGCCTGGGGCCCATTAACCTGGCAGCCATTGATGAATACAAGCAGGAGTCGGAGCGCAAGCACTATCTGGATCGCCAATATGGTGATCTGACAGAAGCGCTGGAGACTTTGGACAATGCAATCAAGAAAATCGACAAAGAGACGAAAACCCGCTTTAAGGAAACCTTTGATCAGGTCAATGCGGGCCTGCAGGAACTTTTCCCCAAGGTGTTTGGCGGCGGCAATGCTTATTTGGAACTGACCGGGGATGATTTGCTGGATACCGGTATTGCGATCATGGCGCGCCCGCCCGGCAAGCGCAACAGTACTATTCACCTCCTTTCCGGTGGGGAAAAGGCACTGACTGCGATCGCAATGGTTTTCTCCATCTTCCGCTTGAATCCCGCACCTTTCTGTATGCTGGATGAGGTGGATGCTCCACTCGATGACGCTAATGTAGGTCGATACGCACGAATGGTTAAAGAAATGTCAGAGCACGTTCAGTTCATCTATATTACCCACAACAAGATCGCCATGGAAATGGCGAATCAGCTGCTGGGTGTGACTATGCACGAACCGGGAGTGTCGCGCCTTGTATCGGTGAATGTGGAAGAAGCAGCCGAGCTGGCTTCCGCATAGGGCGCAGAAATGAGAGGCACTTAAATGAACAACTGGCTGGTTACAATCTTAATCGTCGTGGTGCTTGTGGCAGTACTCGATGGAGTGCGCCGCGCAATTGTGCGGCAGCGTGCTGCAGTGAAGGTTTCCCGGAAGTTATCCAGGGCAATGCAATCTGAGGTAGATGGCGATGCCGATCCGGTGTCCGGAACCCGACTGAGCACGGAGGGCGGTGACGACGTTTCAGCAGGCACCTATGACAAAGTGAAACCGAGACAGGTAACCAGTGAGCTGCCCGGACAGGTCCGCGTGGTCCAGCGCCGGGCACTGGAGGATGCGCTGCATGTAAACCGCCAGGTACAGGAAAGTTTTATCTCCTCGCGCAGGCCCCTGGCAGGCAGTACGCCACCGCGTAATCTGCAGGAACAGGGCATGCTGGATTTTGAGGAGCAGGTACCCACATTGATGGAATCCATAGTGGATGGGCAGCGCTTCGAGCCGGAGTTGAATGAGTTCGAAAGCCTGGAGGTGCTCGGCACTGAATCACATCCGTCGGCCCCGCCAGCGGAGGATAATCCTCGCCAGGAGGTGCTTGACGACCAGTATTCCCAGGCGCTTTCCCGCGACACAGGACAGTCCCAGGAAAAATCTCCGGTGCGCGATGAAGTGCTGGTGATCAATGTTATGGCGCCAGAGGGGGATTGTTTCGAAGGCAATGACCTGCTGCGCGTGATGCTGGCCGCGGGAATGCGCTTCGGGGAAATGAATATATTTCATTACCATGAGGGTGGCGGTGCCGATGGCTCGGTGATTTTCAGCCTCGCCAATATTGTGGTGCCGGGTGTGTTTGATCTCACTCAGATGGAAGAGTTTACCACGCCCGGCGTCAGCCTTTTCCTGGCGTTGCCGGTTGAGGGGGAGGCCATTAAGGCGTTTGATCAGTTGCTGTCCACCGCTTACAAAATTGCCGAGTTGCTCGGTGGTGAACTCAAGGATGAAAACCGCAGTGTTTTTACCGCACAGACTGCCGGACACTATCGCCAGCGTGTGGTGGAATACCAGCGCTGCCGGGCCCTGGCGTTGGCACAAAGCTGATTGTGCAGATGTGGGATTTAGGCCATTTTTGTTAGGCGACAATGGCGCCAAGCCATGGCTCCATCCAATTCTGCCAGGAGTTTGGTCGCGGACCCGAACCGCGGTTACGCGTAGAGTCCAGTTTTCTTAATAATAAACCCGTTTTCACTCGACTGAATTGATGAGTAATCGAACTATTCCCCGCGTTGCGCGCGCCCGGGTTCAGGCACTGCGAGAAATCCTTCAACAGGCCAACTATCAGTACTATGTGCTGGATGATCCGGATCTGCCGGATGTGGAGTATGACCGCCGATTGCGTGAATTGCAGGATATCGAGCGGGAATACCCGGAACTGCAAACCTCCGACTCGCCCACTCAGCGTGTCGGTGCCGAGCCGCTGGCCTCTTTTGCCCAGGTGCACCACGAGGTGCAGATGCTATCGCTGGAGAATGCCTTTAGCGATGAAGAGCTATTGGAGTTCGACCGTCGCGTGAGTGAGCGCCTGAACAGCACAGTGCCAATCGAATATGCCTGCGAACCTAAACTGGATGGCATTGCGATCAGCCTGCTGTATCGCGATGGGGTTCTCAAGCGTGCGGCTACCCGTGGCGATGGCACAACTGGAGAAGATATTACCCAGAATGTACGCACTGTGGGTTCGGTGCCCCTGCGTCTGCGGCAGGATACAGGCATAGCGAAATACCCCCGCGTGCTGGAGGTGCGCGGTGAGATTTATATGCCGAAAGCGGGGTTTGCCGAATTGAACCGCAAGGCCGCAACCACCGGCGAAAAACTGTTCGTCAATCCCCGCAACGCAGCCGCCGGCAGTCTGCGCCAGTTGGACTCCCGTATCACTGCACAGAGACCCCTGGAGCTCTGTGCCTATGGCACCGGCCTTGTGGAAGGCGTATCCCTGCCGGAAGAGCACATGGAAACCCTGCAACTGCTTGGGCAGTGGGGTTTTCGTCTCAACAGGGAAATGCGTGTGGTCACTGGTATCCGCGCCTGTATCGACTATTACAATGCGCTCGGGGAAAAGCGCGATACGCTGCCCTACGATATCGACGGTATTGTTTTTAAAGTCAACAGCATTTCTCTGCAAAAGCGCCTGGGTTTTGTCGCGCGGGCACCGCGCTGGGCCGTGGCCTACAAATTCCCCGCGGAAGAGGAAATGACCGAGCTTTTGGATGTGGAGTTCCAGGTGGGGCGCACCGGCGCAGTAACCCCGGTGGCCAGGCTCAGGCCGGTGTTTGTTGGCGGCGTGACAGTGTCCAATGCAACCTTGCACAACCGTGATGAAATCCAGCGCCTTGGAGTCAGGATCGGTGATACGGTGGTGATTCGGCGCGCCGGCGATGTGATCCCCCAAGTGGTCTCGGTGGTGGAAAGCAAGCGCCCACGCAATGCCCGTCCCATTGTATTTCCGACCCACTGTCCGGTCTGCGGCTCGCCGGTGGAGTCGGCACCAGGAGAGGCGGTGGCCCGTTGCAGTGGCGGTCTGATTTGCAGTGCCCAGCGCAAGCAGGCGATCAAACATTTCGCTTCACGCAAGGCGATGGACATCGACGGTCTGGGAGACAAGCTGGTGGAGCAGTTGGTGGATGAAGGGCTTCTGCACTCGGTTTCCGGCCTTTATCACTTGAATCTAGAGCAGGTGGCAGGGCTTGAGCGCATGGGGCAAAAGTCTGCACAGAACCTGCTCAATGCGCTGGAACACAGTAAAGAGACCTCCCTGGCGAAGTTCCTCTATGCACTCGGCATCCGCGAGGTGGGAGAGGCGACAGCGCGGAACCTGGCCCGGCATTTTGGTGACCTGGAAGTATTGATGCACGCGGACGATGAGGCCTTGCAGGAAGTGGAGGATGTGGGCCCGGTCGTTGCCCACTTCGTTGCAGAATTTTTTCAACAGCCCCACGCTCTGGAGGAAATAGAGGCCTTGCGCCAGGCAGGCGTGCACTGGCGGGTGGAGGAGCGCGGAGGGGAAGAACAGCCTTTATCCGGGCAGACCTGGGTGCTGACCGGCAAGCTGGAAACCCTGTCCCGCAGTGAAGCCAAGGATTATTTGCAACACCTTGGTGCGAAGGTGGCCGGTAGCGTCTCCGCCAAAACCGATACTGTCGTAGCCGGACCGGGTGCAGGGTCGAAACTGAACAGGGCGCGTGAGCTGGATATTCCGGTGATGGATGAAGAGGCGTTGTTGGAAATGCTGCGCCAGCGCGGGTTTGATCTTTAGTGGAATTCCCCTGGCAGGGTGGATCGGGGTTGTGGTGACGTTTTCAGGGTTGCGCAATCGGCTTTGTTTTTCAGCCAATCTCTCTGCAGCCGTGATGTTTGCTGCTGGTGTTATGGCTTTCTGTCCACTGCGCCGTTAAAGTTGGGGCTCTCAACCTATATTGCCCTGGATACCTGATGTCCGGCGGCGCTGCGGTAAGGAATGGAACGAATGTTTCAGGGCGATCAGGAATCCATAGTCTACGGTTGTATCAAGGACAGTAACAGCCTTACCGGCGGCAGTGACCGCCGGCGAGTCAATCGTGAGGCAGTCCTCGCCTTGCCTGGCGCGGATGAATGGCCCTTTCTCTGCCGCGATATGTTTGCCATTCCTACTATTAAAGTGAAACAGTCTCAGTACCAGACCGATGTCATTCACTTTGGCGCTTCTTACCGCGCAGTGGAGTATGAGTGGAACCTGTGGATCCAGAAGTTTGAAGAGCTACTCAATAATATGTATTGGGTATCGGCTACTGTGCATCTGGAAACCGAGCTTTCCGGTGTGCACTCCTTCAGTTGGGAGTCCGCCGACCTCTACCATGTGCCCGGCAGTGGTGATATGCGGGTGCGCTGCGAATGGACCCAGGAGGGGCGGGTGAGTATCTGAGGCGACCGCTGCGCCGGAGTGGTTGAAAAATGAAGGTTCCGCTTCACTGGCGTTGGCTTTTGCGGCAACGACATTCACGGAGAACCTCTTTCAGAGCAGCGTTGATCTGCTAAAGTGCCCATGTCGCCGGATGCCGTTGTACGGCCACCATGGCTTGCCAAGTGGAATTAAAAAATGGCGCCAGCCCGCGCCTGATCAGGAAGGATGGAACATGACCAGAGCCAATTCCCTACTCTTTGCCAGCGCCTTGATGCTGTCTGCATTGTCGTACGCAGAGGAACAGGGCACCAAAAACGATATGGTCAGCAAGGCCCCGGAGGGTGCCAGGCTCTATATCATTTCACCCAAGGATGGTGAAAAAGTTTCCCAGACTTTTACCGTGCGGTTTGGTTTGTCCGGTATGGGTGTGGCACCTGCGGGTGTGAATCTTGAAAACACCGGGCATCACCACTTGCTGATTGATGTGGATACTCTGCCGGATTTGAGCAAACCGCTACCGGCGAGCAAGAATATTATTCACTATGGGGGTGGCCAGACCGAAACCGAAATTACCCTGCCGCCTGGCAAACATACACTGCAACTGGTACTGGGCAACTATCTGCATATTCCCCACCAAAACCCGGTAATGTCCAAGAAGATTACGGTCGAAGTGGAATAGTTTCCCCGGCGCTAATAGCAATCCTTGACCGGTGCGTATGACGCACCCTGTGAGAGGGAAATGGGCGAAAAATTTCGAACCGAAAAAGACAGCCTCGGTGAGGTGCAGGTACCGCGGGAGGCATGGTACGGGGCTCAGACCCAGCGTGCGGTAGAAAATTTTCCCGTCAGTGGCCATCGCCTGCCGGCTGAGTTTATTCACGCTCTGGTGTTGATCAAGAAGTCGGCGGCAGAGGCCAACAGAGACCTGGGCCTGCTGAGCCAGGCCCAGGCAGCGGCCATTATCGGCGCCTGTAACCGCCTCGGAGATCCTGAATATCTCAGTCACTTCCCGGTTGATATTTACCAGACCGGCTCCGGGACCAGCTCGAATATGAATGCCAATGAGGTGATTGCGCACCTGGCTGGAGACGGCAGTGGTCTGTCCATCAGTCCCAATGACCACGTCAATATGAGCCAGAGCAGTAATGACGTCATTCCCACCGCGATTCACGTCTCGTCGCTGCTGGCCGTGCGGGATAAGTTACTGCCCGCTCTGCGGCATTTGCATACCCGTCTGCGCGACAAGGCTGTCGAGGTGCAGAATGTGGTGAAAACCGGTCGCACCCACCTGATGGATGCGGTACCGATGACCATGGCCCAAGAAGTGGATGCCTGGGCGGCGCAGATAGAAGCCTGCCGCGAGCGCATCCGCATCACCATGCCGCGCCTTGCGCAACTGGCCCAGGGGGGCACGGCGATCGGTACCGGGCTCAATGCTCCGCCGGATTTTTCCGAACTGTTCGCGCAAAAACTGAGTGCGCACACCTCCCAGCAGTTCCGCCCGGCGGATAATCTGTTTGCTGCAATCTCGTGCCAGGATACGGCGGTGGAACTGTCTGGACAGCTCAAGGTACTGGCGGTGGCAATAATGAAGATTGCCAACGATTTGCGCTGGATGAACAGTGGCCCATTGGCGGGCATTGCAGAAATTGAGTTGACGGCGTTGCAGCCTGGCAGCAGCATTATGCCGGGCAAGGTGAATCCGGTAGTTGCCGAATCCGCAGCCATGGTGGCGGCACGGGTGATGGGTAATGACACCACCATCACCGTGGCAGGGCAAAGCGGTAACTTCCAATTGAATGTGATGCTGCCGCTAGTGGCCAGTACCCTGTTGGAAAGTATCAACCTCCTGGCCAATGCCACCCTGTTGTTGGCAGATCGCGCCATCGCAAGCTTTACCGTGAACCGGGTGCACATTGAGAACACAGTAGGGCGCAACCCGATTTTGGTAACGGCGCTGAACCCGGTAATCGGTTACCTGAAAGCCGCCGAGATTGCCAAGGTGGCCTACAGCAGCGGCAGGCCGGTATTGGATGTTGCCCTGGAAATGACCACACTGGACCGGGAGACTCTGCAGGATCTGTTGGACCCCAACCATCTGGCCAAAGGCGGACTGGTAGGGCAATAGCCGATCCCGCACACTGGGGTACCCCCTTGCGCTTCAGGCGAAAAAAGCGATTCCCAGCATCAATAGGGAGATAATCACCGTCAGGCACATCATCCATTGGAACAGGCGTTTCAGGGTAACCTGGTCCTCGGGTTCCAGCATTCTTCTGGGCATTCGCTCCTCCTGCGGCGTTGACAGGAACCTGCCAATCCTTCACGATTCGACGCCGCACCGGTACCTAACACCGACAATACAATGGTAGTGCCACAGAAAGTGGTAATCTCTCCTTTTTTCAAAATCACTATATTCAAGTCATCATGGCCAATAAAAGTCGCCGCTCTTTTATCATCAGTGTTCTCGCCTGTGTCGCATTTGTCGCCGCGGCGGTTATTAGTTGGGACTTGCCCGTAAAGCATGTTGTGTACTATCTGGCCTTTATATTGGTAGTCCTGTTTGTCATCATTTTAGTGGCGATGGGCTTCGGGGCCTTGCTCAGTTGGTTGCGCAGGCGAAAGTAGATCGATGGCATCAGCAAAGGAGGAACTCCGCATACCCATTGCTTATTTGGAGCGTTTGCTGGAAGAGGCAACACGCCACGGCTGTGACCGCGGTGAGCTGCTGGCTTCAGTGGATATTGTCGAGTCGGAGTTACAAGGTGTCGCGGCCTTTTCGGCCATCAAATACGGGCGTTTGTACCAGCGTGTCATGTGGCTGGTGCAGAACGAGTGGTTTGGCATGCTCAGTGGGGGGCGGGTGCGCTCAGGTTCTTTTCGCCTGTTGTGCCTGGCCGTGGTGAACTGTGTCACCCTGCGCCAGGCGATTGCGCTCTGTGCCGAATTTATGGAGATCTGCCGTGGCTTTAAGGTGAAACCGGCCTTGGAATCCGGAGATTCCGGGCGCGGGCGTGTTGAGATTCGCGGTATCAGCTCACTGGGAGAGGGTGAGTTCGAGCAGTTACTCGCATCCACCAGCCCCAGCGTGATTCGCACCACCCTGGCTGTTTGGCATCGCTTCTATTGCTGGCTGGCCGGGCGCGAGATACCCCTGGCGCGTTTGTATTTTTCTTTTCCCTGCCCCGAAGAGTTCCGCAGTCTGGCCCAGAGCGAGGCGGAAGAACTGCTTTTCGAGCAGCCGTTTAACGCCCTCGAATACGACGCCCGCTATCTCGAATACCCGGTGGTGCAGAGCCCGCAAACGGTAGAGGATTTTATCCGCACGGCTCCTTATCATCTGGTGATCAGTGACGGCAGTGCCAACAGTATCAAGACCAAGGTAAAGACCATCCTGAACCGGGATGTGAGCGAGTCCATGCCTGCGGCAGAGGCGGTGGCGGAGCGGCTCAATATGTCGGTAACCACCTTGCGCCGTCGCCTGCAACAGGAGGGCACCTCCTACCAGAAGCTGAAAGATGAGTGCCGTATGGAGGCCGCCTTCCACTATCTGAGTTGTCCGGACCTCTCCAATAGCCAGATTGCGGAAATGCTCGGGTTTGACGAGTCCAGCGCCTTCTTCCGTGCTTTTAAAAAGTGGACAGGCATTACACCGGGAGAATATCGCCGGAGTGGCCGCGCCGCTGCCGGTCGGTACATGTGATCCCATTGGCCACACCTTTTCCAATTCCCGCCTCGATTTGTCACCATTTTGGACGGATTTCGCCATAGAGAGCGCTGCCGGCTTACTACTATTATGAACCAATAGCATAATTTAGTCACAAATATGACTGGCCAGTTTTCACTCGGCCCAGAAAATCATTGAATTGAGGGTATCAGGATGACCGATGTCAAAATGCCACTGCGCGATTTGCGTTTTGTGATGCGCGAGATGCTGGGCTCAGATGCGCACTACGCATCGCTTGGATATGGGGAGGTTACTCCTGATGTTGTCGATGCCATCCTGGAGGAGGGGGCAAAGTTCTGCGAAAACGTGCTGGCGCCACTGAACCAGATCGGCGACCAGCAGGGCTGCACCTGGAGTGATGGTGAAGTCACTACCCCCACGGGTTTTAAAGAGGCCTACCAGCAGTTTGTGGAGGCGGGGTGGCCTGCATTGCCGCATAATCCGGAATACGGTGGCCAGGGTCTGCCACCATCACTGGGGACTGTGCTGAGCGAAATGGTGGGTATCGCCAACTGGTCCTGGGGCATGTACCCGGGCCTTTCCCACGGTGCCATGAACACCCTGGAAGCCCATGGTACCACAGAGCAGAAAAGTACCTACCTGACCAAGCTGGTCGAGGGTAGCTGGACCGGCACCATGTGTCTGACCGAACCACACTGTGGTACCGACCTGGGTATTTTGCGTACCAAAGCTGAGCCCGGTCCCGACGGCGCCTACGCAATCACCGGAACCAAGATTTTTATTTCTGCCGGCGAGCACGATATGACCGAAAATATTGTCCATATCGTACTGGCACGTCTGCCGGATGCCCCGGAGGGCACCAAGGGTATTTCACTGTTTATTGTGCCCAAGTTCCTGCCCAATTCAGACGGCTCCGTCGGCGAGCGCAACCGTGTGGTTTGCGGTTCCCTCGAACATAAAATGGGTATTCACGGCAACGCCACTGCAGTGTTGAATTTCGATGGGGCCAAGGGATTTCTGATCGGCGAACCGAACAAAGGTCTGAACTACATGTTCACCTTTATGAACACTGCGCGCCTGGGTACTGCCCTGCAGGGACTGGCACATGCTGAAATCGGTTTTCAGAAATCTCTTGCCTATGCCCGGGAGCGCTTGCAGATGCGCTCCCTTTCCGGCACCAAAAATCCGCAAGGTCCGGCTGACCCAATTATCGTACACCCGGATGTTCGCCGCATGTTACTGACCCAAAAGGCCTTTGCCGAAGGCAGCCGGATGCTGGTCGTTCACTGTGCCCAGTTGGTGGATATCACTTACCGGGGAAGTGAGGAAGCAAAAAAAGAGGCAGAGGATCTGCTGGCCCTGCTGACCCCGATCGCCAAAGCGTTTATTACTGAAGTGGGCTTTGAGTCTGCGAACCTGGGCCTGCAATGCTTCGGTGGTCACGGCTATATTACAGAGTGGGGTATGGAACAAAACGTGCGGGACGCGCGTATCTCTACTATCTACGAAGGGACTACCGGTATCCAGGCACTCGATTTGCTGGGCCGCAAGGTGCTGCTGAGCCAGGGTGAGCTGCTGCGCCGGTTTACCAAGAAAATACACAAGTTCTGCCAGGCGGAAATTGACAACGAAGCCCTTGCGCCTTTTGTCACTCAATTGCAGGCGCTGAACAAGCAGTGGGGCGACCTCACCTTGCAGGTGGGGAGTAAAGCCATGGAAAATGCCGATGAGGTCGGTGCGGCCTCAGTGGATTACCTGATGTTCTCCGGTTACACCGTATTGGCGTACCTGTGGGCGCGCGCCGCCCGAGCGGCCAACCTGAAGCTGGCCGAAGGTGCCGATGAGGCTGATTTCTATCGCGCGAAAGTGGCCACAGCACGTTTCTACTTCGAGCGCATTCTGCCCCGCACAACCAGCCATGCCACCGCCATGCAGAGTGGTGCGGCTTCCCTGATGGAGTTGGACGCAGCACATTTTGCGTTCTAACCCCCTAAACAATAGAAACCGCCGGTGATTCACCGGCGGTTTTCTTAGCAGTGCTGAAATGGCTAATATCAGGGGGATTCCAATGCAACTGCCGGACTCAGTGCAGACGCGTCTGCGACACCTGGCTTGTTTGCACCCACTTGCTCGGGTACAGTTTCGGCTGCCGGATGCCTGTGATTTTTACGTGTATATAGCGGGGACGCCGGACAATTTCGAAGTGGTATCCGAATTTGGACAGGCAGACGCACCGGCACTGGTATTGGAAATGGCAAACCACACGCTGAGCGCCATACTGGACGGCCATTTAAACGCGCGGCATGCCTTTTTGCTGGGAGATGTCCGATACTTCGGGGACCGGGAGTTGGCGGCTGCACTGGCAAGTTTATTTCCCGCACAGAGTGGAGACCTGTCAGGAGAGGCATAGATGCCCCGCTATGCGCTATTTTGCAGGATATGATAAACAATAAATAAATTGTCGCTGGCACCCTGGCTGGTTTCCCCTATAAAGACTGAGGAATTGGGTGGCGACAACAACAATCCGGAATGGGAGAAAAGAGTTGGACATTGATCGCAGCATACTCGATGTATTCAAGGGCGCTTGCGCCAAATATAGTGACCGACCGGCTTTCTCCTGTTTGGGACACACTCTGACAGTGGGTGAAATCGATACCCTGAGCGCCAGATTTGCCTCCTATTTGCAACATCATACCCAGTTGAAGCCCGGTGATCGTATTGCCGTTCAACTGCCCAATGTTCTGCAGTACCCGGTGGTTGTCTTTGGTGCCTTGCGTGCGGGCCTTGTGGTGGTCAACACCAACCCGCTCTATACCCATCGCGAACTGAAACACCAGCTGAACGATTCAGGTGCAAAGGCGTTAATTGTGCTCGCCAATATAGCTGATACCGCCGCTGAGGTCGTTGCGGAAACCAGTGTTGAAACAGTGATTGTCAGTGAAATTGCGGATCTGCACAGCCCATTTATGCGCACCTTGATCAACAGCGTGGCCAAGTACATCAAAAAAATGGTGCCGGAATTTTTCTTTGCCCGGCAGGTGCGTTTTCGTGAAGCCATGGCCCTGGGTGCCAGGAAGCCCCAGCGGGATGTGGAAAGAGCGCCGGAAGATATCGCCGTGTTGCAGTACACCGGCGGGACCACCGGCGTTGCCAAAGGTGCAATGTTGACCAACCGGAACCTGGTTGCGAATATGGAGCAGGTGCGCGAAGCTTTTGGCGATAGTATGAAAGAGGGGGAAGAATACTATATCGCCCCATTGCCGCTCTATCATATTTATGCTTTCACCATCCACTGTATGTGCCTCTTAGCCTCGGGCAACCACTCGCTGTTGATTCCAAATCCACGGGATATTCCGGCTTTTGTGAAAGCCCTGAAAGGCCAGCGCTTTACCGGTTTTGTGGGTTTGAATACCCTGTTCAATGGCCTGATGCGCAACAAGGCGTTTTCTGAGCTGGATTTTAGCAAGCTGCGTACCACGGCTTCCGGCGGTATGGCCCTGACTCGCGATACAGCCAAGCGCTGGGAGGAAATGACGGGCTGTATTGTCATGGAGGGCTACGGTATGACTGAGACTTCCCCGGTTGTCTCCTTCAATCCGATCGGTGGCGTTCAGCTTGGCACCGTGGGTATTCCGGTACCAGGTACTGAAGTCAAGGTTGTTGATGAGGATAACAACGACCTGCCCAACAATTCTCCCGGTGAACTCTGTGTGCGCGGTCCCCAGGTGATGAAAGGATACTGGCAGCGCCCGGAGGCCACCGCCGAAGTGCTCGACAGCGAGGGCTGGTTGAATACCGGGGATATGGCGGTTATTCAGGATGATGGGTATATCAAAATTGTGGACCGCAAAAAGGACATGATTATCGTATCCGGTTTCAATGTTTATCCCAATGAGGTTGAGGATGTGGTCAGTACACATCCCAAAGTGGCCGAAGCTGCGGCCATTGGTATTCCCGACGAGAAGAGCGGCGAGCATGTCAAACTGTTTGTGGTCAAGGCCGGTCAGCCTCTCACCGAGAAAGAGGTTGTGGACTTTTGCCGGGAGAATCTGACCGCTTACAAGGTACCAAAGCAGGTAGAGTTTCGCGATGATTTGCCGAAAACCAATGTCGGCAAGATTCTGCGTCGGGAATTGCGCGAAGAGGAATTAAACAAGCGTGAGACGGTCAGTGCCTGATGGGCTGCCCATTTCAAGTGTATCCAAAATAAAGCAAAAACGTGTAAATGCCCCATAAGCGTTCAACATAAATTTGCTTGCAGGGACGATTTTAACCCCCCCCATGCTTGTTGTACTCAACAGGCGTGGAAATCCGGCGGTATTTGATTGCTTGGTAATTACTCTGGCTGGTGAAATAGCCCGCACCCGATACGAACGAATCCAGCCTTTTGTAACAGCGTACAAATGATAGCTTTCTGTGCGGGCAACCGGTTTGCCCTTTACCCGCATCCCGCTTCTACACACGCTATCAAAGCGTTTCCTAGAGATATGCGTTGACATCCCAGGATTCACGGGCCAGATCCGTGGCAAGGAAAGTTTTCAAAATGGCGGTATGTCCACTGCCTGCGATAGCAATCACCCTGGTGCCCGGTTGAGCTACTGCCTGGATATTGGCGTACATACGGAAATTACGATGCCACCAGCTAGTAGATGCCCCGGCCCCGACAAACTCGCCGCCGGCACCAATGTCATTGACCATAAGGTAGAGGTTCATATTCTCGCGATCCTCTGACGGATCATTGCTCTGTCTCAGCAGGCGTTCCAGAGAAAAAGTTTGGTGGTGATGGGCGGTGAGTTCACTGAACTGCTGAATGTGCTCATCAAATAGTTTTTTCCTATCTGGACTGGATTTTTTCATGTATTCTATCAATTCCCCTCCTTTCCAGTGCACCTTTTGCTCGTCATAGCAAATGACATCCGTCAACCCTGCCTGAGCTGCGATGCGAAAACCCAGTTGCTGGTTTTCGTTAACATCAAGTTTGTGCTCCCCTTTAAGATAGGAATGAAATAGCCGGTTATACTTTTCCTGAAGTGCAGGATCACATTCGAGCATGACATGCGTGGGAGATTGTTTTGCAAGTCTTCCGGTCAACTGCTCAAGGTATTGCTGATTTTTCGGTGTCAATACATCAATTATTTCGCTTTTCACGACATCCCGGCTGGGGTTTGCAAAGTGGAATACCCCGAATAACATGACCTGGGCTGCAGGTGCCTCCTCTACCTCTAGCGCCTGTCCTTCAGCACTCCAGCCGGTAATGCTGGCCGGTAGCATAAGGGCACCAATCAGGATTCTAATAGCGATTTTCATTGTTGGTCTCGTACTTATCATCTGTTGTGAATTATAAGGGCAACTGCCACTGCTGAATAGGACGCACTCCTGAAAGGATTGGATGCAGTGCTTCTGGGAAAATTGTTATGGCAAATGTATGCCCTGTGTCTCGCGCTCAATCGCTGGGTTTTCATATCGGTTTTAGAGGACATGATACTCCGTAGACCCTGTTCAGATCTGAGACAGCCTGCCACTGGCGAGATCCACTTAAGCCTGAGACAGTGGTCCGGGGCTGGGGAGACTTCAACAATCTTCCCGGTGGTATGTTTCACGGCGGATCTGGCATTGGCACAGCGTGCTGAAATGGGTAACCGGCATGCATCGGTATGGCTTGTTAGCACCCTCGATGATTGGTATCAAAACCTCTAGGGTGTTGGCCCATGATGCGTTTTTCCCGCAGCGAAAGCCTGCCCGAACTTTGTGAAATCCTGATTCTGGTTGAGGGCGTTTTAAGAGGATTGAGTGACAAAGAGGAGAAAAATGCTAATTGGAATGCGAGGTGGCTACTGGAGTAACTCCGAAAATCGGTAAGGTTGACAAGGAGAGAACCTACGCTTTTTTGGCATTACCTTCCTCCTTTGGTCTGCCTGAAATTAATGATAGTCAAAAACGTCACAAAGTTTGATCTCTCAATCAATGAAATTCAGTAAGTGTCATCCCGATAAGAGACAAATTTTTCGATTCTGCTTCTACAGGTTTACTGGTTAGCCGCTATTCTCACGAAGGACTCAAACTGGGAGATAACAACATGCGAACTACAATAGTTTCATGGATAGTTGCGTCGGTAATGGTTGGCTTTTCGGGCTTTGCCTCCAGTCATGGTTGGACGGAGTTTCCAAAAGCCAGGCAGATATTCTGTGCCGAAGATGGGGGATATTGGCACCCCTCGGATGGTTCTGCCATCCCTAACTCAGCATGCCGAGCTGCGTTTCTGGAGTCGGGTACTTATCCATTTGTACAGAAAAATGAATTTTCCGCAAATGTTGCCAACTATAATGAGGATTCGGCTGTTCAATCCGTAGTCATTGATGGCTATCTTTGCAGTGCTGGATCGTCAGCCAAAGCGGGAATGGATATTCCTTCGCCAGACTGGCAAAAAACCCTATTGGCTGCAGGGTCGCACAGGCTGAAATTTCGGGCAACAGCAGCGCACAATCCAAGTTATTGGAGAATATACCTTACTAAGCCCGGATTTGATTCGGCCACGCAGCGCTTACAATGGTCTGATCTTGAGATTATTAACAGTTACGGTAACCTGCCTGTGGTAAATGGGTATTACGAAATGGATATAAACATACCGACAGAAAGAAGCGGCACAGGCGTATTGTATGTCAGATGGCAACGAAATGATCCCGCCGGCGAAGGCTTTTATAACTGTTCGGACATTATTTTCGAGTGAAATACTGTCTTTTAAGAAATAACCTTGTTTTTCTTATGCAAAGTGTCCATTGCCAATCCTGATGCTGTATTGCTCTTTTTGAGCAATTGAAACTGATTCCGCTGGTCATTTGTCAGTTTGTCTGTGCACGGACGAGTAGCCTGTTTTGTATCGCAGATTTTTAAGTTATCTATCTGTGATACTGTCATAAAGCAAAGCATTTCAAAGACTTAATGGAAAAATGTGCAACTGAGTCGAGAGAGCGATACAGGCATTTTATTTAGTGAAGTATACCTTATCAATGAATGTAAAGGCTGTGAAAAGGATTGACAGCATACATGCATACTCTATGTAAAGCTGCCGAAATTGTACGCAACGGGCATTTTGATTAACCGGCCAAGTGTCGGTTTTTTTGTGCTTGGCTTTTAGCGTTCATACCTCTGGTATCTGTGATATGTATGTCTAGAGCCTTGATTTCCAGCAAGGAAGACGCATATTGCAATTAAAGATGCTTACTATATTTATCAGTTCTCTATATGATCTGTTTGACCATTTTTTGAACTTTTAATCTAATTCTGGTGCCCGTAAATTTACAGGGTCCGTCGAATAGCGCAACTGGAAGATTATGGCATCAAACTGACAGCTTGATATGACAGTGGTTTATCAGCCTTTTTTAGCAGTACTGTTATCTGAGTTTCCAGGGGATTTAAGCTCTATTTTATCCAGCAGTTTGATCAATAGTTCTTGAGCATTGACAGGGTACGAATCTGCGGTACTGCTTGCATAATCCCTGGGCGCGAATAACCGGTTTGCAATTTCTGATTTAAGCCTGTGTTGCTCTTCTATGGGTAATGAGGCCAAATAAGGTGTGATTGCTTTTAAATCCAATGAGGTTTGTAAGTGTGTATATTGCTGTTGGCGATGCTTTGTAGATTCTCGCGCTAAATAGGCTGCTGGCACAGACAAAAGAACAGTAAATACTAATCTAAAAAGCGAATTCTCCCATTTAAAAGCTTCTGTTGTTGTTTCGTATAAAGAGAATCCTATAATTACAGCAATTATAACCATGCAGGCTAGTGAGCCGATCCGAAGCCAGTCGGCCATTTTCTTTTCGGAAGCAGCACTGGAGTCGTAATCTCCGGCAATCACACTGGCCGAAATCGTTCCTAGAAGATCATCCACGCTCTTTTGTTTGTTATTCAGCTCCTGTTGCGCGCTCGAATATAATGCATCAACGGCCTCCAGTCTTGATTTGATGGCACTTTCAATCGTATCTAGCTGAGATGCAATCTCTTCGAGTCTTTTTGATAAGATTAATTGCTTTTTTTCATGTCGGTCTTCAGAATCCTGAAGCTGGCCTTTTAATGCCTCAATATTTTTGCGCAGAACATCGGTTGATGGTACACCATAGTCCGTAAAAATAGTTGAGGCTTGCTTTCCTGGGTTTTCAGTCTGGGGAAATAGTGTTTCTCTATCCTCAATACTCTCTTTCAGTAAACTGGATAACTTGGTGAGTTTATCAATCCATACGTTGAGGTCTTCATCGTTTTTCGAGGTATTGCTTAAACTGTGTGCTATGGCAGTCAAATACGTACCTATGTGGGAAGCCGATGTTATCATCCGCTCACGATCGGCTCCGGCTTCCAGTGCCATACTGTAATCTTCATAGTACTTATCAAATGTGTTGATATCTTCTTGAATTTTGGCGGTAACTTTCTTCTCCCGTAGAGATAGCTTGAGTTCACTTACGTATCGTTCGGCCTGTGTTGCTAATTGACCTAATTTCTTGAGTGAATCATTCAGCGCTGAACTTTCCATGGATATTCTCTTGATGTTTTAAATGTTTGGTTGGCAAACGTCGCGCAAAATTTTTACAAGCTTCAGTATTTCTGGATTATTTTCACGCTCAACGATTAGAAAATTACTCTAAATCCATCAGGTACGACAATTGAGTACGATCGAACCACCTGGTGTAATGATCCATGCGACCAGTATCCCAAAAATCACCACTGAATTTAACCCTCTGTATTTATGTGCCTACCTTCCCGCCATGACAGCACAGGAAGGTAGGTGTTTGCGGTACGGCCTGGTTTGTACAGATATCCGGGGGCCTTCAGCGCTCAGTCTTTTTAGGAGTTTGCCACTTGAGCGGTATGATAATGGCCGGGGGCTGATCGGTTGGCTCCTCCTCCAGCGCACAGGCTTCGTCCAACCATTGCAGGAAGCATACGGCCCGCGTCACCTGGTTGCCCTCGCCGGGTGCAATATGCAGATCCACCGCGTTCTCTCTGATGGCGACCAGCGTGAAGGTAAAATACCCTCCCAGGTCCACTGGCTGAAATAATCGACAGGGTAATATAGGCATCTTGATTAGGCTCCTTATGTCGCCTGTGGCAGAGGTGCCGGGCAAAAGCCCATAGCGCTGCTTCTCTTGCCGCAGGCGTAATCCTTGTGGGAAAAAAGCAAAGTGCAGTGTGCAGGGTGCGCAACCGGGGCGGTGCGCGGCTGAAGTAAAAAACCACACCAATCATCACGCAACGCCACAGCACACTCCGCCGCCGGGGGCAGGAGTGACCCGGAAAACCTGCCTTCAAAAAGACCTTTATTGAAGACGAACGAGTGTATGGCGTATCATTCAAGACAGCCTCGCTAGATACCTTAGATTATCTATTGGGGTTAGCCTCTCCTCGGTGTGCTCGCACCGGGGGGTGGCGTTTTTCTATCATTTACGCGGTCATGATGCGGTCCTTCTTTGTTTGAGTGTTTTGTTGATTGATTACCCGCGAGCCCTGCGGTTACGGGGCGCTCGCGGGATAAATAATGATCGTTGCGGTATGGTTTCTCTGTTTATTATTCTTAGACTGCGCCGGTGAAGCGGCTGGGTGCTGTGGCAGCAGACCTACGGTATGCGCTTTTCGCAAAGACTGCAATCAAACTGAAGCTTTAGGCGACGCCAAGTTGTGTTTCCCACCGCTGCGTAGCCATTTGTGGTGCATCAGCGCAGCAGCCATCCGCTCCCGGGTATTGCAGGGCCTGTCTTGGCAGGGGCTATCCGGGTGGAAGGCCACCATCCCATCGCGGTGTTTTTATCAACCACCGTCTGTGGCTGCAAAAAACATAACCTGGTACGCATTTTTTGGAAGGGTTTGTCGCCTTTTGGCCCCATGTTGTAGGTCCTGTTAAAGGGGGTTGTTAGTATCTGCGTAAATAACGAAAAAAAGCGTGCGGGATATGAAGAAGCGAAATGGTCTGTTTTGGCTTTCCCTGCAGAATGCACTCTTCTATTGCCTCACGGCCTGCACGGAGTATGAACAGGTACCCAGGGCAGCAGACACCGGCCAATCGCCTTTGGCCGCGCGCATTGGGGGCCAGGAGATCCGCCTTGAGGAGATCGACAACGCCCTGCAACTGGCGTTGTATGATTTGGCAGAGATGCAGTATGGCTTGCGTGTGGGCAAGATTTATGAGTTGGCAGATAAAAAGTACCACAAACAGGCAGTAGAAATTCTCCTGCCGGTCCCGGTCCCCCCCCGGATTGAATTGCCCGGCAACTCCAGCCTGTTGCGCGGTAATCCCAAGGCCCCAATTACCATTTCCGTGTTCTGCTCTTTCCAGTCGCCACACTGTCAATCCCTTCAACCGGTGCTGAGGCGGCTGGCTGAACACTATCCGGGGTGGACAGGGCAGGCGCACTTTGATTTCCCGCTGAAATTCCACAGGGAGGGAATACCGGCCGCTCATGCAGCCCGCTGTGCGGCAGCGCAGGGTGCCTACAGTCATTACCACGACGCTTTATATGAGCAAACCCCCAAGCTTGACGGGAAATTCTATGCAGCCCTGGCACAGCGTTTACAGCTCGATGAGTTCCGCTTCCGGCAGTGTCTGGCAGATGCAGATGTCCGATCAAAAGTGCTGAAAGACCAGGCAATGGCGATAGACCTGGGGTTGAACAATGTTCCGGTGGTATTGATCAACGGTTTGTATCAGAAGGGGCCGCGCACGTTTGAACAGTACGCTTATTGGGTGGAGGGGGAGTTGCGTGCAATGGGGGTTTCTCCGGGTGCGCCGTATGTATGGCGGGATTCCGGTGGGGTCAATGACAGAAACCTGCCTATGACCACACTGCCTCTGGCGCTGGTAGGAGTGAGTGCATCGAGTGTCGAGGAAAACACGAAAGCATTGATCGAGGTGGAACAGGCACGGACACACTATTTTACCCTGGGGGAACAACTGCTGCCCAACGTATCCCTGCTGCGGCTTTATGACAGGTTTGCGGTCATTGACAATCGCGGCAGCCTGGAAAGGCTGCCACTTCGGGGCGAGGCGGGGACCGATATTCCGCTCACCGATTCCCGACCAATAAGCGAGGCAGCCAGACAACGGATTGAGCAGCCTCTGGGACCCGGCACCCGCAGGTTGATCGAACCATCCGGGGTGTTGACCCTGGGGCAGGAATGGCTGCGCAAACAACTGGACCAGCGCGAACTGCTGGAAGCCAAATTCACCCAGGCGGAACTGGCACTGGAGGGGCATCACCTGTTGCGGCTGGAGGGTATTACAGACAGTGAATTCTTTACCGGGCTTGGCCTGCAGGAAAATGATGTGTTACTGCGTGTGAATGACAGCTGGGTGCACAGTGGGCAAAACACTTTGTGGGAAGCGCTTACCAGTGGTCGGATCGTTGATGTTACCTTAATGCGCAAGGGGCTGCCGTACCGCTTACAGTATGTGGTGGAAGAGCTTGGTTACTTTGATGAAGACGCCGCTCGAGGCGAAGATTGATCCGTGTTCAGGCTGGGCCAGCTATTTACCCGGCAATCAGTGACTATGTGGCATTGATGGCGCAAGGTAACTGTCGGATACAATAGCTGGGTCCAGTGTTCACCGGGCAGAGTTAGTGACTATTTATCCGGATTTCCATCCCACATAATATTTGCCAGGATATTCTGCCCCTGGATACTGGGATGGAAACAATCCCCACCATCAATATCATCTTTGCCAAACATGAAGGTGCCGCCATTGACTTCGTCTTCACCGGTATATTCGGCAATAACCTCTACGCCATTTGTGCCGTTATAGCTCGCTGCCTGCTCAGCCAGTATTTCATTGTACCGCCGCTGGGCAGCGCTAATGCCGTTATAGCGGGTGGTAAAATCCTCACCGTTCAAGGTGCCGCCATTGGTGGCAATTCGGCAGATGCCAAAGGTGGACCAGACATTTTCACAGTCTACCCGTGAATCCCCGCTCTGCTTTTCCAGGCCCGCAGCGCGCAGGTCCTGCACACGGGGCACCGAACCCAACACGATTGTGGAGCCATTGGGTAGACCAGCGACCAGTTTATCCAGGCCCGCGCGGATAGCCGAACGCCACTCGCTGTCGGTATACAGCGGATCACTGCAATTGGCCGGATCGATACAGTCCCGGTTACAGATATCGTTACCGCCGAGCACAACCTCCACATGATCCGCGAGTGTACTCTGGGCAAGAATGCGATCCGCCTGTATTGAAAAGTTATCACCGCCACTGCGCATCTCGGCACCGGATTCGGCTGCATTTTTATTCGCCGCCAGGTTGGGCAGGGTCACTTTATATTTGTCGTGCACACTGTCAACCGAACTGTCATCCCCATCAAACCACGAATGCTCGGGCTGATCACCTGCCAGCAGGCAAAGCAAATCCAGGATATTCGTATTGCGAGTACAGTCCGCAGCAAAGGCCATGGTGATACTGTCACCGGCGGCGACAGCTTTGGAGGGGATTGCCACTGAGGGTTCGACCGACAGGATACCGACTACTAACGCTGTTATAACTCCGTATTGTTTCCACATGGTTGTTTCTCCCGCACCGACTTTCGTCGAAGGTTGTTATTGTTGTCATTCTGCTACGGTGAACCCGCTGGATTGTAAGCCAGAGTCCGGTAAGTGGAATTATGAATACTATGGACTAATCGGTCAGATTTGGATAACTTGAAGTGGGTTGGAATTCTGTCGCCTGGTGCTTTCGCAAGAGGGGGCCTTGAAGGCCAGGGGGATTGTCCGGCGGCTTCATACCGCCCCGGGTAGAGGCACCGCACAGACAGACACGCCTTGTTCCCCTCCGGTGGCTTCCACTATACTGCGCAACAACTTGTCGGAGCGCCTGTGGGCTGAGATCGCTGCTGCGAGATCCGTTGAACCTGATCGGGGTAACTTCCGCGTAGGGAACAAGATCCGAAGTCGTCGCTGTTTGCCACGGGGATGACTTTTCTCTTACTTTTTGCCCTGGACGCTGCGCCCTATATTTTTTGCAAGCCACGGGGTCAAGCATGTCCGAACCTACCAAGCAGCCTGGCAAAGCCTCCCGCGCCGCCAGCCGCGATTCCGCAAAGTCTTTCCTGAAAAACCTCTCCGCGCAGTCCTTCCCCAATTCCAGCAAGGTCTACCTGCCGGGTGAGACGGTGGATATCCGGGTGGGCGCCCGCCAAATTGAACTGAGCGACAGTGTTGTGGGCGGGGATGCCAACAATCCGGTACTGGAACCCAATGCGCCGCTGATGGTGTATGACACTTCCGGCCCCTACTCGGACCCCAACATCAAAGTGGATGTGCGCGAGGGTTTGCCCCGCTTCCGCCAGGCCTGGATTGAGGCGCGCGACGATACCGAGCAGCTGGGTTCCCGACAGGCAGCCTACAGCCAAAGGCGCATGGCGGATCGGGGGCTGGATCATATCCGCTTTGAAAAACTGCCGGGCCCGCGCCGTGCCAGGGCCGGCAACAATGTTTCGCAAATGCACTACGCTCGCCGCGGCATCATCACCCCGGAAATGGCCTATATCGCGGTGCGCGAGAACATGGGCCGTGCACAACAGGGGGGTGTGCCAGGGGAGCAGGAATACCAGAAGGCCCGTGAGGGTATTTATATCCCCGAGCAAATCACCCCGGAATTTGTGCGCAGGGAAGTGGCAGAGGGGCGCGCGATCATTCCCGCCAATATCAACCACCCGGAAGTGGAGCCGATGATTATCGGTCGCAACTTCCTGTGCAAGGTGAATGCCAATATTGGCAATTCCGCCATTACCTCCTCTATCGAGGAGGAGGTGGAGAAGCTGGTGTGGTCGACCAGATGGGGTGCGGATACGGTGATGGATCTCTCCACCGGCGCCAATATCCATGAAACCCGCGAGTGGATATTGCGCAACTCCCCGGTGCCGATCGGCACTGTGCCCATCTACCAGGCCCTGGAGAAAGTGGATGGCGTTGCCGAAGCACTGACCTGGGAAATCTTTCGCGACACCCTGATCGAACAGGCGGAGCAGGGGGTGGATTATTTTACCATCCACGCCGGGGTCTTACTGCGCTATGTGCCGCTCACGGCCAACCGCACGACTGGCATCGTATCCCGCGGCGGCTCCATTATGGCCAAGTGGTGCCTGAGTCATCACAAAGAAAATTTCCTCTACACCCACTTTGAGGAAATCTGTGAAATCATGAAGGCCTATGATGTGAGTTTCAGCCTCGGTGACGGCCTGCGCCCGGGGTCTATTGCCGATGCCAATGACGAAGCCCAGTTCGGTGAATTGCGCACCCTGGGTGAATTGACCCAAATCGCCTGGAAGCACGATATACAGACCATGATCGAAGGCCCCGGGCACGTGGCCATCCATAAAATCAAGGAGAATATGGATGAGCAACTGAAGCATTGCCACGGTGCGCCTTTCTATACCCTGGGGCCCTTGACAACCGATATCGCCCCCGGCTATGACCACATTACCTCCGGCATCGGTGCCGCGCTGATCGGCACTTATGGCTGCGCCATGCTGTGCTACGTGACTCCAAAAGAGCATCTGGGCCTACCCAATAAAGAGGATGTCAAAGAGGGGTTGATGGCCTATAAGATTGCCGCGCATGCTGCGGATCTGGCCAAGGGGCACCCCCGCGCTCAGAAACGCGATGACGCCCTTTCCAAAGCCCGTTTTGAATTTCGCTGGGAGGACCAGTTCAACCTGGGTCTCGATCCGCAGCGGGCGCGCTCTTATCACGACGAAACCCTGCCGAAGGAATCCGGCAAGGTCGCGCACTTCTGCTCTATGTGCGGCCCCAAGTTTTGCTCCATGAAAATTAGCCAGGACGTGCGCGATTACGCGGCCAGGCGGGAGGCGGAACAGGGCATGGAAGACATGGCGATCAAGTTCAAGGACATGGGCAGCGAGATCTATCACAAGGGCGGATGATGACCATTGGGCAGGGATTTCAAGACGCTGGTTCCCCGCTGGAAAATAACCGGCACCCGCTGTGCGCAGTCACCAGGGTGGTTGCTGTCGGTCGGTGCCCAAACGAGGTTGGAGTGACAGGTGGTCAATGACTAGTGAAACCAAAGCGAGCATAGCCATTGCCGGTGGCGGCCTGCTGGGCCGTCTGCTGGCTTGGCGGTTATCCCGGCGGGAGCTGGATATTACTCTGTTCGAGGCAGGGGATTTGTCGATGCCGGAAGGGGCCTGCTGGGCCGCGGCGGGCATGATCTCGCCCCTGTCCGAACTGGTTCAGGGGGAAAAAGAGATTTATACCCTGGGGCTTGAGAGCCTGAAACTCTGGATGGACTGGAGCAAGCAGCTGGAAAAGCAGACCGGCCGCGAAGTGGAATTTCGCCAGGCCGGCAGTGTGCTGGTTGCCC
The DNA here is from genome assembly GCF_030440425.1 of Microbulbifer sp. MI-G. Classification (NCBI taxonomy): domain Bacteria; kingdom Pseudomonadati; phylum Pseudomonadota; class Gammaproteobacteria; order Cellvibrionales; family Microbulbiferaceae; genus Microbulbifer; species Microbulbifer spongiae. The sequence goes on from NZ_CP098023.1 coordinate 1,459,608, forward strand.
ACGGCAAAGACAGGAGTGAATTGGCACAGTTTCTGCGGGATCTGCACGGCAAGCTGGGCACGCTGGAAAAAGATCAGGTGCAGTCCCTGGACGCGCGCGGACTGCGTGCGCTGGAACCGGCCCTGGAACGCTTTGATCAGGGGTTGTTCCTGCGCGGTGAAGCGGATATCAACAACCACCGCCTGCTGCCCCTGTTGCTCAGTGCTTTGCGCCAGCAGGGCGTGACACTGCGCGAGCGCACCAAGGTGGGCTGTGAACAAAACCGGGTGTGCTTTACCGAAGGACAGGAGCAGTTCGACTGCGTGATAGACTGTCGCGGCCTCGGTGCCAAAGACGGTATTGAGGGGCTGCGCGGTGTGCGCGGTGAAGTGATGGTGGTGGAATCCCGCGAGGTGGTTTTGCAACGCCCGGTGCGTCTGCTGCACCCCCGCTACAGTCTCTATGCGGTGCCCCGCCGTGACGGTCGTACGGTGATTGGTGCCACTGAAATTGAAAGTGAGGACATGTCTCCGATTTCCGTGCGCTCCAGTATGGAGCTGTCCTCCGCACTCTTTTCCCTCAACCCGGCGTTCGCCGAAGCGCGCATCGTGGAGACGCGGGTCAACTGCCGCCCCGCCACGTTGGACAACAGGCCGCTGATACACAATGCCCGGGGTCAGATACGTGTCAATGGTCTCTATCGCCACGGTTATCTGCTGGCTCCGGCAATGGTGCAGCAGGTGGAAGAGATAGTGACAGAACAGCTTCTACAGGTGGTTTGATGCAGGTTTTTGTGAATGGGGAAGCCCACACGCTGGCGTCTTCAATGGCGCTGGCCACGCTGTTGCAGCAGCTGGGGTATTGCGGGGAGACCTTCGCCGTGGCGGTGAATGGCCGCTTTGTCCCACGCACGGAGTATGCCGCAACTGCGATGCATCAAGATGATCGCCTGGATATTGTGGCACCGGTGGTGGGGGGGTGAGTGTGAGTGATCCGTTAGTCCTTTACGGCCGGGAATTCAACAGCCGCCTGCTGGTGGGGACTGCACTGTACCCATCGCCGGCCATCATGCGGGAGTCGGTGCGCGCCTCTGCATCAGAAATCATCACCTTGTCCCTGCGCCGGCAAAACCCGGCGCAGCAGCGGGACAATGTATTCTGGGATTATGTGCGTGAGTCCGGCTGCCAGTTACTGCCGAATACAGCGGGCTGCAAATCGCCGCGGGAGGCGGTGGAGCTGGCGAAGATGTCGCGGGAGATTTTCCGGACCGAGTGGCTCAAGCTGGAGGTGATCGGCGATGATTACAACCTGCAGCCGGACCCCTTTGGCCTGGTCGAAGCGGCGCGCGAACTGGTCACCCTGGGTTTTAAAGTACTGCCCTATTGCACCGAGGACCTGGTGCTGTGCCGCAGGTTGCTGGATGTCGGCTGCGAAGTGCTGATGCCCTGGGGTGCGCCAATCGGCACCGGGCAGGGGCTTTTGAATAAATACAATCTGCACATGCTGCGCGAGCGCCTGCCCGGAGTGCCATTGATTATCGACGCTGGCATCGGCGCCCCCTCGCAGGCAGCGGAAGCGTTGGAAGCGGGTTTTGATGCGGTGCTGTTAAATACCGCCATTGCCAGGGCGCGGGACCCGGTGGCGATGGCGGGAGCATTCAAACTCGCCATAGAATCGGGGCGCGCGGCGTTCAATGCCGGGCTGATGCTCAAGCGCCAGACCGCCAGCCCGAGTACCCCCACGCTGGATATGCCATTCTGGCAGCAGAGCGAACATCTGCCGCAAGGATAACCTATTGATGCCAGAGGAAGCCTTCACAAACAAACCGATTGTCTGGAGTATTGCCGGCAGCGACTCGGGCGGCGGCGCCGGTATCCAGGCAGACCTGCTGACATTTGCCGATCTGGGCTGTCACGGTTGCACGGCCATCACTGCCAACACCGCACAAAATACCTGTGCCGTGGACTCGATTAACGCCGTGTCGATAGACGTGCTGCAAGCCCAGTTGCAGGCCCTGCAGACGGATTTGTTTCCGGCGGCGATCAAGGTGGGTTTGCTGGCCAACGCCCGGCAGGTATTGGCAGTGGCTGAGTTCTTGCGTGCGCTCAGGCAGGTTAAGCCGGTCCCGGTTATTTACGACCCGGTGGCGGTGGCGAGCAGCGGTGCCGGCCTGACCGAAGAGGGTATCGCGGCACCAGTGCTCGAACAGCTGCTGCCACTGTGCGACCTGGTCACCCCCAACCGGTACGAACTGGAGTGGTTGAGCCAAACCGCCCCTGCCGGTGCTGCAGCGCTCATTGGCGCGGCGCGGCAACTGCAGTCGCGGGGTTGCGGTGCGGTACTGGTCACCGGTGGACACACGCAACTGCGCCCCGGGGAAATTGCCGATTTACTCTGGGACGGTGACAAAGCCGACTGGTTGATTGGCAGGGCAGTACCGGGCAACAACACCCATGGCACTGGCTGTACGCTCTCCTCGGCCATTGCCGCATGCCGAGCGCTGGGCTATCCACTGCGGGACGCCTGCGTGCTGGGAAAAGCCTATGTGCAGCGCGGTCTGCGCCTTGCAAACAGTGATCGAATCGGGGCGGGCGCAGGGCCGGTGGGACACTGCGGCTGGCCACTGGAACTGCGGGATTTTCCCGAGGTACTGCTGCCCGGAGAAGACCGTAGTGCAGCCTACGGCCTGGTTGGCGATGTTTCGACGCAGACCTTTGTGCAGGGTTTTGCCATGCCCGACAGCACCGAACTGGGGCTCTATCCAGTGGTGGATTCTGTGGATTGGTTGCAGCGGCTGGCAGAGCAGGGTGTGCGCACCCTGCAACTGCGTATCAAACATCCCGGCGGCGATCTGCGCGCGCAGGTGGCGCGCGCTGTGGACATTGGCAAACGCCATCAGCTGCGGCTGTTTATCAACGACTACTGGCAGTTGGCGATTGAATGCGGCGCTTATGGGGTTCACCTGGGGCAGGGTGATCTGAAAACAGCCGACCTGGCGGCAATCCAGGCGGCGGGCCTCAGGCTTGGAATCAGCACCCACGGCTTTTACGAACTGTTGCTGGCCTACCGGTACCGCCCGAGCTACCTGGCGCTCGGCGCGGTTTATGCCACCGGCACCAAAGACATGTCCGGACAGTTGCAGGGGCCGCAAAAGCTCGCCCGCATGGTGGCACTTCTGCCGGATTATCCCTTGGTGGCGATTGGCGGGATCAACCTGCAGCGCGTTGCCGAGGTTGCCGCCAGCGGCGTGGGCAGTATTGCCGTAGTCAGTGCCATCACCGGGGCGGAAGATTATGTACAGGCGGTTGCAGATCTGCGCACCGCTCTAGAGGGCGCGGTTCCCGCGGCGTCCGCGACGGGGTTGCCATGTTGAGTGCCAGGGAATTACAGCGTTACAGCCGCCAGATCCTGTTGCCCCAGGTGGGGGAGGAAGGGCAGAAAAAGCTGGCTGCCGCGCGCTTGATGGTGATTGGTCTCGGTGGCCTCGGCAGCCCGGTGGCCCTGTATCTCGCCGCCGCCGGTATTGGCACATTACATCTGGTGGACGGCGACTGTATTGATCTCTCCAACCTCCAGCGGCAGGTGATCTATAAAACCAACCACCTGGGTAAGTCCAAGGCGCAGGTGGCCGCCCAGCAGCTCACTGCCGCCAACCCGGCAATACACATTCACGCCCACAACCGTATGGCCGATGCGCCATGGCTGCGCCGACAGGCAGGTCAGGTGGATCTGGTGCTGGATTGCACCGATAACCTGGAAATCCGCCATGTGATCAACCGCAGTTGCCGGGAAGCCCGACGCCCTGTGGTGATGGCCTCGGTGCAGGGCTTTTCCGGGCAGCTGATCAGCTTTGATTTTTCCAGAAACCGGCATCCCTGCTATGCCTGCCTGTTTCCGCCGCAGGCACGCAGCGCAGCGCAGAACTGCTCCAGTGCCGGTGTGATCGGTCCGGCGCTGGGCATGGTTGGCAGTATGCAGGCGCTGGAGGCGATGAAATGGTTACTGGGGCTGCCCGTGCCCAGCCTGAATCAACTGCACCTGGTGGAAGCTGAAACCCTGGGGCTACAATCCCTGCAGTTACAACGGCAGAGGGATTGCCCCGTGTGTGGCCAGGATTAACCCGGCCTGCGGTTTCGGTATTCCTGTGACAGAAGTTTGGGATTGAGGTATTTCTTGTCCCTGCTGTCATGATATTCTTTCTTGCAGAGGGGTGGCCAATACACCGGCTGATCCCTGCGGTAACCCCCGCCGATTTTTTCTGACGTATTTCATGCCTGTGTCTGGTGCCTGATTCAATGGGCGTGTGATTTTTCAATACACTAGGGGGTTTAGAGACAGGCCAACTTCTACTACACAAGGGGCGTATAGTGATGAAGAAAATCGATATTGGTATCGACGAAAAGGATCGGGAAAAGATTGCTGCTGGTCTCAAGCATCTGCTGGCCGATAGTTACACACTGTATCTTCAGACGCATAATTTCCACTGGAATGTTACAGGGCCTCTGTTTCGTGAGTTACATCTGATGTTTGAGGAGCAGTACACCGAACTGGCTGATGCCGTCGACGATATAGCCGAACGCATTCGCACCCTGGGGGTTGCCGCTCCCGGTACCTACCAGGCTTTTGCCCAGTTGAGTTCCATTGAGGAAGTGGTGGAAATTCCCGCTGCGGAGGATATGGTTAAAATCCTCACCAAAGGCCACGAGCGGGTGATCAAAACCTGTCGTGATGTGCTCAAGTCTGCCCAGAAGGGCGAGGATGAATCCACCATTGCCCTGGTGTCGGACCGCATGCGGGTACATGAGAAAACCGCCTGGATGCTGCGCGCGACCAGCAGCAAGTGATTCCCGGACCCGTAGCGTCCAAGGCGGTGACAATCACGCACTGACCAGCTGCAAGAAGGCTTGTGCCGGTGCCGAGAGGCTGCTGCGGCTCTTGAGGAGGATGCCCACATCCTGGGTGACGACCGGTGCCGACAGGGTGTGGCAATGCAAGCCGTATTCCTGCATCTGGGCCGCACACAGGCGCGGCACGGCACTGACACCCAGCCCCGCGCGGACCAGTTGCCCGATGGTGCTGAGCTGATTGGCCTCGCAAATATAGCGGGCGGCCTGGCCGCAGCGTGCAAAGGCTTCCTCTGTCCAGCGGCGCACGGCCGAGCCCCGGTTCATGGAGATAAACGGGTGCGCGGCCAGGTCGCGCCACTGCAAGGCGCGTTTTCCGGCCAGTGCATGTTGCGCCGGTGTCACGGCGATAAATCGATCGCGCTCGAAAGGAATGAACACCAAACCGCCCAAATCGTCCGGGCGAAAACAGATGCCCAGTTCAGCCCGTCCCTCTTGAACTGACTGCACCACCCGTTCCATCACCACATCCTCCAGCACAATATCGATCCGTGGATGGCCCCGGTGAAACTGCGCCAGTAGTGTTGGCAGGCGGTTCAGGGCAAAAGCCGGAATCACCGCCAGCTGTAGCTGTCCGCGTTCGAGGCGGAACCGCTGCTGTATGGCCTCCAGTGACTGGTCCCAACTGTGCAGCAGCTGCTCGGCACGTGAGAGAAATTCCCGTCCCTCGGGTGTCAGCACCAGCTGGCGGCCATCGCGGCTGAAGAGGGGGCCACCGGCGGTGGCTTCCAGATTGCGAATAGCCACAGACAGGGCGGGCTGGGAGAGATGTAACTGCGCGCTGGCCTCCGCCAGGCTGCGGCTGCGCGCCACGGCTGTAAAGGCGCGCAGCTGCTTGATGGTTGCACTCACGGGGACTCCAGACCGCCCTTGGATAGCTTGCGGGGGACTTTAATATTTTTTAATAAACCTTTATAAGATTAAAATAGTTTAAATCTGCCCGGCAAGGCATGATGGCCTCCTTCGCACCGAGCGAAATCCGTACAACCGCTGAGCATTGTGAATGCATAAGGTCTGCTGAGATGAAGGACACCGCACAACCCCTTTGGCAACCGAGCCCCGAGGCCGTTGCCGCCACCCAGATGGAAGCGTTTCGCCGCTGGGTCAATGAGAGACACCAGTTGGCGCTGAGTGATTACAGTGCTCTCTACCAGTGGTCGGTGGAGGCGCGCGAAACCTTCTGGAGCGACCTGTGGGATTTTACCGGGGTGCTGGCCAGTGCGCGCGGGGATGCGGTGCTCGGGCGCGACGGCATGCCGGGGGCCCAGTGGTTTCCCGGTGCCAGACTCAACTTTGCCGAGAACCTGCTGCGCTTTCGCGATAACAGGCCGGCCCTGGTTGAGCGCCTGGAAAATGGCGGCCGCCGACAGCTCAGCTATGCGGAACTCTACCAGCGGGTGGAGCGCCTCGCCGCCGCCCTGGCTGATCAGGGCGTGGTGCAGGGGGATCGTGTGGCGGGCTTTATGCCCAATGTGATCGATACCGTGGTGGCGATGCTGGCCACCACCAGCCTCGGGGCCATCTGGACTTCCTGCTCCCCGGATTTCGGTATCCAAGGGGTACTCGACCGCTTCGGACAGGCGGAGCCGAAAGTGCTGTTTGCCTGTGAGGGGTATTTCTACAACGGCAAGGTGATTGACTCCCTGCCGCGCTTGCGGGACATTTCGGCCCGTATCAATTCCCTCGAAAAACTGGTGGTGGTGCCCGTTGCCCGCACTGAGGAGCAGACCGCCGGGGTGCTGGCGGCGCAGCCCGTGGAGAAGGCCATTCTGCTGCAGGACTTTGAAACTGCGGCGCCCCCGTCCAAGCTCGCCTTTGTGCAGACCGGGTTCGATCACCCCCTGTACATCATGTACTCCTCCGGTACCACCGGGGTCCCAAAATGTATCGTGCACGGCGCCGGTGGCACCTTGCTGCAGCACCTGAAAGAGCACCGCCTGCACTGTGACCTGCGGCGCGACGACACACTGTTTTACTTTACCACCTGCGGCTGGATGATGTGGAACTGGCTGGTGAGCGGCCTCGCCTCCGGCGCTACCCTGGTGCTGTTTGACGGTTCGCCGTTTTACCCCGGGGCGAAGAGCCTGTGGGATATGGCGGATGAAGAGGGCATCAGCGTATTCGGCACCAGTGCCAAATACATTGCCGCACTGGAGAAGAGTGGCTGTAAACCGCGGCAGAGCCACCGGCTGGAAAAACTTCGCGCATTGCTGTCTACCGGATCCCCCCTGGCCCACGAGGGCTTTCGCTATGTGTATCGGGAGATCAAGGAAGACCTCTGCCTGTCTTCCATTTCTGGTGGCACCGACATCATTTCCTGCTTTGCCCTTGGCAACCCATCCCTGCCGGTCTTTGCGGGCGAGCTGCAGTGTCGCGGTCTGGGCATGGCGGTGGAAGTCTGGAACGACAGCGGCCAGGCGGTGACGGCTGAGAAAGGCGAACTGGTGTGTGCCCGGTCTTTCCCCTGTATGCCGATTGGCTTTTGGAATGATCCCGAAGGGGTAAAATACCGCAGCGCCTACTTTGCGCACTGGCCCGGCGTCTGGGCCCATGGAGACTATGCGGAGATCACAGAACACGGCGGTGTGATTATATACGGGCGCTCCGATGCGGTGCTCAATCCCGGTGGTGTGCGCATTGGTACCGCAGAGATCTACCGCCAGGTGGAAAAAGTGGAGGAGGTGCTCGACAGTATCTGCATAGGCCAGCAGTGGCACGACGATGTGCGCGTGGTTCTGTTTGTGGTGCTGCGCACTGGAGTGCAACTGGATGAGGCGCTGATACAGAAAATCCGCACCACCATTCGCGCCAATACCACGCCCCGCCATGTACCGGCGAAGGTGATTCAGGTGGCGGATATTCCCCGTACCATCAGCGGAAAAATTGTTGAACTGGCAGTACGCAATGTGGTGCACGGCCAGGCGGTGAAGAACAGGGAGGCGCTGGCCAACCCCGAAGCACTGGCGTTATTCGAACAGTTGCCGGCGCTGGCGGAAGACTGAAGCATTGCGGCAGCGGGAACCGTTGTGCGGGCGCTATTTTGTTTGCGCCGGTTCTGCGCTACTCTTGCCCAAGGGCAATACACACTAGTTACGGTAAAAGAACAGCCATGGTTACCTATCTCTACTGGGCGGCGGTTATCGCCCTGGTGATTCTCTCTCTCTATGTGGGCAGCCGTATGGGCAGCTTGAAAATAGGCGCTATCGTGGCCGCGGTGTTCTTTCTGGCTGGATGGCTGGCCTATTATTTCCACTACCAGCAGGTGTTTGTGAAGCGTTTTGGCGGCGTGATGCGAATCTCTGTGCCGGAGGGGTTTCGGCATATTGGGGCTACCTGGAAAGACGACAACCTATGGATCGAAAACTACGATCCCAACACCAATCAATGTATTTTCACTGAGTACTCCAGGGGAAATATTCTTGAGGGGCGGGTAATTATTCAGAACTGCAATCCGATGCTGGGCGCTTCCGGTACTACCCAGCCATAAATCCGTCTGGAAATCCCTATACCCGGCGGATTAATCGCATTTCCTGCCTGTTTACCGCCTGCCGGCAGCGGCATTGGCTCCTATTGCCGGTAAATTACCCTCCCTTCCCCCCTGCCGGAGCGAACCCGAAAGTAGTGGGGCCGGGTGCTCCGTGCAGAGTATTGCGGGATAAATTCAACCTGCAATTAAAACCGCCCATGGGGGTGACAGTGGCCCGGGCGGTGTGGAGTTACCTTGGGAAAGGGGTCAGTAAGTGCGCAGTCCGCTTTGATGGGGGGTAAAGGCGAGGGCATTCCTGCATACCAAGCGGCTAAACAGCGGAAGGTTTTCCGCGCATCAGGGTTGCGGGGTCCAACCGATAAAACTGACTCAGTTCCCCATACAATTGTGGGTGCAGTTGCCGCATCGCCACGGGGATGGTAAAAAAAGTCTCTGTGGCCACAGCGAAGAATTCCGCGGGTGACTGGGCGCCGTAGAGATCGAGCACAGAGGGTGCCTCGTCAGCCAGGTTGCCGAATTGCGCGCGCCGGCGCAGACGGGCAAACTCCCTGTTCATCACCCCGGCCCAGTTGGCCCCCTCACTGGCCCGTTCGAACAGGGGGCGGCCATCGAAGCGGCCATCCTCCTCATCCACCTTATGCGCGAACTCGTGCAGGGCCACATTGTGCCCTCTCTCGGGATGCTGCAGATTCTCCTCCAGGTCACCCCAGGACAGGACCACGGGACCGCGGTAATGAGCCTCTCCCGCCCGCACACTGTGTCCTGCGGTTTCTATATAGCCCTCCCGTTTTGTTTCCTGTGCGACATAGGTATCCGGATAGAGAAGCAGGCTGTAGAGACTGGGATAGCATGCATTTTTGCGCCCCAACAGCAACAGGCAGGCGTGGGCGGCAATGGCCACTTTCATTCTCTCATTGACCTGCAATCCCTCGCAGCCCACAAACGTCTTGTCGTGCAGAAACAGAGCGATATTTCCTCGCAACTCTCCCTGCTGTTGCGGGTTCAGGGAATGGTAGAGAGGCAGTGTTTCCCCGAGCAACTGTAGCTGCTTGTCACTCAGTGGTTTGGCGCGACGGTAGTTCAAGCGCCAGCGATTGTAATAGAAAGGAATTAACCAGGCAGCCAGAGCCAGAAGAATGATGGCGAGGAAAACCGTCATACAAGCAACCCTTGCCGTTATTTGCGCTGGCTCAGATCATGCCCGGCGATACCCGTTATTGCAAAGGGCAGGGCCGGTTAAAACCCTGGGGTCCAAGGGCGCATCACAGCAGAGTTCACGCCCTGAGTGTATTTTAATTAGCTTATCGGTAAACACAAGATTCACGGGTTGGCCTCGGCATGCCAGTGCAAAATATCGGCAGGTAAGGGAAACTGCCCGGTTTTTGCCGAGGGCGCCTTAAAAGGTCCAGGATTGTGCCGGTGTGTTGAATGTGGGAAACCACCCCGCGTTTTCGGGCTACCGTCACAAGGGGGAATGTACAAAATTCGTGGTATCAACCGCCAATAAGGATCCGGTGTATTGCGGTACCCGAAAGGATGCGATTTTGTGATTCTAAAATCCTGAAAGACCACAGGGGTTTTTACAATGGGAAAGGCAAACCGGAAAGTTTCATGGTTTCTTCAATTGATATCTTATGATTTGGAAACCTGCAGATGCAGCGACAACAGGATTTGAGGCAGTGATATTTTGTAACGTGTCGTTTTGCAACCACAAATGCTGTGATCCGTTGTAGGTGGCCGGAAAAACTGCTCTGCAATGCGTTTCCTGCTTGGGGGCGGAAGCGCTCTCTGCACAGGCAAAATTGCAGACAATGCCTCTGGGACTGATGCGATACCGTGCTACAGGTGTCTTGAACGGTTGGGATAAGCCGCGCGAAAGCTTGAACGAATCCGGTTAGAGACTGTATCGCCACCAGCATTTGCGCAATCCCCGTAGCGAAGTGCCATGCCGCAGAAGCGGGTGGGATGGGGTTGCAGTTAAGATAGCCTGTCAGCTGTCAATGGATTGCAAGGATCAGCGTCTGCCATTAATAGAGCAGTTGCGAGAAAGAGAGGTCACAATTTTTTGATACGGTTGCTGAGGCTTTTTTTGGGGCAGGAAAAATTTGACCCATTTGCCGGCAAATAAAAAGACAGTCGATGGGATGGTGAATTTTGTATTTCGTGTAGATCTGACATTTATTTACTTTATTGGTATGTATTACAGGCTGTCTCTTGTTTGTATTTGCGTTGTTAGGGAGGTTTTTACGACAGCTTATAATATTTTATATAAACTATTTGTGATCTGGTTATAAAAAAACACACGTTTCTATTGTGTTTGTTTTCAGGGTTCCTATATTGGGCGGACCTCTCAGGCTGATTATTTGTGCCACTCCACTGGATGACTTTGCAGCTTTTGCAAACTGTTACCCTTTAATGTTGGGGTTTTGGTGCAAGTCTACGAGCTTTCCTGTATTTCATGGCCTCTGCTGGTTTTATTTTGCAGCTCTTTGTTTGCAATGTTGCCTGTACGGTTGATCGCTATTGATTGTCGTTGCGGCCTGCTAGGGAATTGACGCTGCCCGATAAAGCCGGGTGGCAAAATAAGGAAATTTTGGTATAGGAAACGACTACCCATGATAACTTTAAATAATAAAATCTCCTGCCGCAGTCTATGGATTTTTGGGGCTCTGCTTGTTTCATTATTCTCATTTTCTGCTGCTGCTAAAAATGTTGCAAAGGACCAGTCAGCGGAGGGAATATTGCGCCACTGCGGAACTGAACATCCAAGCAAGGAAGAGGCTGAGTTACAGGAGCAGTACTTCAACAGTATGCGCCAGAAGTTTGCTCTTGGTGATGAGTATTCCCAACAGCTTATTCCCGCTACTGTTAATGTGTACTTTCATGTCATAACAGACAGTGCAGGTAATGGTGCGCTCACCCAGGCTGAAATCAATAACCAGATGAACGTGCTTAATTCGGGATTTTCAGGTACGGCATTTTCTTTTAACCTGGTTTCCACTACCACAACCGCAAATAATAGCTGGTATAGGGTTACTCCAGGTTCCGGCGCGGAATTTTCAATGAAGTCTTCTCTGCGTGTTGGGGGTGCTGCGGACTTGAATGTCTATGTGGCGAATATCGGCAGTGGTCTTCTCGGCTGGGCGACCTTTCCAAGCAGTTACCCGTCCAACCCGGTCAACGATGGTGTGGTTATCCTAACCGGATCTTTACCCGGTGGTAGTGCATCACCGTATAATGAAGGCGACACACTGGTTCACGAGGTCGGTCACTGGCTCGGTCTTTACCATACTTTCCAGGGTGGGTGCAGCAATCCTGGTGATTTCGTTTCGGATACACCGGCGGAAGCATCCCCCGCATTCGGTTGCCCGGTGGGCCGCGATTCCTGCCCGGGAGCAGGCGTTGATCCGATATTCAACTATATGGATTATACCGATGACTCCTGTATGTTCCAGTTCACCGCAGGGCAGAACACACGCGCAAGCCAGCAGAGCAGTTTTTATCGCGGCTTATAAAAGTCCGTTGAATGGCTGCGGTTGAAAAATTCGACCATTGAATAAAAAGGAATAAAAACCAGCACAGGGAAGTGCTTTTGTTGCCCAATAACCCGGTTGGCGGATATCACCATCGGGTGTCGGTAATACAGGATACTGTGCAATTTACACCAGCCGCGAAAGCAAAGTCAGCGGGCTGGCATATTACGCGATTGGCCACGGGTTCTAGCGTATTTTCCCGTAGGCAGGTGTCGGTTCCTCGCTGGGAGCTGGGGTTACCTGGCACCAGAGTGACCGGGCAAGCTCCGCGGGATGCTGTTTGCAGCCATCGGCTATCCATTGGGCGATGGCTTCGGCGACATTGGGCCACTGGATACGCTGCGGTGTGGGGAGGGTGTCAAGCCAGGCGGTGATGCTGTCGGCATCAATGCGTTTGACAACTTTCGCCAGTTGCAGCTGGTCCAGTGCCTTGGCATTGGCCTCCTGCTCGAATTGATAGGCGAGAGGTCGGCTCAGTATGGGCTTTCCCAGGGCCAGGGTTTCCGCAAGCAGTTCGAATCCGCTGTTGCAGATCACCGCCCTGGCACTGGCCAGATCCCGCTGAAAGCCCACTGTCGAAGGGGCCTTCAGTTGGATGTTGTCAGCCGCGGCCAGTGTGTCCGCTATCCCGTAGACAATAAACTGGCGGTCGACCTTGGACAGTGCCTCAAGCATCGGCAGCGGATCTTCGAAAGGCAGGTAAACCAGAATATGCTCGCCAACCTCCGTATCCGGTTCCCGTCGGGGCGGGACAATGGGCGGAAGGATCGGGTTGCCAAAATGGTGCCAGTGCAAGCCAAGACTTCTTTGCGTGGGGGCAAAAGACCGCAGTATAGTGTGGAACAGCCAGTTGAATCGCGGCATTGGTATTGAGTGCAGAAAGGCATACTGATGGCCGATACCGATACTGGGTATTTTACGGATCTTGGCGGCCCAGGCGGTAATGGGCTCGTAATCACTGATAATGAAATCGAAGTCAGTCACCGGTAACTCGGTAATTTCCTTCCCGACCTGCAATAAACGCAATTGTCTCAGGGTTGCGAGGCTCTTGAGTTTGCCCTTGCGGTGCACAAAGGTCATGCCTCTGCGCCACCAGAAATCCCCGAACGGCTCCATCCCAAATAGGTTTTCCCGCGGTCGACCGGAGAAGAGCCACTGTATTTGTATCTGTGGATACTTTTCTAACGCCTTGGCCAGGGTACGTGAACGGGCAATGTGTCCGTTGCCGGTAGCCTGAACTCCATAGAGTATTTTCATAACAGGGCAGATACCGTTATCAATGCGACACTGGTACCGAGCATAGCGCCGGCACACACGTCTGAAGGGTAATGCACCCCCAGGCTTACCCGGGCAGCACCCACGCCGAGGGCCCAGATATACCCAAAACCCCATACAGGGCTGATACCCAGGCACATAAATGTGATAAAGAGGAAAGCGGCGGAGGTATGCCCGGAGGGCAGGCTGAATCGGTCAAAAGTCACAATGGCTGTTTGCATGCCTGGAATTGCCTGGGCCGGGCGTAGCCGCCGTGTGGTATTTTTGATGGTCCAATACAGGGAGCGCTCCAGCGTAACCGCGGTGCACGCTGCGATAAACAACGAAATGGCGTTATTCAAAACGATGTAACTTGCCAGTACCGATACGGATAGCCAACCATCTCCAGACTTGGATAGCCAGAGATAGTGCCTGTGCGAGTGCGGGCGAGACGCCCGCTCCATCATGTACAGCACCAGTGACACATCAAGACTCTTTAAATTCATCGATAAGCCTCGCATGCCGCAAACTTAAGTATGGAGTATTACACGGAGTTGACCGTTTGATGTCAGAACGATGAAGCCTGAAAAAGTGAAATATAATGACCATCAATCCGCAGGGGTCACGGGCGGGAGGGCAAAAATCGGCAAGAGCACAGCAATGGCAGATTCCGGGGAAGCGCAATCCCGCCTGCCATATCCATGAAAAAACGGGTTTAAATTAACCGCTGGTGATGTCTAGGGCACTGGAGCCTGGTAATTTTTCCACCAACCCGGCACCGCACAGTGCCGAGGGAGTGAAATACCCTCCATCGCCCGCATAATCGACTAGAAACTCCATCACAGCCAGTGCGCCGGATACGGTGACATCATAGCCATTGGCAGTAACCAGACGGCCTACCCTGCGCTCGCCGCGGCGATCATTGCGCACTTCTCCCCAGACCCAGGTTTTGTGTTTTGCGCGATAGGTGTCACTGGGTCCCCGCAGGGATTTATTGACCTTTGCCTTGAGCCAGTTTTGCACCCGGTTGTTGCGCAGTAGCCAGCGGAATGTATTGAGGTACTGTAATTTCCTTGCCCGCCCCGGTGGCATGGGAATATAGACCTCGATGTTGCCAATGCCGGTAGAGTGGAAGGCGGTGGCGATATCTCCCCAGGGGATGGCAACAGAAAATTTAGCGCCCCGCCCAAAATCGATCTGACGGGTCACCTGCCCGTGCCGGGTTACCTGTATCCTGCCATTGCGCCGAACGGCACTGCCAATGCCCAGGCCCTCTATGGCTGTCTTTGCCGTGCCCGGGCTGAGGCTGGAGTCTGAATCAAATCCCAGAACCAGATGTGTCGCCGAGGGCATGGCGGCGTGCAAGGCAGCGGCGAGACAATCTGTGGGGATCACGTCAAAACCGGTACCCGGGCACAGGACGATTCCGGCTGTGCGGGCCCTGTCCCCGAGGCTGTACGCGGCCTCGAAGACAGCGATTTCCCCGGTAATATCCTGGTAATGGGTCTGTGCGTTGATGCAGGCACGCATCATGGGCTCGGCAGTGGCAGAGAAAGGGCCCGCGCAATGTATCACCAGGTCTATGTTTAGCAGGCTTTGTTCAAGGGTTTCCTGTGCATCGAGCGGGATCACCACGGCGGGCAGATTGAGCTCGTCGGCCAAAAGCTGCAGCTTTTGTGCATTGCGCCCGGCCAGGACCGGGTGGTATCCCCGCGCTACGGCCTCGCGGGCGATCAGTTCGCCCGTATAGCCGTAAGCGCCATAGATCATGATATGTTTGTTATTCACAGAGCATCCCTGTTGGGTGCAGCCTTCACGGATACCTGAATGGGTAAACTCCCGAGTTCTATTCCCCCGCAAGCCCGGACGTTCCCCCGTGGCTGGTCCGCTTGCCGGGCGCATCCGTCCTTTAAGGCTGAGCTGGGTGGTGGCTGGAGATAGCAGGGTATATTGGCCCGTATCTGGGTGCAATGATTGTGTTCAGGGCGGAGGCTGCTGAACTGAAACGGCGCAACGCTGCCGCGAAAAAGGCTGGAACGTTCGTGTTTCGCGCAAATCCCAGCGGCTTGAAAACGCAAAGGGGGTGGCTGTCGCACGCTTTAGCGGGAATGCGCGAGGAGTACAGGGGCCTTGCCGCAGCCTGCAATCCGTGGAAGTCGACCCGGGTATTTTCAGCCTCACGGGGAGGGAATCGGTTGGTGGTTTGCCACCCTGTGACCATTCAGCTCAGGTGGTGTGGAGACAGTTGCAGCTGCTCAATACGGCGGCCATGCAGAACCGCCACACCGGAGTAGCGGTGTTGCCCCGTGGAGGTAAATTCAAATTCATAGTTGCGCTGCAGGGCTATCTGGCCGCGCCTGTCACGCTTCAGGCGGGTTCGCACCAGCATAACGGTGTCATCCAGCATTTGCACCCCCAACTGCTTACAGTGAGCGGAAGCGGCCCGGCGTACCTGTTCCTTTGCCGCCATACCTGCCCAGACATACCAGGCCCCCGCAACGAGCAGCAAAAGCCAGAAGAGATCACTTGGTGCGTAGTACATTGCCTTACAGTTGCTATGATCGCGTTGTCCAAGAATAACATTGAAGGAGTTGAAATGTCTGGCACCATACTGATTACCGGAAGCAACCGCGGCCTCGGCCTTGAGGTGTGTACTCAATTCGTCAGGGATGGCTGGCGGGTGTTTGCCTGTTGCCGGAACCTGGACAGTGCCGATGCACTCAAGTCCCTGCAGGCGGCACACCCGCGGTTAGAGCTGATCCAACTCGATGTGACCAATCAGGCACAAATGCTTTCCCTGGGCGAGGCGCTCAAGGGAGAAGCTATCGATATCCTGCTCAACAATGCCGGCTATTACGGCCCTCCGGGCGTGTGCTTTGGAAAGGTGGATCGCAGTGAGTGGTGTCGGGTGCTGGAATCCAATACCATCGCGCCCTACATGATGTCGGAGACCTTCTGTGACAATGTAGCGGCTAGCGATCACAAGGTCATTGCCATGATGAGCAGCAAGGTGGGCAGTATTGCCGACAACCGCTCCGGTGGTGGCTATATCTATCGCACCTCCAAAACCGCACTCAATCAGGTAGTCAAGAGTCTGTCCATCGACTTGCGCGAACGGGGCATTGCGGTGATAGCGCTGCACCCCGGCTGGGTGAAAACGGCAATGGGAGGCCCCGGGGCACTGATTACCGCCGAGCAAAGTGTCAACGGCCTAAAAAAAATCCTGCTGGAAGCTGATATCACTTACAGCGGCCGCTTTTACGATTACGATGGCAGTGAAATTCCCTGGTGATGGTCGCCCCTGGAATCCCTGTTCAAGTAGACGGGTTGCGGGGCCCAAACCGAAGGGAGAAGCGGTAACAAAGCCCCCCGTGTCCGGCAGCGAATCCGGGTGCCGGGCAGAGACCCATTCAATGGTGTTGGCACAGATTGGGGCAGGCAGAGGTTGTGCGATGAAAGAATCATTCTGGCTGGATAAGTGGCAGAAGAACGACATTGGTTTTCATGAACAATCGGGAAATTCCCTGCTAGCGGAACTCCTTCCCGAGCTTTCACTGTCCGAAGGGGACCGTGTCTTTCTCCCCCTTTGCGGTAAGACCCGGGATATTGCCTGGCTGAAATCCAAAGGGCTTCACACGGTCGGGGCCGAGCTGAGTGAGATGGCTGTGCAGCAGCTGTTTCAAGAGCTGGGGGTGACACCACAAACCGAAAGGGTGCACCGGCTTAAGCGCTACCATGGGGATAACACGACGGTTTTTGTGGGGGATATATTTGATCTCGATGCAGCGTTACTGGGCACCGTGGATGCCATCTACGACCGCGCGGCTTTGGTGGCCCTGCCTGCGGATATGCGCAAAGCGTATAGCGGGCACTTGATGGACATTACCGGTGCTGCCCCGCAATTGTTGATTACCTTTGAGTATGAGCAATCACTGCTTGCCGGGCCGCCTTTCTCGGTTAGCTCAAGGGCGGTCTTTGATTGCTATGAGGCAAACTACCAGGTGAGGATGCTGCGCCAGCGTGAGGTGCCTGGGGGGTTGAAAGGGCGGGTGCCGGCACAGGAAGTGGCCTGGCTGTTGACCCCAAGATAGAGCAATAGGATTGCTCACTCCGGGGGAGGGTGTTGATTCCCCCCGCTTTTTATCGCTGTGACACACCGCAGCCTGCCCGCTGGGAGAGGGCGGTGCTGTTCGGGTTTTTCAGGGTGCCTGATGTGTTTTATGCGCAGCTTTGCGGTTGGCGGGATCATACATGGGGCAGCGGCTCTGTGCCGGCAATCAGCCCTTCCTTTTTCTGCTTGGGCCACCGCTTGATAGCCCTTTCCAGTTTGAGTGCTGTGGGTTTGTCCGGTGTCTCGATCTGGTATTCCAGAGTGAGTGGTCCCTTGCCGCGCAGGGCCCTGGCAGCTCTGGCGCCGCCGGTACAGTGTTCGGCAAAGCGCCGCCGGGTATCTGTGGTGATCCCCGTATAGAGTGTGCCGCTGCCCGTGCGGATCAGATAGACAAACCAACAACGCATCCAGTAGCTCACCTGCCCAGAGACTGTTTATAGTGCATACCCTCTGCTGCCGCTAGAATAACACGCGCTGCTCGCCGGGTTCGGGCGGGGGCCGGAATCCACTGCAGTCTAACGACAGGCGGCGGTCATTCAGGCCCAGTTTGCCGGTGGCAACATGAAAGCGCCGGCGCAATAATTGTGCAAATACCCCGGTACCGGTACGGCGCTGGGAAAAGTCGCTTTGATAGTCTTTCCCGCCGCGGCTTTGCCGTATCAGGCTCATCACGTGTCTGGCCCTTTGCGGGTAGTGTACCGCGAGCCACTCGCGGAACAATGGCGCCACTTCATGGGGTAACCGCAACAGGATGTAGGCGGCGTGCTCGGCGCCGGCATTGCGGGCAGCGGTGAGGATAGCCTCCAGTTCACAGTCATTGAGTGCCGGGATCATTGGCGCCGCGAGTACTGTCGTGGGTATCCCGGCAGCACTCAGTTGCTCAATGATACGCAACCGGGCAGACGGGCCCGCCGTGCGGGGTTCCAGCTTTCTCTTCAGGGCATTATCCAGTGTGGTGACACTAATGGCGATCTGGACCAGCTTGTCCTGGGCCATCTCTGCCAGAATCGGTAAATCGCGCAGGATCAGCTGCCCCTTGGTGACAATTGTTGTCGGTTGTCGGAACTGCTGCATCACCTGGAGTATTGTCCGGGTGATACCTTTTTCTTTTTCCAGTGGCTGGTAGGGGTCGGTGTTTGTGCCCAGTGCGATGGGGCTGCAGCGGTAGTTCCGCCTGCGCAGCGCCTGTTCCAGCAGGGTCGCGGCGTTCGGCTTGAAAAAAATCCTGCTCTCGAAGTCGAGGCCGGGAGAGAGATCCATGTAGGCATGGGCCGGGCGGGCATAGCAATAGATACACCCGTGCTCACACCCTCTGTAAGGATTGATTGACTGGGTAAAGGGGATATCGGGCGATTGATTGGTGGCAATGATCGATCGGGCTTTTTCCTCGATGGCCTCGGTGAGCAGGCGCTCCAGCGGTTCGGCTGTGACCGCCCACCCATCCCCCTCGCGGGTGCTTGAATAATCGGTGAAACGCCCGGCCATATTACTGGCCGCACCCCGCCCCTTGTGGTGACGCAGTGGGTTGGCGCTGTTGTTATCGGACATATTCGGGACCCAAACTGTATGGATGTACAGTCTATGGTGAGGTCTGTCTTTTGCGCAAGCTATTCTTTGGGGAGTCACATCAGGGAAAAAGGCTGTTGAAAGCCCCAATTGTGCGGGGTTTGGTCTCTGAAGTGTGCCTGTTGAGGAAAGCCGGGGAATAGCTATTGCCTAAAGCTATTAAAATTAATATTTCTATTGCCAGTTTGAAGCACTGCAAGGGGACAAACCCGTGAGTGATTTGGTCACCATTGTAGGGCAGGGGCTTTACCTGGCCCTGGCGGCGGTCATTGGGCTGGGCATCGCACGCATCCTGCGCATCGATAACACGCTCGGCTGCCTGGTTGCCGGGGTGCTGGCCGCTCTGTTGCTGCCGGTGATCGAGTACGACACCGGAGTGCGGGCAACCAGCCTGCGTGATCTGGTTTTTTTCGTTATTCTGCCGGTTCTGATTTTTGAATCGGCCTGGCAGCTGGACCCAAAAGCATTGAAGCGCTGGATAGGTCCGATCCTGTTATTTTCTACCCTGGGCCTGGTTGTCTGTGCGTTCCTGATCGCGGCAATCACGTACTATGGTATCGGACACCCTCAGGGATTCCCCTGGACAGCAGCGCTGTTGACCGGTGCGATCCTCGCCGCTACCGATCCGGTATCGGTGGTCAATTTATTGCGGCGGGCAAACAGTGGGCAGGATTTGGTGACCCTCGTTGAAGGGGAGAGCCTTTTTAATGACGCTGCAGCGGTGGTGTTTTACTCCCTGATGCTGGGGCTGGCAACCTACTCTCTGATGGAGGGGGGGAGTGAGGCCCCGTCATTGAGTGCCGGTTCGGTAGCACTGTATTTCTGTATGATTTTTTTTGGCGGTGTGGCCTGCGGGCTGGTATTCGGCCTGGTCACCTCCCTGGTGATCCTGTTCCTGCGCTCCCCCAGTGCGGCACTGATGACCCTGGTCATTGCCGCGTTTGGCAGCTTCTACCTGGCGGAAAGCGTATTCAAGGTATCGGGCATTATTTCAGTGATGATCTGTGCCATTGTGGCCCGTTCCTGTTTGCGCAAACAGAGCAAAACCTATCTCGCCGACGCCGAACCGACCTGGGAGTGGCTGGGATTGCTGTTTACAGCCATCATCTTCGTCATCATGGGACTGGTGATTACCTTTGAGATGTTCACGCACCAGTGGCTGGCGATGCTGATCGCAACGGCGGCAGCCCTGGGTTCGCGGGCGCTGTCGGTGGTATTGGTCGCACCGCTCACGCGATTTGTTGGCCCGCCGATTCCAAAATCCTGGCGACTGCTGATGAGCTGGGGTGGTTTGCACAGCGTTATTGCCGTGGCACTGGTACTGTCTTTACCGGTTGAGTTGCCTTACTGGTGGACTATCCAATCCATGGTGTTCGGTGTGGTTCTTTTCTCCCTGCTGGTACAGGGTACTACCAGTGCGCGCCTGATAAGAAAGCTGCAACTCTAAAGGGTAGCGCCCAGTCGGGAGTTTCTCTCCAGCCCCGGCACGCCGGGGCACCCCTTGTGCATTGCCGAACCGCTCGCAACAGTTGGAAGGCCCGATGAGGCCCGGTACTGGCAGACCGGTTTTGAGGGGCTGGATCTTGTGGCTACGCAGGGGCTTTTTCCAACGGCTCACAGGCCGGGGGGGCAGGCGAGGCTACTTTTTTCAGGCGGGTGCGGGCCGTTACAATACAGGCAATGCCCCGCAGCGGCTTTGGTGTTTGAGACCGGGCAGGGAGGGGGTGATTGCCCCGTACCTGGGTGCGGGTAACCCGGAGAGCTCAGTGAAATTGATCGACAGCCATTGTCATTTTGACTTTGATGCCTTTGCACCGGACAGGAGCCGGGTTTGGCAAAGGTGCTTGGCTGCCGGTGTCAGCCGGATGATTATTCCCGGCGTTTGCGAGGCCCAGTGGCAACCCCTTGCAGACCTGGTCAAAGGCCAGCCGGGCTGGTATGCGGCTGCGGGTATTCACCCCTGGTGGGTAGGCAGGATAGAGGATTTGACCGTATCGGCAGAGGGACTGGATCAGCTCGGTCACGCCCTCACCTCGCATGTGCGCGAATACGCCTGTGTGGCGGTAGGCGAGTGCGGCCTGGACACCGCCATAGACACCCCCCTGGCCCAGCAAGAGGCCGTGTTCCGGCTACAGATAGAAGTGGCCTGCGCGTTGCAGCTTCCCCTGGTATTACATGTACACCGTACACACAATGCCGTGTTGCGGCTGCTGAAACACTATCGCCCTCCCCGCGGTGGAGTTGTGCACGCCTTTAGTGGCAGCGAGCAGATGGCCGGGGATTACTGGCAGTTGGGGTTCTATCTGGGGGTGGGTGGCACTGTCACCTACCCACGTGCGGCGAAAACGCGCCGCACGTTTTCCCGCGTGCCGCTGCAGAGCCTGCTGCTGGAATCCGATGCCCCGGATATGCCCTTATCGGGCCGACAGGGGCGGCGCAACAGTCCCGAACACCTGCCATTAATCGCTGCAGAGCTGGCCGAGTTGCGCGGCGTTTCTACAGATGAGATTGCCAATACAACCCGTCACAATACCGAGATGTTATTTTCCCTATGAGCTTTTCGGCAGAGGCATTCAAACGGCAGTTCCCACTCTTTGCCCAGGGGGAAAATGCGCGGCTGGTTTACCTGGATAACGCGGCGACCACACAGAAGCCCTTGTCGGTGATCAATGCCGTGCGCGATTATTATATGCACAGCAGTGCCAACACCCACAGGTCCAGTCACCGGCTGGCCCGTAAAGCCACGGAAATGGTGGAGCGGGTGCGCGGGCAGGCAGCGGAATTTGTCAATGCCGCCAGCCCCAATGAAATGGTTTTTTGCCGCGGTGCCACCGAAGCCCTGAATCTGCTTGCCCACTGCCTGTGCAGTGGCCTCGCCCCCGGCGATGAGATCGTGATTTCCACCGCCGAGCACCATGCCAACATCGTGCCCTGGCAGATGGCGGCCGAGCGCTATCAATTAACACTGCGCTTTGTGCCGGATACGGCGGGTGTCCCCCGGTTTGACCAACTCAGCACCGTGCTGAATGAGCGCACCCGGGTGGTGTCCCTCACTGGAGGCGCCAACGCAATCGGGCTGCGTCCGGATCTGGCCCAGGTGCGCCGGCAGGTGCAACACACACGCAGTGTGTGGATTGTAGATGGCGCCCAACTGGCGGCCCATGAAGTGGTTGATGTACAAAAAATTGGCTGTGATTTTTTTGTGTGTTCCGCGCACAAGTTTTATGGGCCCACCGGTATCGGATTGCTCTACGGTCGCGAAGCATTGCTGGAAGCCATGCCCCCCTGGCTCGGCGGCGGTGAGATGATTACAGAAGTGGGGCTACAGACCAGCCGCTACGCCGGGTTACCGCATAAATTCGAAGCCGGCACCTCTCCGCTGGCGGCGATTGCCGGGCTTGGGGCCGTGCTGGCATTTCTTGCCCGGCAGGATCGCGGGGCTATGGCCGCGCACGAACAGAAGCTGGTGCACAGGTTGCATCGCGCACTGGAGGCATCGCCAGACTTTCACTTGGTGAGCCAGGCCCGCAACAACCTGGGTATTGCGGCCTTTGTGCCGGTACAGGGCAGTGCCGCCGATCTTATGCACTGGCTGGATGAACGGGACATTGCCGTACGGGTGGGGCACCACTGTGCGCAACTGCTGGGCCGGGCTGGCAGCAATCCGGTCACGGTGCGTGCCTCTGTTGCGGCCTACAATACCGACAGCGATATCCGGACTTTGTTACAGGCACTGGAGGCATACTGTGATTTTCACCGGCCAACTGCGGGGCAGTTACAGCGGGAAAGTGGCAGTGGGCAGCGGGATGACTTGACCCGCTTGTCACTGGCGCACCTAGCCTCCCAGCGCAATTGGCAGGATCGTTACCGGGAGTTGTTGCGTTGGGGCAAGGTGATTCGCCACAAACCGGAAGTTCGCCGCCGGGAAAATCTCGTACAGGGTTGTGAATCCCAGGCCTGGTTGGTGCACCGGCAGGAGGGCGGGCGCCATTTCTTTGAGCTGGACAGTGACAGCCGTGTGGTCAAGGGCCTGGGGGCACTGCTGCTGTCACAGATTGATGGGCGCACGGCCGGGGAGATCGGCGCGCTCGACCTGCCCCGGTTGTTTGAAGAGCTGGGGCTGGGTAAACACCTCAGCCAGTCCCGCAGCAATGGGTTTTACGCCTTGATGCGCTGGGCCCTGCAGCAGGTGGAGGCCAGCCTGGCCCAGAAATGATGCCTTCAGGTGCCCTGGGCCAGGCTGCCCGCTGCCGGGCTGCGTTTTCCTGTGAGGGGCTTCAAGCCGAACAGTAAGCGCAGCAGCGGCACCCGGCGAATAGGCAGTTCGTGATTGACCAGACATTTTGTAACAGTTCCCTGGAGAGGAGCTGGAAAGCCATGGGCGTGCGCGCTGAAATTGAATAACCTTGATCTGCGACCGTACGAGCTGCATCCAGCTTGAACCCCAGGGAGAAGGAGTGACGATATCTACTTATTGCTGTCCTTTATTTCAGGCGGTGACTTAATTACCGATACTGGTGTCCGGGAATAGTAACCACTACAATTTCCAACAAACCCGGGCATTCAGTGTATTGAGAGATCCGATCTACTCAACAATGTATTCATAATATTGACTTTCATTATTGGCGTAATCACGCCCGTACAAACACACCTTGGTTGGATGCTCAGTAATACGAATTGGAATCCTGTAGTAGCGTTGATAGGTAACCTTTTCGCAGTTCAGCTCAGCAGGCTTTCCTGTTGCATAATAGAAGTCGCTGTACTCCGGGGGTTGGAAGATCGGCTGAAATGCGGTTTTATTGGGTGAAATAAATACCTCAGGAGCCTCTAAAGGCGGCGTGTTATCCACAAAAACCTGAATCACTTCCGGTAATGGCTCGTCACTGTCACCGGCCTTAATCAGGCAAAATTGATGAACGCCCTCTCGATCGACAGCAATGGGCCAGCCTGAAAAATCTGTCATACCTGATACCGGCTCACTGTAACCATTGATGTCTTGACAAGATTCTTTTTGATCAGACAAACGCACTTCTTTATATCGAACTCTGGTCTCCTGATCTTTAAGCGTAAATTTCCAATACTGATTGCTTGCTTTAAGACCACTAAAGAAATAAGGATAATTTTCAATCTCAACAGAGGGGGGGGTAGGCAACCGGCATGAGAATTGATCTAGATCGAATAAGCCAGAATCAGTGTTGAAGCACCCTGTAAAGTGCTCAGAGGGTATAAAATAGCTTTTCCCCGCATCAATATGCGCACCTGCTTCATCCACCTCACAAGGATTGCCGTTGTAACAGGTTTCTCCCACATGACCGATAGATGTGGTATTAATAATGCCCACCATTGCCAAGTGCTGGTTAAATACAGGGGAACCAGAGCTTCCTGGTGCGATCCCTTTGCAGTTGTTTTTAACCATCTGATACCAATGCCAGTGATACTCAACGACATCCAGTGTCCTATCTGCGAGGCAGGTTGATAATTGCAGCGCATCCACCGCTACGGGAATGCCTGCAACGGTTATGGGTTCCCCTTGTTGGGGTTCCTGAAACAGTTTGTAAGGAGTTAGGCCCAGCTCTATTAATTCCTGAACAGATGCCCCTGCAGATAAAATCGCAAAATCTGTCTCTTTCATAGTGGCATAAATCAATTTGTCAATATGAAGCGCAATGCTGGCATTTTCTTTTGTGTCAGTGAAGTAGTTAAATTTGACAGTATAATCAACTGGCTTGTTCAAAAGCACCTTATTCCCTGAAGCCGAAGGGAAGGGGTCCATTGCGCAGTGCCCATTAGTCAGGAAATAAGCAGGAGCCTGTGTATTCTCCGAGACTTGGACAAAGGAAGCGGAACACCTAAGCGCTCCTCTTAACATGCCAATTGATCGATAAAAATCATGACCTTGACTGTTGGGAATATCAACTTCAGCCCTTGCCATCCCCGCTAATAAAAGTAATGCCAGCATTGATAAAGAAGCTTTGATTATTCTCTTCATAAATAATTCCTTTTCAAGACGAATGTATTTTTACATTCACCTGTACTGCAGAGAACATGATTAAGAAATAATAATTGCTGAGCTTAACATAGTCATGAGGTCATGAACACGGATTACTTTTCTATCTCAATAAATATATAATGCTGAAAGGTAAGAGCTGTAGGGTAGGATTTATGAAAGGCTCAGTATTGTAAGTCCCTTAGCACACAAACAGCATTCTCTTGGAAGTAGCCAGGCAGTGCACACGCGAGTTTGTGTGCCCTGGCAGTCTATTCAATGCCAAATTATTTTAAAATTGATGCAGATCAAAAGCTCAATAAAAGAAAGGGATATTTTCTTTCGGATCAATTTCAATATTGCGCTAATTCAAGGAGGAGTAGCATTTTTTAAATTAATTTTAGCATCTGATTTTTTTGGGTTAACCAAATATTTCAAATTATGAATCGCCAAAAAATATTGATTTTCTTGGGCGAATTTATTTATAGAATCCAGCTTGTACTTATAGGTATCTCTCTATGAAAACTATGGTTAATATTATATCCACGCTCCTGTTTATTTTTTTCATGCCGGCTTGCTTTGCCAGTTCAGTGGATGTAGTGTTCATTCCCAAAATATATTTATCACATAGCAGCCTTGTCCCCCTTGAGTTAACTATTGATGAAAGAACAGTGGAGTTTGATCATTACAGCGAACCGCTGAGCGCCTATCACATCTTCAGTAGTGTAACCCGTACAGGATTTTGGATGTTTTTTAAAGAAGTTAACGGTGAAAAATTTTATATAACCGGCCTTGATGTATATTCTGACCTGAAAACATTCAGGGGAGTAGATCCAGCTACTATTACAGATCTGGGTACATTGCTCAATGACCCAAGAACCTTTGTGCAGGTTAATTTTTCGGAGAATGGCTCTTACTACTTGAATACAAGTTCAAATGGCTATCTTGCGTTGGATTGCTCAGATCCCAACAATTATCCGTACCCTGCAATTTTGGTGGATAACCTGGAGGATGCATCGGTAATGTTTACCACTTTTCAGTAGAGCCTGTTCACACTGGATGCAGTGTAATTGCTAGATGTCAAGTTCAGGTGGCTTACTATGAGTACCGTCTCAAGAAACAGTCGCCCTATGCTGCCAGCCTCCCAGTGCCATGGATCACGATCAGGGGCCACCGGCTTGAACGGACCGGTTTTGTGGTGGATATGCCGACCAAGGTCAGAGTGATGGAGGGGTATTTGGTATTGACTGCTGAATAGATGTAAAGACAAAATCCCTGGCAAGTTTTCTTGCTGGGGCTTTTATTGGTCAAGTATCCAAAAATAGCTTTATAATAGTTGGAACATGGAATGAGGCAAAAATTTCAGAGTCAGGATGTCACCAACTAACTTCCTAATGATAAATGGTTGATATCGCTCGAAAGCTTTTTCCACATCAGAAAAATCTGTATATGGCTCAGGTTCTTTCGGCCCAATCCAATAGCGGCTACTATCTCCGTATGGTTCCCAAACCACACAATCCTCTCCCTGGAATTGGAAGGAAACAAGGTTTTCCTCAGAACTAAAAGCTTTCCTTTGCAGCATATCAGATATGCCATCAACCGTGGATAATATCGATGCAATACCATTGACCGATATATATACACTTTCTACTTCAAAAGCGTACATAGTGCCTTCCGTGCTTTTAATTGGGTAGGTACGCATATTCCGCCCTCTAGTTTCCAAACACACCACCAGCTAGAATGCCAGCACCATAAATGTTGAAATAGATATTCGTTCTTCCTGCAGCAGCTTGTACCGCTGCATCGCTACCATAACGACTCAAAGCCTGAGAATAGGAGAGGGACCTATAGCTGCGAAAAGTTCCTAACCTGAAGCGACCCTTCATATTATTCCTGAAGACGTTAGCAGCAGTTCCAGAAGGAGCCAGCCGCGCACCAATTTTGACTGTAGCAGCATACCCAACCCTTGCAACTCCAGCTGCATAGCTTGTTACTTCCTCTGCTAGATACAGACCGGATTCAGTATTCACGCCACCAATATTTAACGCGCCTCGAATATCATCGCCAAATCCTAATAATAGTCCATCACCTAACCCAGCCAAATAGTCCACAGCTCCTTGTGGGGCAGACGGAAGTTGATTTTTGATAAAAATGTTTTGAATTGCTTGGCCAATTCTATCCAGGTAACTCCCCTTTTGTGCAAATAACTTAATCTACAAAGAGGCAACCATCTTTAAGTTCCCGTTAGACTCTTTATAAATCCTCAACCCGCACTTGAAAGACCCCAAAAACCATGATCCACAGGCAACCCAATACACAGCATCATTCCCCTTCAAAACAAATACATCTTGAATATCTGATACCTTCCAGCGCAACCTGCCTTTAAATAGATTATTGTTTTGCATGTCTACAATCGATATATTGTTTTTTATTGCCCAAGATTCAATTTTTTTCTAAAATAATTGGATCGCACTAATAATGCGATATACGGAAGCGCCCCGAAGATTATAAACAAAAGCAAAGTCAGATTGGCTCCCATCTCAGGAGTGTAAATGTAGGCTATTTTACCTAAGGTAACAGATACAAGTAAAACTAGAATCAATCTCATTTCTATAACTCTAATGCTATAAAGTCTCTCAGAGAAGGCGAAACAACATTTAAACTTCTTCGTTCACCTATAGCCACTCCAGCTCCGATCCCTAGGCCGGCACCTAAAAACCCACCAGCTGAAATTGCCCCATTTGCATAATCCACGGCATATGATCCCGCTGGCCCGCCAACATCCCAGGGTATAGCTGCAAATCCAATTGCTGTACGACTTGAAGATGTAGAAAACCCAGACTTCAACTGAGTAGGTGATTTGCCAAAGCTTACTCCCCTGGTAGCAGCACCACCAATTCCTAATCCTGCCGCAAATACACCAGAAAGTTGCAAATAGACCTTCGAGTTAAATAAATCACTTGGATCAATGGATAAACCAAATGCACCACCACCTTCTAGGCAAAAAGAAATACCACAACCAACTAGTGAACTACTTAGCAATCCTAGCTGAACTGTTCCGTCTGAACTTATCAAGTTCGACAACTCACCAATCAAGTCATGCCAATGCTCACTAAAATACCCGCCTATCTTTTGTGCAACAGCATGACACCGACACAATATCGTAGCTACAAACCGATTTTCCCCAATGCGATCAGCAACTTAAAGAGCATTTTCTCGGCGAACGGCGTTCTTACCAACTTTTTTGCTCCGACGCGGGTTTTACTTTACCGGCATACTTTCCCAGTGGCAATGCCTCTCACAGATTAGTGTTCTACTGACCATTGACCGCAAAGCGGGGGGCAGCCCCTCCTGATTAGCGGGTAAAACGGTGGTGCCGCTTCTTCGATGGCTTCGATCAGGTACCGGTTTTCCTGTTGCATACAAAGAAGCCCCGTATCTTAATTGGGGCTTCGAATATTAAGCTTCTTTCGTTGACAATAACTTCTGTAAAAAAACCGGTATCCCGTATTGCAATAAAACATGAACCCCAACAAAGAATAAAATATCAATAAACTTTGCCAGAATAATTAGCTCTTTATCCCACAGGAAAACCAATAGATAAATAACAAGCGAAACAATTGGTATGCCAGACATTCCACCATGTTTTATAACCTTCTTAGAATTGAGCAAGCAAGATAAAATATCTATAGCCAACCCTACACCAAGAAATAAAAAACTAAAGCTGAAATCAAACATTCTTACTCACCTACTTCAATATTCTTTGTCCAAGAAACCCTTTAAACCATTCACCACCTGAAGGCCATCTCAAGCTATTACCCGAAACCGCAGCCGTCACAGACTGAGAATATGAAGCTTGTAATTGAGGCCCTCCAGCCATTACGTAGTTCCTGTAGGAGTTCCCTCCCGTCATTACCCACCTCGTATTTGCACCGAGTTGACCAGTTGTAGTCCATTGAGTAACGACTTGTGACTGAGCGGTGAAAGGTCGTAGAAGAACACCGCCAATAAGAATTGCTGATGTAGTCAGTTGTCCTGCAACTGTAGATAACCCATACTCAGAAGAAGACTGATCTACAACACCGTTTGTCCCCACCCAATCCCTGACAACATCAGTAAGCCCAAACGAAAAACCATCACCAAAACCGGCAGCTGCATTCACAAGGCCATCAGGGAGGGATGGCAAATACGCGCCAGGGTTATCCCAAAAACTTCGCTCCTTTTGTGCAACCTCTATGGCTTTCTCAGTATCCTCTTTTCGCGGTACAACCTTAGAAGATCGGTCTTTCCATTGATTATACCAGGTGTTGTAGTAGGAACTACTACCATCGCCAAAATAGTCTCCATAAAGATAATCCCATTCAAGTCCATCAATAGGTCTCGGTAATCTTTTGCCCTCTACGGTTACTTCATCCATAGGAAGATACCCGCTGGGATCTGTCAGGCTCAGGGGATTATTGAATACATAACTGTAGCGATTCCAGCTCTGGCTGTTGTTGGGGGCCTGAACAAACGGGTCCGGGCTCAGGAACCGCCCCAGGGCCGGGTCGTAAATACGCCCGTTCATATGGATCAGGCCGGTTCTGTCCAGATGCTCGTGGTTGGTAAAGCCACGCTTGGTACTCAATCCCTGGCTGGCCAATAAATCCGTGAGGAGTTGGGCTCCCAGGGTACCACTCCAGTCGGGTTCCCGGCGTGCGCCGAAGGGGTCATAGGCAAAACGGCCGGTTGCGCCGGTTAACAGATTGCCATCCGCATCGGTGATTTTTTCCACAGAACCCAGGTGGTCCCGGTGCAGGTATTCCAGGGTGGCCAGGGGCAGGCCGGTGTGCTCCGTGGCGCTGATATGCAGCACACTGCTGTCGATAGTGGCTTTCTGGATACGCCGGTAATCCGAATCATCCCCGGGCAGCAAGTCCTCATAGTCTTCGAGAATAAAGGTTTTTTCAGTCACCAGCTGTTGCCGGCTTGGGTCCCACCAGCTGCTTGCGGTTGCCAAGGGTGCGTCAGGCCAGCGCCTGCGCAACAGTAAAATTTGTCAGGAGCGCTATATTAAAGTCCAGGAGGCCTACTATGAGTACCGCCTTAAGAAACAGTCACCCTATGCTGCCAGCCGCTCCGTGCCATGGATCACAATCAGGGGCCACTGGCTTGAACGGGCCGGCTTTGTGGTGGATACACCGACCAAGGTCAGGGTGATGGAGCGGTGTTTGGTATTGACTGCTGAATAAGTATGCCAAAAACAAGCCCTGGCAGATCACTCTGCCGGGGTTTATGATAAGCATTAAAAATGCGGGAAGCTATACTGTGGAACGCTACATTTTGATGATCAAGACAAGGACACGGTGATTCGGGAATTGATGCCATTATCGCCCAGCGTCAGGTCGAACATGCTATGCGGCCATTGGAACGCTAACTATTAATAGTTAGCGCTCTAGAGATTTTCTTGTTACATGCGACCACCAGATTTAGCACTTTCAGGACTGCAGATAATCGCCGGGAACAGTTGCTCACTTTTTTTAAAAGGATTCACAAGAAACCCATCAAACACCTTCACCTCTTTCAGGACCTTATTTGTAGAAGCCTCCTTAAATACAAACTTCTTATAGCTATCTCCATGAGAAACAACCTGGATATTTGATACCAACAACAAAGTTAGCATTTTTAAAACTTCATCAGACCTCTTCTCAAGGTAATCTCTCCCCCAGGAAAACACCTCACTGGCTCCACCTAAATGGACTTCGATCCCATCATTCAAAAAATCGATAGTAAGAGGGATCGAAGTATTATTAACCGAATGTACCCTCGTAAAATCATCATCCAGAAATTCAGTATCTACTTGAAAGAGAGGACTTTCTTTAACCACCGATTGCCCCAAGTCGACCAATGCATGATCCAACAGCTTTACATTGTTATTCATACTCAAAATCTTATTATTGCCCCATTTTATAGAGGGCTCTTTTCAGTTGAATAGAACCATTAGCAAAAGAATTAGGCACAAAAGAACCTGGCATATAGAAGTGAAAGCGCGCTGTATTCCCCGTACCACCAAGACCAACACGAAGCATCATTCCCCCTCCATTTCTAGAAACACTACTCCATCCAACTTTAAACAAGCTACCAGTAACGTTAAAGGAGCCTGAGACTCCAGTAACACTATAAGATAATCTAGTTGAAGTTATGCCGAATGTTTCGCTCAAAAATAATTTTTGACCTAGCTTTGAGCCAACACTTGGAAGCGATCCCAGTCCAGCTGTACCTAAAGTAACAGCTGTGGTAGCAGCAGTTTGATCGGTCCAAAGTGCCGCAAAAACACCTGGAACGTGCGCTAAGAATGCTAAAGGGTGACCCGAACTAACCGCTATATCAGCCCAATATTGAGCAGCTAAATCACCAGCTTCAACTCCAGGTAAGTAACTGCCCCAAGTCCGCTCCTTTTGTGCAGCTTCTTTGGCATTTTCAGTATCCTGAAGCCATTGCCTATACCATTCACTGTAGTAAGAGCTACTGCCAGTGCCGCCGATACCGCCAACAGTGCTGCCACTACCACCAAAATTATACCAGAAAGAATCAGAGAGATTGGGTTCAGGCAAGGGTCCCCCAATTACTATCACCTCTTCTATAAATTTCGTTCTTTCAACTTATTCTCTCTAGGTGAGGCTAAGAGCGACATAAAACGGAAATCTTACTATTGATTTGCAGTAACTTTTCTTTTATACTATCAATATCATCAATGCCATATTCTGAGGATTTACCAATCTTTATTATAATGCTGTTCCTACCTTCTCCAAAACTTACAGACTTAATAGTTTTACTGTCCAAATAATTATCTCTATCCTTAACAAGGCGGTTCAATTGTATCCATGCATATTTTGGGTCAATTCCTAAAAAATCTAAGTCTAATTCTAACTTAGAAAATTTCTCTGAATTTTCTTGTGCACTAGATCTGCCTGACCATCCCATAGAACTAAGAAATTTTTTATTCGATATTTTTTTGTTAGCCCACGTTTCTAAATACTCTATCTTATTATTATCTATGGCTATTGCTTTGAGGTTGTTGCAATACTCTTTTTTTGTACTAGGGCCTGTTCACACTAAATCCTGTATAATCCCTTCATGGAAATTACAGCGCAACAATACAAAATTATCGAAGATTTTCTGCCCCTCCAGCGCGGCAACGTGAAAATATCCAACTTACAAGTGCTGAACGCCATTCTTTACATAGCCGAGCATGGTTGTAAATGGCGAGGTCTGCCGATGAAATTCGGCCGTTGGCACAGCGTCTACATGCGGGCGAATCGTTGGGCCAAACAAGGTGTACTGGATAGGGTCTTTCTGGCCCTCCAGGAAAATAATGTGATCAATATCCAGGTCGATCATATCTCTCTTGATTCTACGGCTGTTAAAGTTCATCCAGATGGTACTGGCGCGTTAAAAAAAACGGTCCTCAATCTATCGGCAAATCACGAGCAGGATGGACCACCAAGATTCATATGGTTGCAGCCGACCACAACCGCGCCGTAGTATTTTCTCTGTCACCGGGGCAGGCTGGAGACGCTCCGGAGGGCCGAAAGCTGCTGAAAAGCCTTGAGAACTGCGGTTGGGATGGTGCCAAAGTGATCATGGACAAGGCCTACGAGGGTAATGAAACCCGGCAGTTGGTATTCGATCTGGGCATGGAACCTGTCGTGCCACCGAAGAGTAACCGAATGAGCACCTGGAAATACGACGTGGAGGCGTACAAAAAACGAAATGAAGTGGAGAGGCTGTTTCGACGCCTGAAGGGCTTCAGAAGAATTTTCTCTCGTTTTGACAAACTGGATGTCGTTTTCACATTTTTTATTCACTTTGCGCTTATTGCCGATACTTTAATTAGTGTGAACAGGCCCTAGAAAAATAATAAAAAAATGCAACTAGGATAGGGATTATAATCAACGTCGTTTTCATATAATATTTACCTTTTCTAATCCCTAATTCGATATTGGGAGGCACCAAGTAGAGCCCACCTTGTACCAGGATTAATGTCACTTAAATTTCGCCAGCCTTCGCCCTGCCATATTTGCTTGAAATTATGACCAACCACAAAACCAGGAAGTGCTTGAATATGGTTAGGACCATAATGTGCCGCTAACATACCCACAGCAAGATAATTTATATGTCCACCGAATGCTGTAACGCTGCCTCCCACATCAAACTGTCTACTTACTAGAGATATCTCCTCGTAGAGCATAGTATCATAAAATCCAAACTGTTCTTTAAACTCGTGACTCATAAAGGGGTGGCGTGGTTCCTCAATCGTTCTATAACGTATCCAAGTTATAATTATATTTAGCTCGGTGACACTTAAATCCAAGATAACACTTGGATTATCCGCAGCGCGCATAAGCAATGATTTCCTAAGAGATTCATATTCTTTTTCAGCTTGCCCTTTTTGTGCAGCTTCTTTGGCATTTTCAGTATCCTGAAGCCATTGCCTATACCATTCACTGTAATAAGAGCTACTGCCAGTGCCGCCGATACCGCCAACAGTGCTGCCACTACCACCACCAGTACTACCACCAAAATTATACCAGAAGGCACCAGAGAGACTGGGTTCAGGCAAGGGTCCCCCAATTACCATCACCTCTTCGATATCTTCCGTAAAATACCCACTGGGGTCTGTCAGGCTCAGGGGATTATTCACCACATAGCTGTAGCGATTCCAGCTCTGGCTGTTGCCGGGCGCCTGAACAAACGGGTCCGGGCTCAGGAACCGCCCCAGGGCCGGATCGTAAATCCGCCCGTTCATATGAACGCGTAGACTTTATGATTCTCTATGCATCGAAAGGTTTTATCTGGACCTAATCTCCTCAATATGTGCATTCACAGCGACAAAACTTAAAAAGTGACCAGCAATAAACCCTGAGCCCAACACCTGAATAAGTTTCTTCATAGTCGGCATATCCTTGACCTCATCTATGACCGCACACAACAATAATGCGAGCTTATATTCAGCCTCATTGCCATCTTTAAACTGCATGGAAATATAACAACAGACGTTGAAAACCTTTTCAGCGTAGCCATTATTCCTGGGATTTCTCACGCGTAATCCATTTAGAATTTCCCCATCGATATAAGCTTTCGCCATAACCAAAACCACTATTTTACTCAGATGAGAAACAGCAGCATTTGTATCTGAATATGCATGGGGATACATCCTTAATATTTCAGCCAAAAAGTAATGAGCGTGCTCGTCGTCAGAATTAGCCATTAATAGGATTTCTTCATACGTCAGCGGATAAGGAAGACCGGAACTAACGTGGTGATATAAACCAGGCAATTTTTTTGCAATATCAAGTTTGTGCCCAGTTAATGTAAAAAACTGCAATGTATTAACAACAGGGTAATCAGACTTAAGTGAAAGTTGCGCGAATGCCTCGTCAATACACAACCAAGGAACA
Source organism: Microbulbifer sp. MI-G (assembly GCF_030440425.1). NCBI lineage: Bacteria > Pseudomonadati > Pseudomonadota > Gammaproteobacteria > Cellvibrionales > Microbulbiferaceae > Microbulbifer > Microbulbifer spongiae. The sequence continues at coordinate 1,493,868 of NZ_CP098023.1, forward strand.
TCATTGGATATTGATAATTTGAGGCTAGAGTAAACCGAACTATCAACAGCGCTTTGAATCTGCACGATATCAGGCGGCATATCCACGAGATTTGGTGCGGCCACATCTGCAACCTTGAGGATATGACGAATTGCTAGCTGAACATCTGATGTCCCCACCTGAATATCTTCAGACGTTACACGCCAGAGTTTCCCCTTATTGGTAACACCAACCCTCATGTAATCGTCACGGCTAATATTCTGTAGAAAGGACTCAAGGTAAGCCTTCGTCTCCACAGTAATCAGCATTACGACATCCGACTGAATCAACCCATGGATTAAGCCAGTAAGCCCCATATATACAATCGCATACACATCAACAATGATATATTCTGGACGGCCTTCTCCTACACTTGGCAAAGGTGACTTCACTGAAGCTTTGCTCGTCAAGTGGTTAAGCGCTGAATGTACTGGGCAACTATCACCCAACATATGTCCCTTAAGAAACAGAGGATACTGAGGATTGGAGCATATCAGCTCTTTGTTCCCGCCCTCCATAGCAAGCATTTTCTGTTCGAGACTAGCGACCATTTCATCGGGATTTTCCGGCAGAGAGAAAGAATAAAAACAATCGCTACCATCATTATTTGCCTGCCTAAGCTCAATTGCCAACCTAAATATTGCGACATACGGAGGCATCACCTCCAACAGTTTAATTTCTTGAATTCCATGATTAGCAGTATCGCCAATGTTCATTTTTAATAGCGACTGCCCCAAAGGGGAAGAGCTATTCAGAGTACATGAATGATTAGCACTGACGCCTTCTACCACTAGCTTTATGGCTGGCTGACCATCAATAAGGTAGCTGAATCCACCTAAGCAATGTTCCGTTGTTTTAGAAGGGGTTTTCGTGGCTTTGGCATCAATATCAGTCACTTCAGTGAGATGAAAATCAGTAACTAACTTAGCGCAACGATCGGGATTTTGAAGAAACCAAGTTACAATTATGTTTTCTGCTCTGGCAAAGCCACCATGAGCCGATATCTCATAGAGTAACTGCCACGCCTGCTTGGACTGGCTTTCAAAAACCTCATCGGGCACCCGTTCTAAGAACTTTGCATAGTCCTCTTCGGGTAACTCCTGGCGCTTATAGAGCGATACAGAATAGTGCCAGGCTGATAGCGACATTGGAGATAGGCTAAGCGCTGACTCCATTGCATCTATAGCACCCGACATATCGTTTAGATGATCACACTGCCTAGCTTTAACTTGCCAGATAAAATCGCACCAATCATCCTGGTGTATTTCTGAAAGTATATTGTTCAATGTTGTTAGCTGATCGCTACCAAGCAAAGAGTGTATATAATTTCTAACAATTGGAGACAACCAGATATCAGTAGTGGGAATAATCGGTCTCAGTAAAGAGCAGACTTGAGCGCCCATATCCCTAGCCAGAAGCATAGAGGTTAACTCTAGCAAGCGGGGTGGGTTTATTTTATGTAAGTGTGACTTATGGTTAGTAAGAAAGGAGCTTACTGCTCTCTTTATATTGGCCTCAGATCTAGCGTCGCCATCACTCGCATAGCAGTGCAATTCGATAGAAATGAAGTCTCTCTCAAAATCACCCTCTGTTGCTACTTTTCCTCCATTCTCCATCCAGCTCTTAATGGTCGAGTTTTCAGCAATGCTTCCAAATAGAACTAGTTCCTCTGTCGATATTTCCGAACTGTTTCTTAACTTATCAATAAGGGACTTTCGATAGGAAAAATCGTTCTGGGCTCTCTCTATTTCATAAGGTAGACCTTCAATTCCCTCTGGATTCTTCTCCCTCAAACTGCGCAAGAATAGAGCTGCATCTTTATCGACAACTTCTATATTTGCTATGTATTTCCGACAAGCATCAACCAGCTGCTTGCTAGCCCCACCCAAATAATGCAAAAAGGCAATTGACTGATTCACCAACCGCGCATCCTTCCCTTGGCATTCTTCGAGAAGCGATACAGTCCTATCGACTAGTGCAAATATTTCCCTTCTTTCAGAATTAGTTATTAACCAATAATGAGAAGGAATTAACTGACTGTTCAGACAATTACTACTAGTAATTAGTTTAACGACTTCGCTATTAAAACAAGGATAGGTCGAACACAACCTTATGCTAGAATCCTCAGCAAGCTCAAAACGCTCACATCTGAGCAGCCCTCTAGTGAGTCCACAAAGCGTTGCCTCAGTTAATTGGTGAACCCTATTAGATAAGAATTCTTCGAGAACAAGCTGATCTGCAATAAATTCGAAAAACACCTCTTGGCAGCACTCACCTGGGTCATCCATCGCCTGATAACGACTTCCAGCATCAGCCGTTCTCTCATTAAGGATATCCAAGCGCATCAATGCAGAAAGAGCTATATCTGAGAACGTCAGTTCCAGCTGATGCCGTAAACAACTTTCGACCTGAGAATATCCGTTTCTTGGTATATCGGAGTTACCAATATCAACCAATATAGCCAGGACATCTAATATCCCAGCGGTTCGACTATCTAGCTGGGACGCTATTTGCAGTGTGCGGAGTTTATCTTGAGCAGCGCCAACGTCGCGATGCCGAAGGCAAGTCAATATATCCTGTACCGGCCCATGTATAGCTTCTGGCGAAACAGCATGATGGACATGCTTCTCTTTAACATTGTCACCAGTACCGTAATGCTGCTGATGGACTGTTTCGATAGTAGTTCCGTCACTCTCGTCCATGGTCAGTGGTTGATAACCTTATTGCCTGCGACGTTATCGCCTTGCCCAGAATGAGTTTGTATGATCGTTGTGCTATTTCGAGGCTTTATACTTCGTATAAGCTCCACAATCTCATCAGAGCCGATAAGCCTTTTCTCAATTGCTGCCTCACTCATTTCGTCGTCCAGTGCCAAGTAAGAAATCTTATTCTCAAGAGTCTTCAAGGTGCTATCGTCAACAATCCACTTTTTTAAGTGCGATTTTAAGTTTTCAGCCGACAACACTAACGAGTGTTTAAGCATGTCATATATACTGCTAGCTAAAATAGCTGTCGTTATAGATTCTGAAATCAATTTTTCGTCCTTTTTGAGTTCTATATCTCCAATTAACACTTGAAACGACTACGCGCACAATTCATAAGCTGCCTGAGCGCATGAAATACTGATCTTCTAGTGTTAACTGCAAAATATTTTATCTACCAAACTGGCAATAGCTCGCCCGAGGTTGCCTTCTAACACCATCTCGGAACGAATCTCTTTTTTATTCCACGCAACTACCGCTTGCCTCCAAGCCCCGGAATATACCCAGCGAACATTATCGGCAACCCAATCAGCCAGAACCGCTTTATTAATGCGCTCTTGGGCCTGAGATACCCGGTCTACAATTTTCTCAAAATCATCAGGCTGGCCATAAAACATTCCACCCTGAATAGCAGCCTCGTGATCCTTGGTGATATCGGCCAAACGATCAGCATTAGGGACTAGCTGAATTTCGCCGCGAAAAACTGCTTCATAATCAACGCCTTTTTCCGCCCAGCGCTGTTTTTTCATTTCAACTACATCTCTCATGGCTTGCTTCGTATCCAGTGGATCAGCCATTCCTTTTTGCAGCAAACAATCAACATCATACCAATGCCGGGCCAAACGGTTGGTTCTTGGCTCCCTCTCCATTGTCGAGAACTGATGGAGGGCTGTTAACTTTTCCCACAGAATATAGGCTGAATCGTATGCCTGCACGGTCGCCTTCGGGCAGGCAATCTCACTGAATTCTGGAACTTCAGCCAGGTAGCACCCAATATTATGCTCGACAGTTGGCTGCCCTCGGTTCCGGCCACCAAACTCCAGAAGCACATGATCCAGCTGATAATCGTTACTGCCAGCAGTCATTCGTGGGAAGTGCACGTTGACCTTTTCGCCATGTGAGTCAGCCTCAAGCTCCGCAGTAAGTCCATCTATAGCATATTTAGCAAAGCGTTCATTTAGGCGTTCTACAAGCGCTGTGGACCAATCCGTCAACAGTGCAGTCTGCTTTTTTCGAAATTTCTTCTGTTGCTTGCCGCTCTGAATAGATTGTTCCCAGGCTGCATGCTCATCCTCAGCTCCGGCAAGGTCAGCCCAATGGATGGATAAATCAATATCTTCGGAAAAGCGATCGATGACCTTCCAGCATTTGCTGAGGGCAGTTCCACCCTTGAAAGCAACAGAGAAATCACCCATCAACTGCTCTTCATACAAAAGGCGTAAAATTTCTGTAACCCACAGATCTTTTTCCAGAAAGTTAGCTGGCAGTCCCGCAGGATGCTTTTGGGCACCCAACAGCAAAAGCTGTTTCAGTTCTTCCTGTTTTTGGGGGCTTTGATAGAAATCGAGGATGTTCACTAAGCGGCTTGCTCCAGCTGGCGGAATTTATTCTGCCAAGCATGAAGCAGAGGCAATGCACTGAGCTTATGTAGTATCTCCCTAGTCTCGGAGCTGGATAGCGACAGTCTGCGAAAAGCAGTCTTTAGGTTAGACACTTCAACTGACTCAGGCGGAGTTACCAGCAGCCCTCGCAACAGAGCACCTTCTGGCCCATTCCCCCAACGAAGCTTTTGCTCAGTAATATGGCGCACTTCAACCACTTCATTTCCAATCCTGAACTCCCGAGAGGGGCCATTACTCCAAAAGATCGTTCTCATCGGCGCTTGAGTTTGCAGCCCTAGCCGGTACGCAGCCTCCTGACCCTGACTGACCAGTTTATAACCATGCTCTTTAGCCCAAACCTTGGCCACCTGCTCGGCGCTGGCCGTTGTTTTAATGGACGGCATGCTAGGCAGAGGCTTGGGACGGACATATATACCCTTGGATACCCGCTCAACCACACCTTCCTGAGCAAGGCGACTGAGTGCTTTTTGTACAGATGTGCGATTGCCCAGTGCATAAAACCCTGTAATCGAAAAGGGCACACCACGCTTCATGCGCTCAACCCTGTTTGAAACTTTTAAGGCAACAGACATTCTGACTTCACTTCTGACATATAAATATCAATGTGGATATATTTTAGCCCACTATTTTAGCGGCATTCAAGGTATTTAATGTCAGGATTGAGACACTTCACAATGAACTTACCGACGACATATTCCAACACCAACCTGCAACATCTGCCCAGCCAGCCAAAACAACAAAAAATCCATGCTTATCAACGAGTTAAAAACGTAAAGCCTCTAATACGGGATTTTCAAACACAAACCTTCGATAGGCAGGTATCCTACGGTCATGACTACAAATGAACGGCTCATTGCCATTGGCGACATCCACGGCTGCTACAGCCATCTCACATGCCTGATCGATCAGATCCAACCAACTGAGCATGACCTGCTGGTCTTTCTCGGTGATTACATCGACCGAGGCCCCGACTCGCGGGCCGTTATTGACTACTGCTTTTCGCTGAAAGATCGATACCCCTGTGTTTTCATCAAAGGCAACCACGAGGAGATGCTTCTCGCCTCCTTGGAGGATGAGGCGTATTTCAACTACTGGATGCAGTATGGTGGTGATAAGACCCTAGAATCCTATGGCCTACCCCTTAAGACCAGTTCAGTTACCCAAATCCCGGATGAGCACATCGAGTTTATGGCGCAATGCCTCGATTACTATGAGACGGATGACTTCATTTTCAGCCATGCCCAGCCCAACCCGGAAAAGTCTATGGATCAGCAAACGGCTGAAGAGCTTCGCTGGGAGCACAGAGAGATCGAGACTCTTCACTGCACCACTAAACCTGTTATCTATGGGCACACTACCCAGCGGAATAGCCAGGTTCGTGCTCTATCCTCCGGCTGGGGAATAGATACCTATGCCCACGGCGGCGGTTGGCTGACAGCACTGGTGTTGCCGCAAGGTGAGGTGATCCAGGTAAACCAGTTTTCAGAGGTGAAAAAATCCCGAGTGCCATCAGTTCAACTGTAGACACTCGGGTCAGATCGTAGCGACTATTCCTCCTCCCGCCGCAACATACCTGTGTACTCCTCGCTCATGAAATACATCGCCCACTCATCCGGCTCAAAGCCTTCCTGGGTCCAGTGAATCCATAAGCCAAGTGCGCTGGGTTGAGTGTGATCACTGAAGAAATGCGGCATACGACCAACGGTTTTATCCGGCTTGATAACACCGTTGAAGACAGTTTCACCCTCCTTCGAGTAAATCTCCAGATAGTCACCGGCTTCCAAAATCACCAGCCCGTCATATCCCTCCAAGCCATCTCGCTTCATCGCCCACATCACACCTTCCAGGCCGGTTTCAAAATAACCTGTGAGGACACCACGATACTCCACCATCATGACGACCTCCCGGCATTGAGTGCCGCTGGGTGGGTTTCGGCATACACTCTCTTCAGGTGGTTAATCGCCACATGAGTATAGATTTGGGTGGTGGAAATATCGGCATGGCCCAGCATATCCTGTACTACCCTGATATCCGCACCGTTCTCATGCATCAAGGTCGCAGTGGAGTGCCGGAACAGGTTACAGGCACCGGGCTTGTTGATACCTGCTCGCTGCACGTACTTGGACACAATACGGGTTACTTGATGCTCCCGGAACTTCAGGCCTTTGTTATCCAGAAACAAAGCTGATCCCGAATGCAACTGCTGCAATTTGGGGCGAACATGCTTGAGGTACAACTGCACCCAGGTACAGGCTGAGAGGGCAATCGGTACCCGACGATCTTTCTCTCCTTTACCCTTATGCACTGTCACCACCCCAGTTTTTACATCCACATCATCAACATTGAGATTGGCCAATTCCATTCGCCGAATGCCGGTGGCGTAAAACACCGCCAGCATCGCTCGGTCTCTCAACCCCTTGTGATCATGCAGCAACGACTGTTGCAAGGTAGCCTCAATTTCCTCAACGTCCAGATATCCCTTGGGTAGCTGCCGAGGGACTTTCGGTAATTCCATCAAGGCCAACCCGTTTTCTTTGATGATGCCTCTCACATGCAAGCGGCGAAAGAGGACTTTCACTGCGGTGAGGCGGTTACGAATGGTCGGCTTTTGCAACGGTTTTTGTGTAAACGGCTGGCGGTGACGAAATAAATACGCCTGGTAGGCCTCAATCTCTTCAATACCAATCTGCTGAGGGCGTTTTAAGCGCTCAGACAGAGCCCATTGAGTGAAAGCGTTGAGCGAGCTTCGCTTGCCTTCAATGGTTCTGGGTGAAAGCCCTTTGACCAGACAATCCTCCAGATACCACTCCACACAGGCTACCAGTGTTTTTGGCTTTGGACGATTTAACATAGACCGTCCTCCCTGAGCGCTTCATAGGTCTGGGCACAGGGTTGAGCACCACTGACCAAAAACCGTAAGGCCTCGGTACCATGCTCCAGCACATAGCCTTTCAGATCCATACCTGCCGGAAACGCCAGCCGCGAACACTCGACACCACAGGTACTTAAGGCCTGAGCCACCAAGCGGCTGGTTTGATCACCTTTGACCGTACCGTCGAAGGCAATTGTGACGCTACGAGCCCGGCTGCCCGCTAAGGCCTCCAAGTGCTCAGTACCAAATCCTCGCAGACCTAAAGTAGCCACCACATTGCGATAACCCGCTGATAACAAAATTAATGCTTCTAACGGATTCTTGCAGAGAATGATTTCCTGAAATTGGTGCAAAGCCCGCACGTTATAAAAACCCGCAGATTGTACAGACCAATAAAGGTGATACAGCGTACCAGGACGAAGCCGAGGTGTAATCCGCTCTCCATAAGCTTCCGTGATTTCACCATGCTCATTGCGATTGGGGAAAACCAGCGTACCACGAAAAAATTCACCACCGCTGCCAACAAACATTCCGAGACGCTGGAGATTGCCCCGGATCAATGCCCCCGCCTTCGTTCTGCCAAGCGGAAGCTGCTTACCTAAGGTACGATCAGCAAAGCCAATACCCAGCCGTTTGAGTAGCTCAGCATCTTCAATACCGAGCTGGCGCAGGAAATCCAATGCCCTCGGATTGTAGAACAACGCTTCCTGGTAATAGGCAAAGACCTGATCGATCAGTGTTTGATTAGTCGGGTTATCACCATCAATCTCGGGAAAGTCTGCATAACCTAACCACCGGAGATCGTAGACAGCGGATGGATGGCCTTGATAAGTATTCAGTAGCTCAATCATTACACATCCTCCCTGACACTGTTGTACAGCTTGCGCATGGACTCGCCGCGTAATTCAATCCTGTGAGCACGATGCATAACACGATCGAGAATGGCATCAGCAACGGTGGGATCATCGATGTAATTCAGCCAATCGACATAAGGCACCTGCGAACTCATGATCAGACTGCCGCTGTCGTAGCGATCTTCGATCACCTCCAACAAATCGGCAGATTCCTGGTGCGTTGTGGCGGAGAGGCCAAAATCATCAACAATTAACACCCTGGGCTTGGCATACGATAGCCTTAGCGCTGATAACGAGCCGTCCGCACGAGCAACCATAATTGCTTCCAGTATGCGAGGTAGCCGGAGATAGAGCACGGACAACCCTCGGCGCAAGCATTGATTACCCAACGCGCAAGCCAGATAGCTCTTACCGGTACCAGTCGGCCCGGTAATCACAATGTTGTTGGCCTTGTCCACCCAGGAGCAGGCATTCAGGCTCCCCATCAGCGAGCGGTTCAAACCACGGCTGGCGGTATAGTCGATACCCTCTACACATGCTTCTCGCTGTTTCAGTTTCGCTTTGCGCTGCAAATTCTGAAAACGGCGCAGTTCGGTATGGTGAACCTGACTATCAATCGCTCGCCCAAACCGCTGATCGAAACTCAACGCCTCCACTGCCGGATCACCGTGCCCAAGGCGGTAGTCTTCCAGCATACCCGTCAATTTCAGTTGAGTGAGCTTGTCCACATTCTGTTGAAACTCCATCTCATAGCCCTCCCTGTGCGTAGTAACTCGCGCCACGGATATTCTCGTGAAGTGGCAGCTGGGACTGTACGGGTTTGAAGTCGGCATCCTGCTTATACAAGCCCGTCCGCAAGATAGACTTCACACTACTCAGCCGCATGGAAGCAATTGCCTGAGCCCGCTTGCAGGCCGCCTCGAACTCGGCGGGGTCATACTGGCGGGCCAGTGAACGCAAGGCTGAGCAGGCCTGGTTGGCGATAAAGGAGTTGCTCCGCTTACCCTCGTACTGTGCGCGGACAACCGCTTGAGTCGCAGGGCCAAAGCGTTTTGCCCAAGCCAGGTAGGATTCCAGCCCCTGATCTGAGCAAGCCAGATGCTGGGGAGCCATATGGCGCTTATCCACGGTAGCACCACCCTGCTCAAAGCTGCGCAGATGTGAAGCCACTCGCTTGTTGTCGTGGTACAAATCCACCACCTTACTGGTCACCCGCGCCTCAACCCGCTCACCAACTAACTGAAATGGCACCGAGTAAAAGTGCTTCATAACTTTGATGTGGTAATCGTCACGCACCTTTTGCGGCGCAACCCATTGGGCATACTCAAAACGCTGCGCTGGTAGAGGACGAAGCGCAGGCTTATCGATTTCCTCAAAGCGTGACTGCCGGTTGCCGGGCAGGTCTTTAAATGGTCGGCTGTTGACTACCGGCAACAGCGTTTGAATTGCCTGATTGATTTCTTCCACACTGAAAAAGATACGTTCCCGCAAAGGGGCCAAAATCCAACGTGAAATGTGAAGCACGCCTTGTTCCGCTTTGGCCTTGTCCTGTGGCTTACGAACACGGGCAGGAAGGATGACAGTGCTATAATGGCAAGCCATCTCTTGATAGATGCGATTGAGCTCGAAGTTTTTACCTGGAGTGTTGACCCCGGACTTAAGATTATCGCAGACAATACTCTCCGGTACGCCGCCGATAAAATGGAGTGTTTGAACATGCCCTTCAATCCAATCCTCAACCTTTTGAGATTTTGAAGCCCAGACAAACGTGTAATTGCTGCATCCGAGCACAGCCACAAAAACCTGCGCCTTCATCACTTTGCCCGTTTTCTTATCCTTCCAGGGAACAGTGGTACCGGCGTAGTCAACAAATAGGATTTCGCCTGGGTAGTGCTGAATACGTTCGGTAACGCGAACCTTGTTACGATATTGCTGGTAGTAATGGTTGAACTGTGAATAGCTATAACCATCTGACTTATGCTCGCTTTTGTACTCCTCCCACAACACTTGGTTGGTCAAGTATTTATTGTGGAGCTTACGCTTCTCATAATCGGCAAAATCTGGCATTACCTTGTTTTGATCACGCTCTCTCACTACCATAAATTTCATTGCAAGCTCCGAGTCGCTTAGCTCCTTGAGCTGATCCCAGGTAACATCAACTTCATCCAACTGCTTGCGATAATAGAGAACCGTATTCGTCGCAACACCAAGAATCTCACCAAGCCGTGTTGCTGAAAAATCGGTCGTCAATGAGAGGCGCAACACCTCCCTAAATGTGTTGGTCGCTAATTTCATGTAGTTAGCCTCTTAAAAGCACCAGGCAAGGGGATACCTCAATGCCCGATGCACAGTGATAAATGGAGGCACAGCCGTACCTGTCACCGAGCCAAAGAAGGCTCAGAGGTTGTTGACAGGTAGAGGGAGGAAATGCATACTGAACGAGTGGGTCGTTTTACGACATGCATTTCAGAAAGAGCCTGGGTCCGTCAACCTGGGCTTTTTCGTTTCTGGCCTCAGTAAATTGTGATACCGCTTACGTAGTCTTCTACAGCATATTCATCACCTCCCATTAGTTGTATCGGTCAACGTAGTAAACCTCTGTCGCGCCAAGTAGCGTGCAATATCCTTGGCCAAAGCAAACTTGCCTCTTCTTTTTTCCATCTCGAAGAGCGGGACTGGTACTGTTTTACGGGTAACCGCTTGGCGGTAGGCATCTTTTGATCGGTATCCGAGCACTTTCTGTATCTCATCGCCAGTCAGCACTGGCCCATAGAGCTTTAACAAGTCTTCTTCCAGCAGTGTTTGCAACTGCTGCATATCCTCAGATATCTGATGTTCAGCCATAGCGGGTATATCCCCTCAAAGTAGACAGAGCGCGACGCACAAGGCTACCCTATAAGGCAAATATCTTGAGTGTGTTTTTTTAAGCACCGATCTCGCCCAAAACTCGGCAAAACAGAAAGAATAAAACCCATAGAATTCAAAAGGTTAGAAAATCGCTTAATTTTCCTAGTCAGAAATTTACTGAAAATTCGTGCAAAAAAATTTAGGGATTTTTGCCTTATGACTGCATCTGACGCGACAAGAATCGCCATCAACCTGTGGCTGGATATCATCCAATATCACCGTCAGGGCGACAGTCTGGGAGAGATCGAAAGGTGGCTGACGGATAAACGCTCGAAGAGCAATAGAGACTATTGGGAACAGTACCCACGCCGCTGTTACCGGTTTCGGGCAGGAACTGAAAAACCCGGTAAGAAGTTCATTGACCGGGTAGAAAGCAAGGTACCTGGCACCAAACGAGTCATTCAACACCCATTATGGTGGGTGCTGGATAATCCAGAGCCAAATCTGGAATCAGTCCACCAACAAATGCGGGAACTGGAACCCAATGTGTACCGCCGCCTGTTCCAGAAGTCGCCTAAGCACGGACCTTCCCCAAGACGAACGCTCAGAACTCCCTTTCAAATCGGAAACATCGGCAGAATCAGTAACTTGGACGCTCTCGCAGGACTACTTTTGCTACTGCGAGAAACCGAGCTGAGCAATCAGCAAGGTTACAATCTCGAATGCCAAGAACAGATTTTAGAATTGCTGGAAAGACTCTCTTCGTTCAGCCCCTATAACGCGATCGCTGAACCGCTATCCGAGCTAATCATCGAAAGATTCCTCAAGCCTGACCCCGTAAGTAAGAACGCATCTCCCACTAAAGCAGCAGACATTCAACGTAAGGCTTTTGAGAACGCGCTTACGATTAGGGCAGCGATGCAACAGGGGTACATATCAAGCAGCCCTCAAGATCAGCTGGACTTCCTGTATCGACTTCAGCTGGAAAGAAGTCGTTACAAACCACCAGATCCCCAGTTTGACTTATTCCCCATAAGATTGTGCAGTTACACCAGCGAGCCGTGCAGATCAAAACAGCACAGGCAGGTAGATTCTAACAGCAGAGCTGTGCAAGTTCGGCAGTATACGCAGTTGCGTGCACTGGACGGATTTGCACACTGTACTGGCCACACCTGAACGGGTGTGCTGGTTTGATCTGAACAGCCCGCCGGCACACTTGCACAAAAAAAGCCCTGGACGCTGCCAAGACTTGTTGATTTCAATAGATTAAGTGGCTACTAGTTTTTAGACGCACGAGCAGAAAGGGGGCTAAACACATAATAGTTATGGTCTACACCTGATGGGTAAGCTATCTGTTGATAAACCAGAAAGCCTTGGTTATTCATGGCTCTAATTGAAATAAGGGTCTTGTAATTAAACCACGTACCATCCCCACCGCCCTTGAATTCGCCTACCTTAAATTTCATTTCTCCACTTTTGCAAGAAAAATCTTCATCATATACAAAAGAATCAATGAAGATTAGAGGCTTAGTTAAATGCTTTACGATCAATTCGAAAGAGCCATTTTTACTTTGAATGATCTTTAGTACACCAACATCGGGATCAGAATCACGAACCACCGTAAATTGCTTACTTTCTTTTTTACCCAAGCCAAATATCGAAACATAGTCATAATCATCTACTGAGATCTCTTGGATGATACCTGTCTCTTCAGCAACCTCATAGCCAACCGCCGATATAGAATAACTCCCTGCAATCGAAGGACACTGCTCTTGGTTTTCGCTTTTAATCACATCTCCATCAAATAAATTTGGAAGTGCTGGTGGCGGCACCAAGTCTGGTGTAACCATCATTCCACAACCTATTAAAAGATAGCTAAGCTGAAGAAGAAATAAGCGTCTCATGAGTATTAACATCAATCGTCCCTCAGCTCACTATAGAAAGTGGATCGCATATAATCTGGGATAAGGCTAGGCGCGACAATTGGTGTTGCTATTGCAACATTTGCCGCGTTAATACCCTCTCCAAGCCAATATGAGAATCCATCTCTGCCGATGGCGGTGCCATTAGGATTATAGTGGTACCAGTGATTGAGTGAATCATGCGTTCCAGCAAACCCTTCAACCATATAGTCCAAGAAGCTTCCAGGAGAATAAGAAAGTTTATCACTAAAGATAATTCCTTGGCCGCCCTGATGACCACCGAGTGGGCTTACTTTCAAACCTGGATGGGCGTAGTACTTAGCAAGCGCTTTCTCAGCATTTCCTGTTCTTTGATAAATATCGGCTGCACCTGACTCCTTCCAATACTTATCAACAATTCTTCCTCCACCAACTTTCCCTTTTATACCTCTAAACCCTGGACTATCACCAACTTGTCCAGGAGTGCCCTTAGAGTGTTTTAACTGATATTCCCGAAGCTTCACATTCGTATATGTCGCCAATGACACTGCTAGACCAAACTTAAGCCCATCCTTGAACTCACCTCCATTTATTTCTGCACCGATCCCCATGCCTACCCCATCAGCAGCTACCCGGGTCATGTTATAAGTGTCTCTGAAATGGCCTGCTATACCGCCTGTGATCGCTCCGGCAAATGCTCCCCTGAAACCTGCTTTTAACGCATCAGACCCACTTGCACCACTGAACGCTGCCGCAGAAACACCGGCGGCAAACCCAGCCGCAGCGCCACCAACAATTCCTGAAACAGTCGAAGCACCAGCCAAACCATAAGAAAGCATAAATGATGAGGATTCCATCAGTGTTCCCATAGCCCAGGCAGATGCTGTATTAAACGTGAAATACGATATAGCAATGACGGCCACTACTTTAAATATATCCTTTAATTTAAAGTAACCTGTTGGATCGATATATTTAAGAGGATTGTTGTGAACGTAGCTATATCGATTGTAACCCTGTGTGTTTGTCACACCATCGATAAACGGATCAGCCTGCAAGAACCGCCCAAGCCTCGGATCATAAATCCGCCCGTTCATATGAATCAGGCCGGTTCTGTCCAGATGCTCGTGGTTGGTAAAGCCACGCCTGGTACTCAATCCCTGGCTGGCCAATAAATCCGTGAGGGATTGGGCTCCCAGGGTACCACTCCAGTCGGGTTCCCGGCGTGCGCCGAAGGGGTCATAGGCAAAACTGCCGGTTGCGCCGGTTAACAGATTGCCATCCGCATCGGTGATTTTTTCCACAGAACCCAGGTGGTCCCGGTGCAGGTATTCCAGGGTGGCCAGGGGCAGGCCGGTGTGCTCCGTGGCGCTGATATGCAGCACACTGCTGTCGATAGTGGCTTTCTGGATACGCCGGTAATCCGGATCATCCCCGGGCAGCAAGTCCTCATAGTCTTCGAGGATAAAGGTTTTTCAGTCACCAGCTGTTGCCGGCTTGGGTCCCACCAGCTGCTTAGCGGTTGCCAAGGATATGTCAGGCCAGCGTCTGCGCAATAGTAAAATTTGTCAGGAGCGCTACATTAAAGTCCAGGAGGCCTTCTATGAGTACCGCCTCAAGAAAGAGTCACCCTATGCTGCCAGCCGTTCCGTGCCATGGATCACGATCAGGGGCCACCGGCTTGAACGGACCGGTTTTGTGGTGGATTTGTCGAGCAAGGTCAGGGTGATGGAGGGGTGTTTGGTATTGACTGCTGAATAAGTATGCCAAAAACAAGCCCTGGCAAGTTTTCTTGCTGGGGCTTTTATTGGTCAAGTATCCAGAAATAGCTTTATGATAGTTGAAACATGGAATGAGGCAAAAATTTCAGAGTCAGGATGTCACCAACTAACTTTCGAATGATAAATGGTTGATATCGCTCAAATAGCTTTTTCCACATCAGAAAAATCTGTATACAGATTCCGCTGAGGACCCAAAAATAAAGCCCCCGTGGCAGTGAGGCTTCATCTTGAGGCGGGATATCGTGTCAGTACTTTGCTCTAACCAAAATCATTTCTTAACTTCTTTTTTTATTTGAGATTTATAAAACAATAATCCAATGAAAGCGCCTAGTGAGGCTCCACAGGCAGCCCAAATAATTTTTTCGTACCCTCCGCCTCCCTTATCACCAACCAACAATCCTACCACACCAAAAAATATCGACCAAAATATAATCTTTCGCTTATAGGATTTATTCACCTCTTATTTCCGTTGTATTTGCCCAGGGATCTAACTTAAAGTTCATCGAAGGATCCAAATCTGGGGTAAGAATAAGGTATTGGTGCGGTGTGATATGCTCCCACGTCCCCCACTCATAAATAAGGTTTTTGGTCCAAGATGTTTCTAGAGAATTATTAAACTCAGGAGTATAGAGGGCGTCAAATAAATATAAAGCTTGTTCTCCACACCCTAGATAGTTCGGGCAAATCGTACTACTTAGTGGGTTGTTTATTCTGCCTGAGTTATTACCCTGATAGGGAGAGCCTGGATATCTCAAACCTTTTTCATTCATCTCTTTGATAATTTCATCAAATTTATTTTGGATTTTGTTCACGTCTGAAGAAATAATTTCCTGGCTGGTTCGTTCCTTTTGTGCATTAAAACAAGTAGCCCCGCAAAGCGGGGCTACTATCGTCCATGTCCTGATTATTGCCCTAACTCTATTTGTTAGGACAAACCTCTAAGATCATAAAACCACAAAGCTAGGGGCTGCCCATTAAAAATGGTAAGAACCAACCCCGGAGAAATGCAAACTGACTGACCTTCAGCATCAGGGTTGCCAATACACAACACCTTATTCTTTTTATCGACTGATATCGTCCAACGTTGCTTTTCATCATATCGATGATAAACCCCATCAGTAAAACCACCATCAACAGAAACAATAACTTTGCTAAAAGAATGCTCAGGAACTTTTAATATTCGGCTTTTCCACAATGAAGAAGGGCACAGACCACTTGCATACAACAAACAACCATTTGCATCTACTTCAACTGATATATCGCCAAATAGAATTCCTCCACAAGTGGCCGTTTTGCTGCCTTCATAATTTATCGAGAATTCATCCGCTACGTATTCATACTTTGGTTTTTCGTCAGAAAAAAAAGTACCGCCAATACTAAATTCCATTGCTACTTACTCGACGTAAACAAGAAGTGAAAAATTTGTTTAGTTTCAGGATTAACCACTAACTCCCAGTTACCTGCCGAACCTCTAAATCCACCAGCAACATCATATCGAACGGCTCCGGCCAAACCTTGAGGGTCAGGCACAAACTTGCCTGTTGCCATAATTTCATTAATTAAGTTTGGAGAGTTCATATAAGACCGAGAAGCTAAATGACCAGCAGCGGTTTTAGTATAGGTAAATCCACCAACGGTAAGAGCTTCAGTAGCTTTGCCAAAACCGAAGGCACCTTTTAACCATGATCCAGCTCTAGCAAACCAACCAACTTTAGTAATGGGAACAGGAGCAGTCACTACCCCCACCCAGACACCTGCGGCATCTCTTACTGATTCTTGCTTCTCCGTAGATAAATTATTGAAATGACACCGCCTTGCGTAGCGACCGCCCTTTTGTGCATATTAGATAGTACCGACTATAAACGCGACTCAGTGCTTAATACAAATATTTTTATTTTTTTCCAATATCTGGATGTAGCTAGTATAACTAACAAACCCCAGTGATGGTTTTGCGCTTTCCTTTGGAAAATAAATAAAGTCAATTTTTATTTTCCCTAGAGCGTTTTTGTGCAAATTCATCTGATAAGAAGAAAACTCATTCACTCTCGAATCTTCTAAGTAGATGGGATACCTTAACATCTGTATATCAGAATCAACATATGAAGCATATACAGCAAGGAGGGTTGCGTAAGACATTTTTTTTTCACGAATTTCGAAGCTAACTTCATACTCATTTTTATTTTTTTCTAATATGCTTAGCTTTACACCAATATCTTCAAGTTTCACGCAAGCCATTTCGCTCGACTGAGCGCTATGACAAAAAAAAATAAAAAATAAAATAAAACTATAAAGAATACTCCCCATAACACCAGTCATTAGGGTTTACTCCTTAAGTGGTGTTCAATAGCTTGGTTTAAATAAGAATGAGAAACAGTATACACACGAAATAGCTTAAATTGAACATCGATCACAACCCTTCCATCTGCTAGCTTATACAAGCGTTCTGTTTGACCATACACCGCAGTCCCACCTTCAGCATACGTAGATGGTGAAGGTACGTTGTCAACAGTAAATGCATTTCTCATGTCAGGGCGACGAGAAACTTCGTAAGAAGTCCATTTCATGCCAGGCGTTTCTATACTCTTTCCGTTGATGGTAGTATTGTAAGACCCTGGGCGTACTGCTCTTGCCCAATACCCTGCATCATCTCCTTCAGCTCTTTTATAACTCCTAGTAACTGGGTCCCAAACTGTATTTGGGTCATCGCGATCATACTTAACCTTTTGAGCAGCTTCCTTGGCATTTTCAGTATCCTGAAGCCATTGCCTATACCATTCACTGTAGTAAGAGCTACTGCCAGTGCCGCCGATACCGTAAACAGTGCTGCCACCACCAGTACTACCACCAAAATTATACCAGAAAGAACCAGAGAGATTGGGTTCAGGCAAGGGTCCCCCAATTACCATCACCTCTTCGATATCTTCCGTAAAATATCCACTGGAGTCTTTCAGGCTCAAGGGATTATTGAATACATAGCTGTAGCGATTCCAGCTCTGGCTGTTGTTGGGCGCCTGAACAAACGGGTCCGGGCTCAGGAACCGTCCCAGGGCCGGGTCGTAAATCCGCCCGTTCATATGGATCAGGCCGGTTCTGTCCAGGTGCTCGTGGTTGGTAAAGCCGCGTCTGGTACTCAATCCCTGGCTGGCCAGTAGATCCGTGAGGGATTGGGCTCCCAGGGTACCACTCCAGTCGGATTCCCGGCGTGCGCCGAAGGGGTCATAGGCAAAACTGCCGGTTGCGCCGGTTAACAGATTGCCATCCGCATCGGTGATTTTTTCCACAGAACCCAGGTGGTCCCGGTGCAGGTATTCCAGGGTGGCCAGGGGCAGGCCGGTGTGCTCCGTGGCGCTGATCTGCAGCACACTGCTGTCGATAGTGGCTTTCTGGATACGCCGGTAATCCGGATCATCCCCGGGCAGCAAGTCCTCATAGTCTTCGAGGATAAAGGTTTTTTCAGTCACCAGCTGTTGCCGGCTTGGGTCCCACCAGCTGCTTTCGCGGTAGTAGCGGTTGCCGTTGGGCCCGTACTTGAAGCGGTCCCTGGCGGTAGGGCTCTGGGTGTTTTGGCCGGTGCCCATGACAATTTCCGTGGGTAACTGGCGGGCGTTCCAGCTAATCCATTTGTCGTCGCCGCTGGCGGCGTTGTAGTGGGTGATGGCGCCGTTGCGGTTGTAGTGGAGGGTATAGGGGGTGCCGTTGATAGTGGCACCGCTCACCGCATGGGGGCCGGCATGGCCGAGGCCACCGTATTGATAGCCGCTCACCGCGGCATCCCCGGGCAGGCTGCTGGTTTTCTCTTCAATATTGCCAAGCCGGTCATAGCGGGTGGTGAGGGTTCTCCGGCTGGTGTTACTGATCAGGGTCTCGGCGGTCTCGAGCCGGTTGAGGGCATCATACGCAAACACTTCCTTTTGCGGTGTGTTGCCGGCGCCGTACACCTGGCGGCTTTCCAGTGTGCCGTTACTGCGCCAGCGGTAGCTGTCGTCCTGGATTTGGGAGGCGCCGGCGGTTAGCAGGCCCTGCAGGCGTCCGTTTTCCCGGCCATAGGTTTTGACCGTGACCACACCATTGCCAAAGACCGCTTCCTCGGTTTGCAGCCGGGCGTTTTTCCTGCCGAATACCTTCAGGTCCCGGGTGCCATCGGTGATTTTGTGCAGGTAACCGCGGCTGTTGTAGGCGTAGTGCGCAGATACACCACTGGGATAGGTGAGGCTGCTGATGCGCCCCTGGCCGTCATAGGCATAGTGGTATTGGTACTGCCTGTTGAGCCCGCCGGCGGTCACAGTGAACGCTTTGTCTTGAAGTTTTCCGGCGGGGTTATAGGTGTGCGTTTCATCATACACAGTCTGGCCGCCCACTACAGACCCGCTTTGCACCACGGCGCCTTCAATATAGCGCTGGCGGCTGAGTGCACCCAGGGCATTGCCGGGATCATACTGCCAGTGCGCCACACCATGGGCGTCTTCCTTAAAGCGCATGCGGCCCAGGGTATCGTAGTAATAGGCGGTACTCTGCCCCAGGTTATCCGTCTGCTGCACCAGCTCCCCGAGGGCATTAAAGGTTTTCCTGACAGTGCCAACACTCGGGTCTGTGAGCGTACTCTGATACCCGGCCAGGTCGTAGCTGAAGGTGGCTTCAGTGGCGGAATTGTTATTGACGATTGCCGATTGCATCTGGCCACTGCCGGTATATTGGTAGCTGGTGGTCACGGCATCGGCGCTGCCAACGGCATCGGTGCTGCTTACCAGGTCGCCGGAGACACTATACAGGCTCTCTTTTACCTGGGTTTCCCCAAGGGTGCCAGCGCTGCTGAACACATCGTGCTCAACGCGTACCTTGAACTGGTTGCTTGCGGGGAGTGCGCTGTACAAGGTGCGGGTTTGGCTGCCGTCGGGTCTGTGGATGGCTGTACGCCGGTTTTGGATATCGTAGTGGTAGGTGGTGATGGGTTTGTACTCTCCCACAAAGAATGGCGCCGTCTCCAGATACAGGCGGCCCTGCAGGTCATAGTTGTATTCGGTTCTGGTAAGCGCGCTGCCGTCAAAGGATTGCGTGTCCTGCTGGATTAATCGCCCCAGAATATCGTAATAGCGGTCTGATGCTGGTGAAACCGTGGAGCTGGTGGACACTTTGAAGGCCACCAGCTGGTTCCCGTAAACGGGGCAGCTGCCGGCACTGCAAAACGCCCTTGCTGTGGTGAAGGTCACCCCGTCGGTATCGGTGCGGCTCTGCTCCCTGCCGAAGGCGTCATAGGCCATCGCTGTGGTGCGGTTGTCCCGGGTGATACGGTTCTGTTGCCCAAAGCGCTGGTCATAGCCCAGTGTGGTGATATGGCCCAGGGCATTTTGTATCCTTGCGGGGTATCGCGCATCGATAAAATTACTGTAGGTGGTGGTGCGCTCCGCGACCTGCACCCCGGTCACCCGTTCAGTGGTCAGGTTGCCTTTGGCATCATAGGTGTAGCGGGTGGTCAATTCGTATTTTGCATCGCCCGGCAGGCGGGTCATGCTCTGGATCTTATTGTTGTCACCGAAAGGGGTATAGACGACCGTATTCACCTGGTCGGGGGATATGTTGGTATCACCCCTGTAATAGCGCTGCTCTTCCCCGTCCTTGAACCCGATCAGCCATTTTCCTGTGCGGGTGGTAAAACTGCTGGCGGTTTCCTGGCTGCGCAATACACCACTGACAACAACCGGTTTCACCTCACCCCAAAAGCTCTGGGTATTCGCCAGGGTGACATTGGTTGCGTACTGTTCGGTTTTAAGCCTGCCATCAATAAACTCGCCGTAGCCGCCGTAGCTTTTTTTGCTGTGTTCAAATCCTGTGACATGGTATCCGATCACCTGGCCCCCTTCGTACACCGTATCCACACGCTGGGCGGGCACGGTATGCAGGGTGGAGGCCTTGGGGAAAGCCAGGGTGACAGTCTCGTCCCGGAACTGTTGCTTGGCCAGGACCTGGCTGTGGGCGGGATAGGGGCCTTCATACTCATAGACCCTGGAGACAGTGCCGATATGGGGATAATCCAGGCGGAATTGCCGGTAGGTAACCCTGCCGGATTCCAGGTCATGGGCCTTTTGTGCATAGTAGCCGAGAAAGCCGCGGTTCCTGTCGCTGACCAATCCGGTGCCCTGGTAGGAATAGGCGGTTTTATGCCAACCGTTGGCAACGCCATTGGAGCGCCACACCTCGGATACCACACAGCGGTACTCTCCGCCTACGGGTTGCAGGGGGCTGGCCTCAGCGGGCACAATCCCCTGGCCAAAGGGGCGCTCAAAAAACAGGCCATCGGATGCGGTGGTGCTGATCATTGTGTGGTGAAACTGAACGGCTTTCCCAACAGTATCGATCACTTCGGCAACGCCGGTTTTGAAATCAATGGGGTTGGCACCATTGGGTTCAATCCAGTTAAACGTCATGGGTTTCAGGCATTGGGGGTTGGTGCCGTTCTCATTGTAGGCACACAGTTGCAGGTGCTTTAATCGCCTGTAGTTTTCTACTTCCCCTTCGTCCTCAGAGATAAATTTATACGCCCGCAGTAACTGATTATTCAGCGACACTTTGGCGTGGTGCAGTAATACCAGTTGCTCCTGCTGTATATCCCCGGGTCCCAGCGGTTGTGGTGGGGCATCTGAGCGGGTGCCGTATTCAAAGGTGATTTTCGCATCTCCGGCATTCCCATACACAACCTCCAGGGGATAGTTGATCCCCTCAAGCGTGTCGTTGTGGTATTTATAGCGAATGGTATTGCCAAAGGTGTCGGTGACTTTGTTAAGACTCCAGCCGAATTTGGCTGAGGTGCCCACGCCCAGGCGGCTGTCCGGGGTATTGCCGTATTCCCGGATATGCCCGTCCGGGGACTGCACTCTAAACCATATCCATACAGCGGAGTCTTCTTCGGTGTTGTGCATTATCTCAATTGAGTGAAAACTTTCTTCCTGGGTGTGGTATTTGGCTCCCAGTTGAAAATGCGAACCGGATACCAGAACCAGGGGTTTTCCATTCAGGCACAGGGAGTCGCTGTTATCCAAGGCAATTTCATCGGCATTAGGCCTGCCCACAACACAGCGGCGAATCGCCCCAAAGCCGCTCAGGCGCCAGCCATAGCCGAGAAAATCCTCCGGTAAGGATTCATTATTGCGCTCCCTGAAGCGGGCGCCGGAATAGTGGATATCAATCCTGGGCACCAGCCCGTTTACCCCGGGGGCGCCCTGCAGGGGGACGGAGATTTCCGCATCGCCCTGTTGTGATACCTCGGCGCTATAGGGCAAGGCCCCGGGGGTATGCCCGGGGGAGAGGGAAACCGCGGGGGCAATGCCTTCCAGGTTATGTACCGCCACCCAGGGACTGCTCTTCCAGGGCGAGCAGGCATCCACATTGCATGCGCGCACCCGGTAGCGATACTGATCCGCCACATGCCCCCTGGCTGCATAGATGCGGCTCAGGGCACCGCTTAACTGGACAGCGTGCCATCCGTTCACTCCGCAGGTGGCAGTGCCTTTTTTGCACTGTTTCTGCAGTTGATACGCCGTAATGGCGCCCTGGCCAGACCAGGTGATGTCGTAATCCCCGAATTCACTGGATTCCGGTGCCTGGATGGAGAGGCTGTGTGGTGGTGGCAGGGGAATATTCACCGGTACGGATTTTTGATAGCTGCCTCTGGTCCAGGGTCCCCAGCCCTGGCTATTGTAGGCGCGGACCCTGAATGTATAGGTGCCTTCAGTGCCTGCCGGCAAGTTGACCGGGTGGGTTGTGGCTGTGCCGGTGTTGTCGTTGCCACAGGGCGTAAAGGTAAAGCTTCCGCCGTTGATACTGCACTGGATTTGATATCTTGTCACCGGATCAAAACTGCCAGTGGCACCACTCCAGGCCACCTGAAAGTTTGCCGTTTGTGTGCCAGAGCCCGGCTGTGTGAAGTGGGTGACTTCGTCGGGCCTGCGATTGACCGTAATATCAGGGCTGTAGCGCCAATTGCTGTATTTGGAGGTGCCGCTTACAGTGACAAATGCCCGTACACGGTATCGGTATGTGCCGTTTGTGAGCTTGCCGGAAGACGGTACCGTTATTGATCGCCCTGTACTGGCCGCGGAATAGATTTGAGACCAGATGCCGCTGCTACTGCAGGCACCCTTGCACTGGTCAACCTGATAGCCGGTGACTTTTGGCGGTGTGTCCGAGGCCCCCCAGTTGAGTTTAAAGGACCCATTCCTGTCTGTGCCCCCTTCATTGTTGGAGAAGCTGACACTGCCCGGCATATTGGGTTTTCGAATGACTTTAATGTTATTGGAGTAGATCCAGTTTGAATAGCCACCTCTAGACATGGTTCTTATTCTGTACCGATATACGGCTGAGTCTTGCCCGGATAAATTGACAGTAATACTCCCAAAGGAACCATGACTATAAGTATACCCATCATAATGGGAATAACTGCCGCCATCCCTACTCTGGAAAATAGATACATCCCTAATACACTGATCAGGAAATATCTTAAACGTCAGTGCATAGCTTCCATCTGCATCCGAGGTTGGCAAGGTGACGCCAGACACTGGTGCCGGCGGATTCGATCTACACCATTCATCTGACGGAGGTAAAGGCATCGCGGCAAAAACTGCATTTGAAAGCATCAATAATACAATAAGGAAAAGGCGCATCCTGGTCCCACCCCTATTTTAGGTCATCTACTTATTATTCGGGAAACTCTCACAAGCCCGGCCAGCGGCTTTTATTGTTCGTGGTGAAAGCGAAGGTTTTGTGTTGACTGTTTATCTTATTTAAAGGTTGTATTTTTGATAAACTTACCAACACTTGTTCTTAATAAAATTCAGGCTTTTAACAAGACCGCGGCCGATTCTTTATAGTAATGACACGGGTACAGTTTGTCAGCAGCGCTGTAATGGCCTGTAATCGTTGCCATAAACACCAATGCTGCAGGGAAACTGGCAGCAGCGCGTATAGTGATTGAGGAGGCTGGCAAAACGGCGCAAGGGCAGTGGAGGGCGGATCAATATATCTCAAGTGTGGGAAATTGAACGGGGGAAACCGCCGGGAATAACGTGAACCTGCACCAGGGTGGCGGTGTGTGTCTGATATAGGCGGCCGAAATCGGTGTTGCAGAGTGACCTGCTGGAAAGTGGCCACGCGGGTAGTGATGTTGAATCAAACAGCGGATTGCCGCGAACCGGCGCTTGGGTGACCTGTACAGGGCCCGCGCTCCCGATTTAATGCTTTGGCTGCAACAGCCTCTCAATGGCCCTGGTGGCGGCGGCAAAGCCAAAGGCGCCAGTGACCATGGTGGCGGCACCAAAGCCGCCGCTGCAGTCCAGTTTTACCCCGCCTTGCATGGCGCTTTTTTGCCGGCAAACCTGGCCATCCGGTTTTGGATAGACCATGGCTTCCCTGGAATAGATGGCATCAACACCAAACTGGCGTTTGCGATTTTTCTGGAAGTTGTGGAAGCGGTAGAGGTGCTGGCGCACTTTCGCCAGCATGGGGTCATTGATCGTGCGGCCCAGGTCGGTGCACTCAATGGCCAGGGGAGAGCGTTTGCCACCCGCGGACCCAACAGTGACCAGGCGCAGTTTGCGCGCCTTGCAGTAGGCCACCAGTGCCGCTTTTACCCGCGCACTGTCTACGGCATCAATAACGATATCCAGGGGTATTTGATCCGGGTTGATCAGGTCAGCCAGGTTGTCCGGTGCAATAAAGTCCTCTGCGGCAACTACCCGCAGCTCGGGGTTGATCTGCTTGAGCCGCGCCGCCATCACTGCAATTTTGCTGTGGCCGATGGTGTCTGCCAGGGCGTGGCACTGGCGATTGGTGTTGGTGATACAGACGTCGTCGAGGTCAATCAGTGTCAGGGTGCCCACGCCGCTGCGGGCCAGCGCTTCTGCCGTCCAGCTTCCCACACCGCCAATACCGATTACCACCATGTGGGCCCCGTGCAATCTTTCCAGGGCGCGGTTGCCATACAGGCGGGCGATGCCGCCAAAACGTTGCAGGTATTGTTCAGACAGGCCCATTGGGGTTTTCTTCCGATACGTCTTCCAGAAAGCGGTGTTTGTCCTTCGCCGATGGCAGCTGGCAGCTGCTGCGCCGGCCGAACCAGCGATAGCGATTGCGTGCCACCAGGTCATAGAACAGGTCCCGCAGGGGACGCGGAATGTAACGCAAAAGTGCCAGAAAATGCCAGGGACCCTCTAATTGGGCAGCGATGCGCAGGGCGGCGTCGCTCTTGTGGTACTGGTGAAAGACATTGCCCTTGCGCTCCAGCAGGATCATGGTTTCAAAGGTGTGCAGCGGCAGGCCCAGCTGCCTGAGATAGAACTGCCCCGCGGGTGACTGGAGCCGGCACAAAGTGAAATGGCAGTGCTTGTCGTGTTTCAGCAGCAACTGGCTCCAGCCGTTACACAGGTGGCAGAGGCTGTCAAAGAGAACAATGTGGTCGGGGGGAGCGGGGTGCATACCAGGGCCGGCTAGGGGCAGATCGAGTGGTTTGAATCGGAGTCAGTACCGTTTTATCCGGTCAGTGTACATCGCCGCGGTCAATTTCTTCTGCGGTGGCCTGGCGTACAGAGACCACCTCAATCTCGAAGTGCAGTTCAACGCCGGCCAGGGGATGATTGCCGTTGATGGTGATCTCGTCACCGTCAATGTCGATGATTTCCACCTCCATGGGCTGGCCATGGGTGTTCTCGGCGTGAAATGCCATGCCCACGTCCAGCTCCTCAATATGATCGAAAGCGCTGCGCGGCATAATCTGGATCAATTCCGGCTTTTGCTGGCCATAACCCTCTTCCGGGGCAATAACGGCGGAGAAGGTATCCCCCGGAGCTTTTTCCAGCATTGCCTTTTCAAGGCCGGGAACGATATTACCCGCCCCCTGCAGGTATTTGAGCGGATCGCTATTGGCTGAAGAATCAATCACCGATCCGTCGGCATCCTTTAGGGTGTAGTGAATCTCCACGACAGTGTGATTGGCAACTTTCATAAATCGTCTCGGGTGGCAACTCGAATCAGTCAGAGGAAACTTGTTAACTAAGCCTAGCCCACCAGAGTACGATAAAAAGGGACATCGGTACACTTTGACTGGCCCCTGGCCCGGGAAAGACGGCGTGCCCCGAGCACTTTTTTGACAGTCCGTGTCAATGCGCCTTACGGATTTCCGGAGTATCGGGGGATTGGCCCTGTCGCCCTTCTACTGGTTAAAACAATCCCCGGTCAGGTAAGGGGCTGGGTTACAGTGTATTACTACTGTCCAGTTGCTGCCGGGAAAGCGGCGTGTTTTCTGCGCGGATATATTCAGGCCGGAAAACCGATGGGTGGTGAGTGGCGAATGGGGTTACCGGTTACCGCAATCACCGGGAAAGCGGGCGCTGGCGAAGGTGGGCGGTGCCCCAATCCAACAGTCCCGTGGTCTGGCGATGGCGGTTGTGCCTCTTCCATCGCTGACAAAATCATAAGTCCGGAGAGAGTCGGGGGGTTATTGTAGATCGGATTACGGGATTGCCCACAGATATCAACCGTTGTGTGGTCACAAAAAAGGGGGCCTATCGCCCCCTGCTGTGATGTTTTTGGTCAAGCGGCAAGTGCCTGGCATTCACCCCGCTTGTGGATCTCCTTTCCGGGGATTCTGCTGGCAGCCCGGCCTCAGATCGTACTTAAGCACCCGACACTGTTGGCCCAGGAGATGATGGCGTTCTCGGACGATACGCCGAACCTGTTGAGTATTCCGGTGCAGCCGCCGATACCTGAACACATGATCGCGCAGTCGCCCTGGCCGTTGCAGTGGTTTGCACTCCAGTTGTGGCCGAGTTCGTGGGCTGTGAGCGCGACACGGGAGGCGAAGTTGCCGCTAAACCTTGATTGAGACACCCCGTAGCCGACATTGAAACTGCACACCCCGTTCAGATAGGCAATTCCGATTACGCTGCCGGCGAGATTCTTGCCGGTCATCAGGTGGGCAACATCGCGCGGTACTCCGGCCTGGTTGGTTCTCCACTCATTTCGGAACTGGGAGAGTAGGCCGCTTGGATTAGTTGATGAGTAGGGATCGGCACCGGTGCGCACGATGATTCTGCCGATAGCATAGACGATATCGGTTTCATTCAGGTAGATTAACTCCACCGCATTCATGGTGCTCTCGATATCTGCGATGGTGGCGGATACCGAGCTTCCGTTCAGGTTGTAATACTCGGTATCGGCATCGAACGCGACATCCGCCTCACGGGTGACCAGGCTCTGTTGCAGTGTACTGGATACCCCATGCAGCATATGCTCGAAAGGGGCTTCATCGGCGCCGCAGGTCCAATCCCCGGGCAGGATATCGCTGGTGCGGTACACCACATGCAAACTGGGCGCGATACCGGGTGTGGCGTCCGATAGCGGCTGTACGGCCCAGATTTCGTCGGGCATCTGAATCCAGGCCCTGAGCTGGCCCCCCTCGCTTACCGACGCGGCAACCCTGGTGTCCTTCATACCTGTCAGGCTGCCCTGGTAGGTGCGTATGGGCGGTGCCTTGACCTCGCGTTTCACACCGTCTCCATCAATGGTGTATACCACCAGGTTGGGGCTGCGCACTGAGTGGGGGGACAGCGACATCTGTACCTGTCTGCCATCCAGAGTAAGATCGACATGGATATCTGTCACGGCACCCGAGCGGGCATCCGCAGTAGTATCGGTCGCAATGCGCTGAACGCTGTACTGATTGAGGTTCAGATTGACATTCAGGGCATCCGCCACCGCTGCTTCGAGCTCAGCCTGTACATTTTGCTCGAGTGTGGTTTTTGCATGGATGATACTGCTGAAAGCGCAGAGTGCCATCATTGCGATACACCCTGTTTTTCTTATATATTTCTTCAGCATTTTATTTTTCTCCATATCTTTAGCATTGGTTTTTTTTACAACATTCTTTTGCCTCTTTTTCGATAGTGCTGACTAGCGGACCAATGGCGCAAGGGTCTACACGACCGGTGACTCCACGATCAGGTACGCAAGATAATTCCGGGTCTTATCCTGATGATTGTGTCGTTTCTGCTGCTGTAACTGCGCGGGACACTTGGAGCCATCGTGGTGTGCGGGCCGGTATTAAAGGCATCACCCCCTCCAGGGCAGGGCGCTTGGGGCTGGCCACTGTGAGTGGAAAATGTAACAGCGCCGTTCCCTTGCCATCGACTACCAAGTCGATACTCTGGTACTACTTTTTACTTTTGATGTCAAGCATTGGTCTAAAAACCCAATGGGCTGTCGGGTGAATAATTATTTGAAAGACAAACCGGTGCCAACGCTCTGGGAAACGGCATGGATTCCCGGATTTATTTTTCAAGTGTACCAAGGCGTGACTTGGCAAAATGTCGTATCACACCACCCAATGACAGAGCCCGGGACCGGACTGAGCGCATACACCAGCCGTTGCACTGTGCGAGAGCGTGGGGTGCGATATCAGCCGAGCCAACCGGGACTATAATACTGACGCCGCCGGCAATCCGGATGGGTTGGGTTTTTACTGTATTCGCGCTGCAATTTGTTCTGGTGTGCGCCTGCCAGTCCACATCAACCCTTTTACAGCGCTCCCATGCACAGGCTGACAAGGCAATGCCCAATTTAATCGCGCATGGAGTAAAGATGTGGAATTGGGCTGCTGTAACCCCGCTGTGGAACCGGTGAGCGGGCAATCCGGTCATTGCCGCTTTGCTATGGAAAGTGCATTTTGGGGACTGGATAGCGGGGTGTGGTGGACAGGTGGAATTTCATAAACGTATCCGGCATTTGAATACTGCCCTCCAACCGCTATTGTCAGGCTGTGTGGATTATGCCAGGGCGGTATCCCTGTGGCAGCCTATCTGTGGGGCCGGCTGATGGTAATAAATGAGGGTTGCAAGTGGCTAAGCAAGTAATGCGAAACAAAATGCAGTTTCGCCCTATGGGACATTCCGGCATCAGTGCCTCTGTGATTGGCCTGGGAACATGGGCAATGGGTGGTTGGAAGTGGGGTGGCGGTGACGACAAATCTTCTATTGATGCCGTTCGCGCCTCTATGGATTCTGGCGTAACCTTGATCGATACCGCCCCTGCCTACGGTTTGGGCCGTTCAGAAACGCTGGTTGGTGAGGCAGTGAAAGGCCGACGTGATGAGGTGGTGCTGGCCACCAAATGCGGATTGGTCTGGCATACGGATAAGGGCAACTATTTTCTCGATGAAGATGGAAAAAAAGTGCACCGCTATCTGGGCAAGGAATCCATTTTTTACGAGGCAGAGCAAAGCCTGAAACGCCTTGGCACGGATTATATCGATCTGTATATCACCCATTGGCAAGATAGTACCACGCCCATTGCCGAGACCATGGAGGCGTTATTAACGCTCAAGAAACAGGGTAAAATCAGAGCAATCGGTATTTCTAATGCCTCCGTCGAAGACTTCAGAGCGTATGTGGCCGCCGGGCAATTGGATGCCATTCAGGAGTGCTATTCCATGCTCGATCGGGGCATTGAGCATACCCTGCTGCCGCTGTGCAAACAGTACGATGTGGCAATGCTCAGTTACTCAACCCTGGCCCTTGGCCTGCTTTCAGGAAAGGTCGCTGCGGACCGGGTGTTTGAAGGCGATGACCTGCGCCTCAACAACCCGCGCTTCAGTATTGAAAATCGTATGAAAATTCAAGAATTTTTGCAGTCGATCGAAGGTATTGCGAAGGCGCACGATCTATCAGTTGCCCAAACAGTTATTGCATGGACACTTGCGCAAGCGGGCATCACCTATGCGCTTTGTGGTGCACGGAATGTGAAACAGGCCACTGAAAATGCTGATGCCGGCATCGTCAGACTGACTGGTGATGAGCTTGATCAGATAACCCGGGCAATCGAGCATGACCTCGCCGATTTTGACAACTCCGCGACTACATAAAAGACACCGGTTGTTTTTAAACTGGCAGTTGAGGACTCGGCCATAGCATTGTCTGGCTGTTTTTATCGCAATGGATTATCCGGATGTGCTCTCGGGTGCGGGTTTTGCTCCCAGGAGAACAAGATCCCAAGTAGCCGGCGGGTTTGAGTTTGGCTACCGGTTTGACCGCTCTTTGCGATGCAAAAGCGGGGGTGCCGGCCCCCACTAATGCAAGGCATTTGGCGGCAAATCTGATGCAGATGATACACAAACCGGCATATACACAACAGACCAGTGACAGATACAATTCCCCTTTTTTAGGTTGAATCCTCTAACTGTGTATCCCGGTCCGGGGTACAGGCAGACGGTTTTGCAGAGAATGATACATGAATATTAGGGAAGCAACGAAGGAAGACTGGGATTTGATATGGCCGATCTTCCATGAAATAACCAAAGCCGGTGAAACTTATGCTTATGAAATGGATACTACCAAGGCAGAAGCTGAAAAAATCTGGTTGGAAACTCCACGTAAAACCTTTGTTTTTGAAGAAGATGAAATAATTCTGGGTACCTATTATCTAAAAACCAACCAGGCAGGCCCAGGCAAACATGTCTGTAACTGTGGTTATATGGTTTCTGCGTCCGCTCGGGGCAGAGGACTTGCCACCACAATGTGTCGGCACTCGCAAAACATGGCATTGGAACTTGGTTACAAGGCGATGCAATTCAATTTTGTTGCCTCCAGTAACGGGGGTGCTGTTCACTTATGGTGCAAGCTTGGCTTTGACATCGTAGGCCGACTCCCTAAAGCATTCAACCATCCCACAAAAGGGTATGTTGATGCCCTGGTACTGTTTAAATGGCTGGCAGATTGTTGAAAACCGAAAACCTGGCCAGCCCACTTTCCTGATCAGCTTTTATTGAAAAAAACGCGCCTTTCGCTGGTACCCGGCAATGTCCTGGAGGCTGTGTCTGTACAGGGAATTTGGGCGGTGAAGACACCCATAGTAATGTGAGTTTGGGGTAAAGGCCTGCCCTGGCGCCCCGGTCGTGCTCTGTGCAGGGATTGGTACTGGGATTTGTACAGGTGCGCGGATTGTATTTGGTTGTTTTTTATGCAAGAAAAGGAAGGGAGGGGAATTGGACTGTTGAGCGGGGTGGGGCTTGCAGGTACTATCCGCGAAGAGGTTGGGATTTTTGTCTGCAGGTTGGTAGTATAGCGCGCAAATCACTTGTTTTTCACTCTAAATCAAATAGTTACAATTTATCTCAGCACCATTTGGTTGGTCGCACCTCTAGTATCCCAGGCCCCAGGAAAAGCTTTACCGGTATCATTATGCAAAAGGAAACTTCCAACTCTCGCTCTGTAGTCGTATTGGGCGGCGGCAGTTTCGGGACTGCGATTGCCAATATCGTAGCGGGAAATGGCCACGACACCCGTCAGTGGATGCGGGATTCCGTACGGGCGGAAGCCTGCCGGGAGGCCCGCGAAAATGAAAAATATTTACCTGGCGTAGCCTTGCACCCGGCGCTTTGTATCAGCAGTAACCTGCAAGAGGCGGTGCAGGGCTGCGATATTGTCTTTATCGCTATTCCCAGTGGGTCTTTTCGCGCAGTGGTGCGGCGCCTGGCGCCGATGCTGAAACCGGGCACCATGTTGATTTCCACCACCAAGGGCATCGAGCACGATCACTTTCACCTGATGAGCGAAATTCTTCGCGAGGAAACTGCCGGGATGCGCGTAGGCGTGCTGAGCGGTCCCAATTTTGCCAAGGAAATTGTCGAAGGCCACTACACCGCTACCGTAATTGCCAGTGAGGACGAGAAACTGTGCCGCGATATCCAGGCCGCGCTGCACTCCGAGACGTTTCGCGTCTACTCCAGTCAAGATGTCTATGGGGTTGAACTGGCCGGGGCCTTGAAAAATATCTATGCGATCATCACCGGCATGGCGGCGGCGCTGGACCGCGGGCAGAACACCATTAGCCTGCTGATCACCCGCTCTCTTGCCGAGATGATGCGATTTGCCGAAGCCATGGGGGCAGATCCCATGACATTGATCGGTCTCGCCGGTGTCGGTGATCTGATACTCACCTGTTCTTCAAACCTGAGCCGTAATTACCGCGTTGGCTATCTGGTGGGTAAGGGCAAATCCCTGGATCGCGCTGTCGCAGAAATCGGTCAGGTCGCCGAAGGTGTGAATACCATTCGCCTGATAAAAAAGAAAGCAGAAGAAATGGGCGTCTATATGCCCTTGGTTTCCGCAATTTACGCCATATTATTTGAACAGCGGCCGATCCCGGAAGTGATTCGCCATTTAATGTCGGGCGTACAAACATTTGATGTGGCCTACTCGGCCAAACCCTAACGGAAGCCTCTCTATGAAAAACGATGAACTCAAGCGCAATCTGACCTCTGGCAGCCAATGGGTGCGCCTGCTGTACATGGTGCTGTTTGCCATCTGTCTGGAAATTGCCGGATTTGTATTGCTGGCGGTGGTGGTATTGCAATTTCTTTTTTCGATTATCAACGGCAGCGCCAACGATAATCTGCGCCGCCTTGGTGATCAGCTCGCCTCCTACGTCTACCAGGCAATCCAGTTTTTAATTTACAATACCGAGGAAAAACCCTTCCCGTTTTCCGAATGGCCGGAGTCCGATGTGGAAGATCTCTCCGGTTACGAGGGTGCCGAAGAAGTTTCCGCAGAGGTGGTTTCCAAAAAAGGCAAAGGTGGCACTGCAAAGAAGGCCGCGCAGACAGAGGAGGAGGCGGAGGATGCTATTATCCTTGGCACCGACGAGTCTGTGAAGCAGCCCAAGTCCGGGTTGGCAAAAGACCGTGCGGATGAACCCCCGGCTGCCAAATCCGATGAACCGGGTGAATCCGGTGAGCGTGCCGGTAAGGCCTGATCCCTGATTAACCCGGTTAAAGGAAGTGCTTATGCAGCTCTTCATCCTGCGCCACGGCAAGGCCGAGCCCCAGCTTGGCAATGATGCTGAGCGCGCTTTGACAGAGTCTGGACGCCTTCAGGTTGCACAGGTGTGTGAGCAGCGTGCAGAGGAGCTGTCTGCCGTGCGCGCTCTCTGGGCTAGCCCCTTTGTGCGCACCCAGCAGACCGCCGGGATAGTTTCTACGCATTTGGGGTTGCCTGTGCTTACTGAGCCCCTGCTTATTGGCGATACCAACCCCCAAGAAATCCTTGATAAGCTGCAGGAACAGGCTCGGGAGACCTTTCCCATCCTCCTGGTCAGCCACCAGCCCCTGGTGGGTAAGCTGCTTAACGGTCTCTGCGGCAGCGGCGACCAATACCCCTTCGGCACGGCCAGTCTCGCTTGTATCAGTGCCGAGGTTTGGGCTTACGGCTGTGCTGAGCTGGATTGGCTGCAACACGCCGGATAATCACCATCCTGTTTCCCCGGCGGTAGATTGACCAGGCTGTGTAAGGGCATATTGCATCGAAATTCCTGTCTCGCTGGTGCTAAGAGTCATTGCAGGAAGCTGCGGCCAACTGCACCATAAGTGTCTTTGACAAGTGGAAATAGGCCCGATGGGATCAGCGGTTATAAAGCAAAGCGGGTACAGCGATGTGCATCTTGAGTTCGACAGCAAGGCCATTGCCGGGCGCCGGTGGGGGAGTATTGCGGGGGAACCGGTATTGGCTCTGCACGGCTGGCTGGATAATTGTGCAAGCTTCGACCGCCTGGCACCAATGCTGAAAGGGGTCAACCTGGTTGCCCTGGATATGGCCGGGCACGGTCGCAGCTATCACCGCTCTCCCCATGCCAATTACAATATCTGGGAGGAGACCGAGGATATCCTCGGTGCTGCCGAAGCCCTGGGCTGGCGCAGGTTCTCGCTGCTCGCGCACTCCCGTGGCGCTATTGCGGGTATGATTGCCGCCGGTGCCTTTCCCGGCCGGGTAAAACGTCTTGCGCTGATCGACGGTTTGGTGCCGCCCTCAGCGGAGGATGCCCAGGCACCGGATATCCTCGCCAGGGCCATCGCCCAGCGCGCCCGTTACACCAGGATGCGCAAAGCGCCGGTTTACCAGACTTTTACCCAGGCAGTTGAAGCCCGGATGAACGGTATGTTTCCTTTGTCGGCATGGGCCGCACGTGTGCTTACCGAGCGGGGTGTCCGCCCTGTCGAAGGCGGCTTTACCTGGAGCAACGACCCGCGCCTGATGGCCACCTCCACTGCCAAGCTCAACGGGGCCCAGATACGGGCGTTTATGTCCCGACTCAATATGCCGGTGCGCTTGGTGCTGGCGGAAGGGGGGATCGAGGGTATGATTGAGCGGCTGCGCCCGGTGCTGAAAGGATATGAAAATATCGCAGTGCAGGTGATGGCTGGCAGTCACCACCTGCATATGGAGAGCGGTGCGGAGGGAATTGCGGCGTGGTTTGGTCCTTTCCTGCGCGGCGAGGCCGATCCCGCGGCCTAGAAGGGTACCCGTTTCGAGTAGCAGCTGGCATCCATTTCGCGCACTTCCACCGAGACGGCAGGGACGCCATCGGCAAACTGGCACAGGCAATTGAACACCGCCGAACTCAGTGCCTCCCGCTCCCTGGCGCTGCGCCCCTGCAGTATGCGAATCTCTGCATGGATAAAGCTGTCTCCCTGGTCACCGGCGATAAACTGGTCGTAGGCACTGGCGCGGGTCTTGATGGTGTGGGAGGCGAACAGCCCGGAGCGGTTCATCGCCTCCTGCGCCGAGCTGACCAGGGCGGCAACGGAAATCCTGTCTTCCAGATTTTTTGCGTACTCTATGATCAGGTGAGGCATGGCGATTCACTCTGTAAACACGGGTGACCGGCAACGCTTCTGGGACGATCCGGTTACTGGCGGATCAGCGAGAGAAATTCGTTGCGTGTGGCCTGGTTGCTGCGGAAGATGCCCAGCATGGCCGATGTCTTCATCAAGGAGTTCTGCTTTTCCACGCCGCGCATCATCATGCACATATGCTGGGCCTCTATGATAACACCAACACCGGCGGCACCGGTGACACTTTGCAGGGTCTCGGCGATCTCAACGGTGAGCTGTTCCTGGATCTGCAGGCGGCGGGCGAACATATCGACGATGCGCGCTACTTTGGACAGGCCTACAACCTTGCCATTGGGAATATAGGCTACATGGGCGCGGCCGATAAACGGCAGCAGGTGGTGCTCGCACAGGGAGTAGAGTTCGATATCCTTGACCAGCACCATCTCGCTGCAGTCGGAGGGGAAGAGTGCACCGTTGACCACGTTTTCCAGGGTCTGCTTGTAACCGCGGGTCAGGTATTCCATGGCCTTGGCGGCCCGCTCCGGGGTATCTTTGAGTCCGGGGCGTTGCGGATCTTCACCGATTGCTTCAATAATTTGTGCGTAGTGCTCGTTCATGCTGCTCTTTCCAACATCTCGGCCCGAAGGGCGGATGCGCTACCCTAAGGGTTTGCAACCCGAGAGTAAAGATGATCCGCGCGAAACCCGATCAGAGCCACAGCAATTCAGGATAGATCCCATGATAGAAAGGCGCGAAACCAACCTGCGCGAATTGACCACAGTACTGGACTATATTCGCTGGGGTACCAGCCGCTTTCACGAGGCCGGCCTCTGTTTCGGCCACGGTACCGACAATGCCTGGGATGAAGCGGTATTGCTGGTTACCCATGCCCTGCATCTACCCCCCTACAGCAAACCGGAAATACTGCAGGCCCGCCTGACCGCCGAGGAGCGCCGCGAGGTGCTCTCCCTGCTGGAGCGGCGTTTCACCGAGCGGATGCCCGCTGCTTACCTCACCCGTGAGGCCCACTTCTGCGATATGACCTTCTACGTGGATGAGCGGGTGCTGGTGCCCCGTTCGCCCATCGCAGAACTGATACGTCGCGGCTTTGAGCCCTGGCTCAAGGTGGAGCCCCTGGCGATACTGGATTTGTGCTGTGGCAGCGGCTGTATTGGAATCGCCTGCGCCGAGGCCTTTACACAGGCGCGGGTGGACCTCAGCGACATCTCGGCGGGTGCGATCGAGGTGGCACAGATCAATATCAACCGCCACCACCTGAATGAGCGGGTGCGCGCCCTGCAATCGGATCTTTTTGATAACCTGCAAGGCTTCAGCTATGAGCTGATTGTGTGCAATCCGCCGTATGTGAGCGCAGGGGATTTGGCCGAGATGCCTGACGAATACCGCTTAGAGCCGGAAATCGCCCTGGGTTCGGGGGAGGACGGTCTGGATTTCACCCGCCGCCTGCTGCGCCAGGCTGCCGCGCATCTACAACCGGAAGGACTGCTGGTCTGCGAGGTGGGCAACAGTTGGGAAGCGCTCGAGCAGGCGTTTCCAGAAGTGCCGTTTTTGTGGCCGGAGTTTGACAACGGCGGGCACGGCGTGTTTGTGATCCGTCGCGAGGAGCTGCTTGCCTACCAGCGCTTCTTTGACCCTGAGTAAGTGTTTTTGTGATTCCGGTGAAATCGGTTGCCGGGTTACTCACCGGTAATGATTGTGCGCAGTGTCTGTGTTTTTTATCGGGCACCACTCGCACGGGCGGGGGACACTTTTCTATAATGTGCGGCCACCTTTGGAGCCTACCCCAATTCCATCAATAACGAGCTGGAAAAGTCGCTTATGTCGGGCAATACCTTTGGCAAGCTGTTCTGTGTGACCACTTTTGGCGAAAGTCACGGCCCCGCTCTGGGCTGTATCGTGGATGGCTGCCCACCGGGGCTGGAGATCCATGCGGAGGACATTCAAAGGGAACTGGATCGCCGCAGGCCCGGCACCTCCCGCTATACCACCCAGCGCCGTGAGCCGGATCAAGTGCAGATACTCTCCGGTGTGTTCGAGGGTAAAACCACCGGCACGCCCATCGGCCTGTTGATTGAAAACACCGACCAGCGCTCAAAAGATTACAGCAGTATTGCCCAACAGGTGCGCCCTGCCCATGCCGACTATACCTACTGGCAGAAGTATGGTGTGCGCGACTATCGCGGTGGTGGCCGCTCCTCTGCGCGGGAGACCGCCATGCGCGTTGCCGCCGGCGCAATTGCGAAAAAATGGCTGAAACAGAAATACGGCATTCTGGTGCGCGGTTACCTGTCCCAACTGGGACCCATTAAGGTGCAAAAGCTGGATTGGGATCAGGTTGAACAAAACCCCTTTTTCTGCCCGGATGCAGATCGCGTAGAGGAGATGGAGCGCTATATGCAGGCCCTGATCAAAGAGGGCAACTCCATCGGGGCACGGATTTCCCTTCATGCCAGCGGTGTGCCCGCGGGTCTGGGCGAGCCCGTATTTGATCGCCTGGATGCGGATCTGGCCTGTGGCCTGATGAGTATCAATGCAGTGAAAGGGGTGGAAATCGGTGCGGGTTTTGCTTGTGTAGAGCAGAAGGGCACCGAGCACCGGGATGAAATCACCCCTGAGGATGGCTTCCTGTCAAATAATGCCGGCGGCATTTTGGGGGGTATTTCCAGTGGCCAGGATATTGTTGCCCATATTGCCCTGAAACCCACCTCGAGCCTGCGGATTCCGGGCCGCAGCATCGACCGCTCCGGCAATGCCATCGAAGTGGTGACCAAAGGGCGCCACGATCCCTGTGTGGGCATTCGTGCAACGCCGATAGCCGAAGCGATGATGGCCCTGGTGCTGATGGACCACGCCCTGCGTCAGCGGGGCCAGAATGGGGATGTGGTGCCGGGTTAGTCCGGGAGCCGGCTTGTATGATCCGCCACCGCACAAGCTGTAATCAAAATGTCGTGGGCGGTGCGGTTTATTCGCACCCTGCAAGCGCTGTAAAGGTCATCAATGGTCACCCGCGTAAAGTGCGGCTTTTACTCGGTGGTTGATAAAAAAGACCTTACAGGAAACGGAGAGGATTTTTACGCTAAGATAAAAATTCGACAGTAAATTCATTGGCAACTTGCATTCCCCCGTTGTCCTTAAAATATATATACAATAAAGTTATTGCGCTGCCTGTTTGAGTTATAACTCAGTCTGTTGCTCAAAATGGATTGACAAGATCGCGTATCGGGTTGATTGGTTGTCGCAAAACCAAACAATCAACCAAGAGGGCGCGCCACTATGGATAAGAGTAACCTTATTGAGCTGGCCTGAGACGCCGGAAACATGCAGGTCCCCAGAAAGCGCTTGGGGCAAAATTCAATAATGCTGATTCAGCAGACGGCCCACTAACCCCTGAACACCAGGTTTGATAATAACTCTGTGTGCTTGCCCGGTTTTTGCATGAGTTGTGCAGTGTGCAAACAAGTATACCTGGTTTACAGTCTCCATAAGGGAGAATACGATGCGTATTGATAATCTACCTATCGGTATAATAGGTTTAGCTCTTCTGTTCCTTACAAGCCATGCATTCAGCCATGGCTATTTAGAAAGCCCCCCTTCGCGACAGAAACACTGTGGCGTAGATGTAAAACCTGACAATCCCTCCAGTGAAAAATGTGATGCGCCCTTTGCCAACTATTTGGCTTCAGGAGGGCAAAACTCACACTGGTACAGCTTTATGAGTGTTCTCGCTCACAATCAGGGGCGTAAAGTTGTCAAAACAACGCAGCATGTTTGTGGATTTGATAGTGAAACCTGGAATCCTGTCCCTACCCCCAATCCTGTGCCTACGCCCTATGATACAGCGGCCAATTGGCCGACCACATCCATCACGTCCGGGGAAGAAACGTTTGTATGGGATATAACTTACGGGCCCCATTTCACCGATACAGAAGAATTCGTGTTTTATATTACAAAACCGGATTTTATATTTGACGCTACTCGTGCACTAAACTGGAATGATTTTGAAGCGTTGCCTTTTTGTGATGAGCAGATGATTCCCGGTGATTTTAACAGTAACCCCAATATCACCGCGGATTACATTGAAAACCATATCAGTATTCACTGCAATATACCGAACCGTTCCGGCCGTCATGTCATATTTGCGGAATGGGGAAGAAATGAGTGGACCTACGAGCGATTTTTTAGTTGCATAGATGTGACATTTGAAGAAAACGCTGTTGATAACCGGCCGGTAAAAAGTGCCGACAGCATGGATGCGTATGACTCTGAGGCCGGCAGTCAATAAAATGTCTGTATCGGAAAACTGTCAATCCCTTGCTGCATAAGTCCAGTTGAAAAGGGTGGCGCCCTGCACCTCAGTTTTGAGGGTATTATCCCGCAACTGAGGTGTGCGCTGACAATAGCCACTCTCCTTTTTGTCTCTTGTTATGCCGTCGGTGTATCAGGACGCCAACCTTTGCACCATACTGATCATAACCCCGGCGGCAACAGCAGAGCCAATCACACCGGCTACGTTCGGGCCCATGGCGTGCATCAGCAGGAAGTTGTGGGGGTTGGCTTCCAGGCCCACCTTGTTGGATACCCGCGCAGCCATGGGTACAGCGGATACACCAGCGGAACCGATCAGCGGGTTGACCTTGTGTTTGCTGAACAGGTTAAGCAGCTTGGCCATCAGTACGCCGGCGGCGGTTCCGATGGCGAAAGCCACAATTCCCAGGGTGAGGATACCGAGGGTTTTCGGGTCCAGAAACTTGTCTGCGACGAGCTTGGAACCCACAGACAGGCCGAGGAATATGGTGGTGATGTTGATCAACGCATTTTGGGCGGTGTCGGAGAGCCGAGCCACCACGCCGCATTCGCGCATTAGGTTACCGAAACAGAACATGCCCAGAAGCGGGGCGGCGGCCGGCAGGAACAGGGCCACCAGCATCAGCAACAACAAAGGGAAGGTGATTTTTTCCCGTTTACTCACATGGCGCAGCTGTACCATTTCGATTTTACGTTCCCGCTCGGTAGTGAGCGCGCGCATAATCGGCGGCTGGATCATAGGCACCAGCGCCATATAGGAGTAAGCTGCCACGGCGATGGCCCCGAGTAGATCGGGTGCCAACAGGCTGGATACATAAATCGCTGTGGGGCCGTCGGCGCCGCCGATAATACCAATTGCTGCGGCATCGGCGAGGGTGAAATCCATAATGCCGGCTACCGATAAACCAACGGCACCAAGCACCGTGGCGAAAATACCAAATTGTGCTGCGGCGCCCAAAAACAAGGTGCGCGGATTGGCGAGCAGCGGGCCGAAATCCGTCATGGCACCGACCCCCATAAAGATCACCAAAGGCGCGACTGTAGAGGCTATGGCCACAGAGTAGAAGTTGTACAGCATGCCGTTGCTGAAGCCGGCATCCCGGGCAAACTCCGCAGCCTGTACCTGTACCGCAGCTGGCGCTTTGGCCAGTGCCTGTTTCAGAGCGCCGATGCCGCTGCTGCTATCCAGGCCTAAAATCTGCGCCATTTGCGTTAATACTGCCGCATCTCCCTGGGACAGCGCGGTCTCCGCCGCGGAAAGTGCCAGGTCCGCGCCGGGGATATTTGCCAGTATCCCGCCAAAGCCGATAGGGACCAGCAGCAGGGGTTCGAAATGCTTGCGAATGGCCAAAAACAGCAGCACCAGTCCCGCAAGAATCATGGCAAACTGGCCCGGCGTCATTTGCGAAAGACCGGATGACTGCCAAAGCGTGATAAGGTTATTCACGTGATACTCCTACCCCTAGCTAAGCGATGGCCAGCAGGACATCACCCACCGCCACGGTATCGCCCTCTTTCACCGCCACACTGGAGACGTTGCCACTGCGGGGGGCACTGACGACGGTTTCCATTTTCATGGCTTCCAGCACCAGGATGGCCTGGCCCGCACTGACCCGGTCTCCGGGTTGCACCATGACCTTGAAAATATTGCCCGCAAGCGGTGCATTGACCGGCTCTCCTTCGCCACCGGCAATACGCGCTGCACTGGTGTCTGAGGTTGCGGGAGTGGCGGCGGAAACCGGGGATACACTGGTGAGGTCTCCGCCATCGGACACGGTCACGGTGTATTTCTGCCCCTCCACTGTCACTGTGTAGACCGCCTCGCCCTGAGCATTTTTGATGGCAGCATGCCCGTTGCTGCTGGGTACAGGTTCGAAA
This sequence comes from Microbulbifer sp. MI-G, assembly GCF_030440425.1. Classification (NCBI taxonomy): domain Bacteria; kingdom Pseudomonadati; phylum Pseudomonadota; class Gammaproteobacteria; order Cellvibrionales; family Microbulbiferaceae; genus Microbulbifer; species Microbulbifer spongiae. The sequence goes on from NZ_CP098023.1 coordinate 1,534,371, forward strand.
GCAGCGGTATTGCCACGGTTTTTCAGAAACTTCAGGCCGATTTGTGGGAAGAGTGCATAGGTGAGCACATCGTCAATCTCACCTTCGCCGCCGGTGAGCGCAAAGTCCTCATCCCCCGCTTTTTCCTGCAGCGCCAGGATCAGCTTATCCAGCTCTGGTGCGATCAGGTCTGCGGGACGGCAGGTCACAGGCGCCTCTCCATCCAGCACCCGCACCTGCAGTTCCTGATTTACCTCGGCGGGTGTTGCGCCATATCCCCCTTTTAAAACAGCGGCAGTCTCATTGGAAATCGACTGGTAACGGCTGCCGGTCAGCACATTCAGAACGGCCTGGGTGCCCACAATCTGTGATGTAGGGGTAACCAGGGGGATATAGCCCAGATCCCGACGCACGCGGGGAATTTCCTCGAGCACCTCGTCAAGGCGATCGCCGGCGCCCTGTTCGCGCAGCTGGTTTTCCATATTGGTGAGCATGCCTCCGGGCACCTGGGCCACAAGAATCCGTGAGTCCACCCCTTTTAGGGAGCCCTCGAACTTGGCGTACTTCTTGCGCACCTCACGGAAGTAAGCGGCGATCTCCTCCAGAAGGCCGATATCCAGGCCGGTGTCCCGCTCGGTGCCCTCCAGAATGGCCACTAATGTCTCGGTGGGGCTGTGGCCGTAGGTCATGGACATGGAACTGATGGCTGTATCCACATTGTCGATTCCCGCCTCGATGCACTTGAGTGCAGTGGCAGTGGAGAGACCGGTGGTGGCATGGCACTGCATGTGGATAGGAATGTTTACAGCCGCCTTCAGGCGCTTCACCAGCTCATAGCCCTCATAGGGCCGCAGCAGTCCGGCCATATCTTTTATTGCGATGGAGTCCGCGCCCATATCCTCGATTCGGCGGCCCAGATCCACCCAGAGATCCATGGTGTGTACCGGGCTTACGGTGTAGGAGATAGTGCCCTGGGCATGCTTTCCCTGTTTTTTGACCGAGGCCAGTGCCGTTTTCAGATTGCGCATATCGTTCATGGCATCGAACACGCGAAAGACATCCACCCCGTTGATTGCCGCGCGTTCGACAAATTTTTCCACTACGTCATCGGCATAGTGTCGGTAACCCAAAATATTCTGTCCGCGAAACAGCATCTGTTGCGGGGTATTGGGCATGGCTTTTTTCAGTTCGCGGATGCGTTCCCAGGGATCCTCGCCGAGATAGCGGATACAGGCATCAAAAGTGGCTCCGCCCCAGGACTCCAATGACCAGAATCCCACCTTGTCGAGTTTTTCCGCGATGGGGAGCATATCGTCCAGGCGCAGGCGGGTTGCGAACAGTGACTGGTGGGCGTCGCGCAGGACTACATCGGTAATCCCCAGTGGCTTTTTAACCTCAGTCATGGGTTCTCTCTCTTGGCAGAAATGATTAAATGGTGAACAAATAAAAAGAAGGGCAGCTAGCGGTTGTTGCGGTGCTGATCAATTGCCGCCTTGATAATGGCGTGTAAGCGCGCCTTGTCTCCCGCGCCGGTAAAGGGTGGTGCTGTGGCCGCTTTGGCCTCGGGAAAGTAACGCCCGATTATACGGGACATAATGCCGGTTCCAATAACCAGCAACAGCAGGAACGTAAAAACAACCCCCATCCCGAATAGTGTAATGTCCAGCCCCTGTTGAAAAAGTGTCTCTTGCACCGTTATCCCCTAAGCCCGTGGATCATAAAATCTGTTTTTCAATTGAATGGGTCGTTTAGAGCGCCGATCAGGGCTTTTCACTGAAAAGCCGGTCTTTGGCTTATCCTGGCCATTGGTGCGCTTTCAGCAAATGGGCAAAGGCATTTGCGTACAAATAGCGCCTTGTGCCTTCGCCTTTTAGGGGCCCGATTGCCAAGCGACACAGGGTTAGTTTGGGTATCGACAGTGCCAGACTCGAAACCTCGCAGGGCACAGCAAGGCTGCCCCATATGCTGACCACTACGTCACTTTGCTGCCAACCTGCAGATTTCCCTTCCTTCCAGCCTTGCCCGGCGAATGTAGCGCCCCTAACTGCTGCACGATAAACCGGCGTTGGCAATTTCCTATTATCAGTACAAGTTACTTTTAAAATCAATCGGTTATTGGTTTCACTGGCAACAATAACCCCTGTTTTGATCTATCCGTCGCTACTACAGAGCCTGCTTTTTGCGCGTTCTTTGCACATTCCTGTACGGATCACGCCTACAGTGGCAGAGTACCTGCTGGTAGAATATGCGCCAGCTATCCCGTGTGTTTCCCCGATCCAGTTGTATGATCAGCAAGACAACCCCGTCCCCACCAACGATCTATCAGGCGCCGATGGAAGGGGTGATTGATCACCATGTGCGCAGTCTGCTCTGCGCAATTGGCGGGGTAGATATTTGTGTAACAGAGTTTGTGCGTGTAACCGATCAGCGGCTGCCCCGTCGCGTCTTTACCCGGTTGTGCCCGGAACTGTTGCATGGCGCAGCCACGGCAGATGGCACTCCGGTACGCCTGCAACTGTTGGGAGGCAACCCGGCAGCCATGGCAGACAATGCCCGCAAAGCGGTTGCTGTAGGGGCAAATGCCATTGACCTGAATTTTGGCTGTCCGGCGAAGTCCGTTAACAAAAGTGATGGCGGCGCCTGCCTGTTGCAAACCCCGCACAGGCTGGAAGCCATTGTCGGAGCGGTGCGCCGGGCTGTTCCGCAGGCAATCCCTATTACTGCCAAGATCCGCCTGGGGTACAACGATAGATCCACTTACCTGGATAACGCCCTCGCCGCAGCTGCCGGAGGTGCCAGTGAACTGGCAGTACACGCCCGCGCCAAGGTGGATGGCTACAAGCCGCCAGTCTACTGGGCGTGTATCGGGGAAATAAGGCAGAGATTGGATATTCCCGTTATTGCCAATGGCGATATCTGGACACTGGAGGCGTTCAAGCGCTGCCGTGAAGTGACCGGCTGCGAGGCTTTTATGTTGGGGCGCAGCTTGCTCGCACGCCCGGATCTTGGCCTGCAGATCAAGACTTACTGTGCCGGTGAGCGCTACTGCCCAATGCGTTGGCAACAGGTTGTTGGCCTTCTGTGGGATTATTACCAGACTACCAGGGAAATTTACCCCTCCAAATACCTGGGCAACCGTATCAAGCAGTGGCTTGCCTACCTCAAGCTGGCTTTTCCCGAAGCCCGGGTGTTTTTTGAAAAACTGAAACGCCTGCGAATCGCAGAAGCGATTGAGGCGGTATTTATCCGGGAATTACAAGATCGACAAAGGGAACTTAAAGTGATGGAGGGGCTGTGAGTCTCGGGAAGTACAGCGGGGGGAAATTGATGGCTTATTCACCATCGGGTAGAGAATGTCCTGAATTCAGACCATCTCGTGGCTGTATTTTTCCCAGTAATAGCAGAACCCGACTGAGTATGCCGAGTAAACTCCAGTGAATGAAAAAGAACCCACTACTACAAATATTGCTAAGTCATAAATGCATTAAGGGTTGGGAGCAGATAAGAATACCAATAGCAGCCAGCAGAAGAGGCAGCCATGGCCGCTCTTCACATGAATAGGGCTGTTTTACCAGGGAAGATGTGTGAGGCGTTTCTTAACCCTGGCCCCGTGCTGTCTTGTCGATTGTAAATCACTGGTGGCTGGTGTTGGATGGTTCTCTATTTTGATATGCAATGAAAACATGTATTACCCCCAATGCACCATGGCCAATAATATAAATCTCGATAAGTCCGGTTAAAGACTCATGAATTTCTTTGAATGTATCTGCGAAAGAGACATGATTGAGCCAGAGCACAAACCAGGTGCAACCGGAGATGACAACCAATAAGAGAGCCCCCAAACCAAGACCCTGGATGATCGCGGCTAATCCCCTTGGCGCAGGTTCTGGCAGTGCCAGTTTTTTTAAGTGATTAATATCTGATTTTAATTGAGAGAAATCACCCATAAGGTAAGGATAAAAGTAAAAGAATCCATTTTTTCGGAACTCTACTGCCGTAAATACAAAAGACAAGCAGAGAAGCAGTAAGCCTGTACCGATATGAAGCCAAGTCGAAAAATATTCAACCGTACTTTGGCCGATGACGCCACTGGCACTGACATCCATAAATTCGCTGAGAATAATTTGAGCAATAATCAGAAAAATCAGGGAGAAATGTAAATATTTTGTTACGGGTGAGAAGGCGCTATCGAGATAATCATTAATCAATTTTAACATGCAAATAAATCTCATTTACAACAATGGGATTGAAAAAAGGTGCGCGGTACCTGTTGCAGCGACAATCAAACAATGATACTGCTGCATTGTGAATGGATTCAGTCTGAAGCTGGCTGATAACCCTTTGCCACTGAGGTTTTATCCTTTCGAAATATTGGGACAGCAGTATTTCTGTCGAAGCCTGGTTGAATTATATGGTCCCTTTTTTTACCAATGCTGCTAATGGTAAAGCCATAGCACAAAATGCTCAACACAACCCAGGCACTCAAAAAAGTGGGTAAGATCAGGCCGAGCCTCTCCGCAGGGGTTGAATGACAAACTGCTGCGGTTGGCTTGTGTGCTGGGTTCCGGGCATAAGGAATCCCTTGAAAGGCAGTACAGGGGGCTGTGCAGGGGTGTGATAACTGGACTAAAGGATATCTCTTGTGCTCCCCAGCCAAGCATTTTCAGTGCTATGTCGATGTCTAATGACTCAGGAGAAGACTGAGCCCTGCATCCGATTCTGAGCAAACTGGCGCGACAGTTGGGCAGTACCGAGGCATTGGACTCCCCAGGGCAATCCTGGCAGAAATTACCGAAAGCATTTCTCCAGGCCACTGGCGTTACGGGCCTTGCAATCCGCGGCATTCAAGGGCTTGCAGATACTCTTGACATTTGCCCGGCGTGTTCGGTGAATGCTAGTACTGGTTCCCGTTGGTCGATATTACCCCAATCCAAACCCGGGGGTGCTGTTTGTATCCTCTTCACGTCAGAGATGTTGAAATTACTGCCAACTCAGACCAAGGTCGAATATCCTCGAGAATTATACGCTGATAACGTTTAGAGTAGGTCGGATAACTTGTGCGCATTTTTTCGCTTAAGAAATAATAAAAAACCATCGCTTGAACGCTTCGGGGTCTTTATTATCAAGCTGCCTCCCTTTTGTGGAAGGAGCAATCACGGCCTACTCCATCAAATACTACGAGGAAGGTCAATATGTATTCCTGTTTTCGCTGCCTAGCCGGGGCGTTTTGCCTGCTGTTTACCGCCATCTGTGCTCCTGGTATTTCCGCTCAATGCTTGGACAACGTTGTACTTGTTCATGGTAACATTGGGCACCCATCGGACTGGGATATGACTTATCAAAGATTGCTTGACGAAGGCTACACATCCAGCCAGATTTTTCGCCCTAGCTGGGGCTCCAAGATCTGTGCTGCGTGCAATAACCACAGCGGCTCTGAAGAGGTGCCTGTGCGCAATGCCATTAATACGGCAATCAATAATTCTTGCACCGGTAAGATAGATGTAATCGGTCACTCCATGGGGGTGACTCTGGCAGCCAAGACCATCATTAGCGAAGGTCGTGCTGATAAAGTGGATGCCTTTATCGGAATTGCCGGGGCCTACAGAGGGCTTTGGTCCTGCGGAAGATATCCGTTCAACGTTACCACCAGTACCTGTGGCCAGGATGGCTTGTCGGTCTCAAGCCCTTTTCTTGACTGGCTCTACGGCAAAGAAATTGCCAGCCGCATTTACTCAATAAAGAGTTACGCCGATCAGGTTGTGTGTGGTACTGGTGTCTGCACAGTGGGTGGTGTGCATTCGAGTCGTATTGAGGGTGAGATAGAATCCTTTACTTATACTTACGGGCACTTCGGACTGCAAAAATATACTGTCAGCAGGCAGTATGCACTGCTGGACTGAACCAGACCGTTAGGTAAAAGCTTCAAAAAGTGTACACGGAAGGTGCGGTAAGAGGATGGACGCTCTTACCGCTTAATTGAATGGGAATCAAGCATGATTGAGCTTCGCTAGCCTATTTATCTCCGGTAGGATATTCAAAGCGCTGGTTTGCCAGGTAAAGCCAGAGTGTTAATTTTTCCCGTCTCGTTATCCTCTCTATGGTTCGGCCTCGGCCACTTGGCAGTCAAAGTAATGACGCGTTGCTTGGGCCGTAATACGTTGTATCCAAGACAGTCGAATTCCAAAGGTATCCGCCTAAGTATTCGCCATGAGCTGCTGATTCAATTCGCCTGACTCCGGTGATATCAATCAATACCAAAGGCTGTATTACCAATTCTGGGCTATGGCTGAACATTGAGAAAAGTAATTATTTCCCTGAACTCTGACTGGGATATTGAAAGCGCAGTACCTTGTTCTGCTCCTGTGCATGACTGAGGGAGCTGAACCGGGAGACTGTCGAGGACTGGAGAGAGTCAGGTTAATCAATGACAGTTACAGCCGGGGTGTGAGCATGAATGGTTCGGATCAATAGCCTCTACGCAAGGCGGTTTTGCCAGATTCAAGAAAGAGGCGGGATTGGGAGTAAAGAGCTGGTAGGGTCATGATTCATTGCTACATTGTATTGTAGCCGAAGAAAGGCTTAACTATGTCTGAAGATGTGTATGAAGCAAAGGCTGGGCGGTAGGTGACTTTGATTGAATCCTAGGAGAAACTTATGAAACTTAAGGCGCTATTTTTGAATTGTACGCTCAAAAAGTCCCCGGAAACTTCCAATACCGAGGCTCTGATCGACAAGGTTGCAGCACTGATGACCCGAATGGGTGTCGAGTGTGAGACGGTTCGTTTAGTTGATTACAAAATCCAATATGGTACTGAGTCCGATTTGGGGGAAGGAGATGAGTGGCCTAAGATCTACGATAAGATCAAGAAAGCCGATATCCTCGTACCGTCGATGCCGATATGGATGGGAGTCAGAGCTTCACCTTGCCAGCTAATGTGCGAACGCCTGGATGGTTCATATCGGGATCTCGATCCAAAAACCGGCCAATACCCTTTATACGGCAAAGTCGTGGGTGTGATCGTAACAGGGAATGAGGATGGTGCGCACGACTGCTGCTCGACAACTCTGTATAATTTCACCCACTATGGGTGTACTGTGCCGCCAAATGCCGATTGTTACTGGGTTGGTGATGCGGGGCCTGGACCAAGTTATATCGAACAGGGACAGGGGCATCTCTATACAAACCGCACCGCCCGCTTTCTCGCAAGCAGCACAGTGTGGATGGCCAAAATGCTCAAAGAGCACGGTCCGATCCAAACCAATCTGATAAAACTCACTGAGGAGGCACAAAAAGTAAGTACCGATACCGCCCCTGCAGGTTGATAGAGGAAGAGAAGGGGGGTAAAGGTGTCAGCTCCTGCCACTCCCCCTTTTGTGTTTACTGCACCGTTCAAAAGGCTGATCCCAGTATCATATTTATCGGAATGTGTTTGAGGTAGGAAATATCTGCATGCTTTAAGAGCCTATGATTAACCAAATAAAATGAAGTTTTTTTAAGACATTGATATGGTTTTTACAGCTACACACTCTGGTTTTGAACGTGAATGAATCGGTATGAAACAACTAAAGGAAGGATGAAGTGTAACAATAACAGTGAAAATTGGCCGCTAAATCCCTTAACTTTACGTGTGATGAAGAAATTTTATCCTTGACTTGGATTTTCTCGTTGCACAGGTTCGCAATGGTGATTTCTCTGGCAAGATCTGACAATTATTATAGGGTAGTGGGAGTCATCACTCTAGGCTTCGCTGTCGATTCTTGGTTGTGCAAATACCACTTTTGACAGTGGGTGATCGATATTTCTTGGTGGGCATTCTGGCAGATAAAGCCTCTTGAGATAATAAAAAATGCAAGTGAGTTTTAAAATTACTGGCAGTCTGTAAATTATTGATAGGGATTGGTTTCGTAGATATAGAGCCTCACTGACTAAAATCAAACATTAATAGTCTTCTTATGTCATCCTGCACAACGGTTCCTGGCAGTCGCTATGGGTTATGAAGATATCACTATTGTCGCGTTATTCATTCTAGTCTATGCTGCGATTAGCGGCAGGGCTGATCGCACTATGATCAATGGTGCCTTGGTCTTTACTTCTTTCGGGTTTATCGTAGGCAATTCTGGCTTAGGCCTACTCGATCTAAACGTCACATCAGAGGGACTGCGAGTTCTTGCAGAGCTGACGCTTGCCTTGGTGCTCTTCACCGATGCAGCCAATGCAGACCTTGGCGTATTGCGTAAAACAATAGCCGTGCCGCGTCGACTGCTGACAATCGGGCTACCAATAACAATCTTATTCGGAACCCTGGTTGGTGCACTGATTTTTCCGGGCCTCGACCTCATTGAAGTAGCGCTACTGGCAACTATTCTTGCACCTACAGATGCCGCTTTAGGAAAAGCGGTAGTGTCTAACCAGTCTGTACCAGTTGGAATTCGACAGGGATTAAACGTGGAAAGTGGCCTTAATGATGGAATTTGTGTTCCCATCCTGTTTGTATTTTTGGCTTTGGCTACGGGTGAAGCGGCCCCGCAATCTTCGGGTATCCTGGCATTAAAGTTGGTGAGTGAAGAAATTGGCATAGGGTTAGTAGTTGGAATTGGATTAACTTTTCCTATAAGTCAATTCCTTCGTGTGGCAGCGGAACGTGGCTGGATGAATGAAAGTTGGAGCCAGCTACCAGTGACGGCCCTTGCAGTGTGCTGTTTTTCAGCAGCCCAATGGTTTGGTGGCAGCGGATTTATCGCTGCATTTTCAGGAGGGCTTCTATTTGGCTGGCTTGCCGGAAAAGCAAAAGTGGGTGTGCTGCTCACTGCTGAGGGGACAGGCGATATTCTGACACTCATCACCTGGGTTGTGTTTGGAGCTACCATTGTCGGTATGGGCATGGGTTTGATTAACTGGCAGATTGTCTGCTATGCCTTATTGAGTCTGACAGTGATCCGTATCTTGCCTGTTTGGCTATGCCTTATCGGCACTGGTCCTCGAATTGCAGAAAAATTATTTATAGGATGGTTTGGTCCGCGAGGACTGGCGAGTATTGTGTTTGCCGTTATTGTGCTCAACAAGAACCTGCCCGGTGGAGCGACAATTGCGGCAACTGTTGCATGCACTATTGTCTTGAGTGTGATAACCCATGGCCTGAGTGCAAATCCACTGGCGATGCGGCTGGCCCGTAGCGAAGAAAGTCAAGGGGATCACTAAGTGCCTCGAGCAATCAAAGATCTCCTGGGTATAGAAAGTAGTCTGTTTGAGTTCCACACAGTCCATTCGCCCACAGTCCTTGATGGATTTTCCCAGTCGCAAACTGCACTTGCTGCGGTAATCCTCCTATGTCAAACAGCGTTGGATTCAACCCACATGCAAGGGTGCGGGCCTGATACAGATTCGTGGTGGCCTGGTTGCCTCTACAAGCGTCGAGAAAAACATGCTGGATAAAGAAGGTAACCGTACCGCCATTCTTACCGCGGAGGATACCGCAACTACCGGCCGAGCGCATATAATCTCAGGTCCACTGCATCCCATCGCGGTTGGATTGCCCCCTATTGTGAGAGGCAGTTACTATCTTCAAAAAATCAGTAATAAAGTCAGAACACTGAAAATAATCACTAGAGCCTTGCTTAGCACATTAGTATTAGTTATCAGCAGTACTGGTTGAGGCGGATGCCTTTGCTAGTTGGTGGTATCGTATTTTCCGTATGTACGCCAATATCCAGGCGGTTGCGCAACCAGGCACTCGGGTATTGTTATTGCTGGCAGTGGCCGTACGGCTATTTTAAAATGACAGTGAGCCACTGGTCTAGCCGTGAAGCCCGGGATATTAACACTTACCTCTAAAGGATTCTTTACCTGCTGTAGTGGCAACCTGAAACAGGCAATGCCCGGTCTATGATTTTCGCTACGGTTGTGGTTTTGACTTTGGTTTCGGTTTAGGCTTCGGAATAGGGGGTTTGCCTTTCCTAGAGACCGTTTGGGCGAGCTTTATCTCCTGGACCTCCAAGCCACCCGCCTCTTCGATTGCCTTGAGGAAGGTGTGGTAATAACTGCCGATCAGTTGCCACCTGTTGGTGACATTCACAGTGCGCCTGGCATTTTTCAGATCGTCCGTGCCGAAGGTTGGCAGGTAGTGGGCGATACCGTGCCCGCTGCTGTTCCATCGGCCATCCAGAAGCCCGCAGATCAGGATGCGTGCGCCGATCTCAGGTTCCAGTGCCTTGTCTGGAAATTTGACCAGGTCGACTCCGGCGTCGGCACTTGAGCGCTCATAGTTGTGCCTCCAGGTTAGTTGTACTTGTCCACGACCGTAATAGCTATGCCCATAGGGCGGCTCCGGTTGCGCGTATCGGGCGTTGCGCAATCTGCGTCGCGCAGTGGTGTCATCCTTTGCCAGTGTCTCGCGCACCGGCACCATGCGGCCGGCTGTCTCATGCCTGGCCGTTGCAAGGGCATAGGCCAGTGTCTTCGTCCGGCCGTCACCGTGGGTTTCGAAGACATCGAGAATCGCTTCGATTCCCTTCACCTGCTGCTGAGACAGGGAAGTGCCAAAGATGCGATTATCACGGCGTCGCAGGGCTGTATAGAATTTCTTGCGGTCCATGAATTTTCCTATTTACCGGACTGATTCTGTTCGAAACAGCCAAGGATTATGAACAATGTCATCCAATCCTTTCGCAAAAGAAAACCGGGAGTTGAGTGCCCGGATTGCAGTGAAGCATGAGCATCTCGAGCATCTTCGCATTGAGATTATGCGCCTCTGGTCAGAAGTAAAGGATAATTTCATCACTTGATCGACCGTTGAGCCAGACGTCTATCAAAACATTAATGTCAGTTGCCACTGGCATAGCTATCAGCTACGTACCTGATAACGCCCAGTAAAAATCTGCTGGCAATGGATTGACCACAGAGCTTCCGGAAAACCAGACCGCAAGTATCGGTCTTAACTACGGCCAGAATTGGGGTAATGCACCATGGGCGCATTTGATAGTGCAATCAATGGAATGCATGGTCAGGGCAAGGCAATAACTATGGTCGCTGGAAGTGTATTCCGATGGCTGCGCCGAGAACACGCTACCTGGCGGGCTGAATTTAATGAACTTTACTAAAGGCTTTAATGCTGGTTTTGAGAGGGAATACTAATAGGTGATGAAATCGAGCGAGTTGTAGCCGTATGTTTTCCTCTGGTTCTACGATATATCGTCGTTTATACTGCATAAGTGGTTTGATGCCGGCAGTTTAGGCAGAGGAGAGCTGGAGGCCTTTCTCTTTTAACTGGTTCGAGCTCTGCCAATATTACTGATTCAAATATCTGTATAACGGTTTATGGTAATTTTCGATACTGTCACAACTCTGAGCTAATGCATCATTTATCCATGGAGAAATTTCTTTACCGGACGCAAAAGCGGTTAGCACCATTGAATTACTTCGATTAGAAATTGCACACCACCATTTATTTCCTGTAGAATCAAGCCGAAATGCTAAATTATCACAGTTTGAGGGCCAATCCAGTACTTGAGTAACCTTTCCAGGACATTTAATAGCAACAGCATTGGCATTTGTAGCCAAAATAAAGCCACCTAAAAGCCAAGTCCATCTTGTCATTTTATTTTATATCCTGTTTTTGAACGAATTAGCGCCGTACGTGGCACTGCGACTGATCAACGCTATAAGCGGTGATAACATAAGGCAGGAGGTGACAAAAGAAAAGAGCGAGTTGCGATCATCCTGCTAATAATGCACTAAAAGAAAAAACTGCAATTTTTCGTGATACCCTGAATTTGAAGGTATATACTTTCTGTCTTTCCAATCATTTACGTAGAACACGGAGGGAGCAATGTTTAGTCATATTATGGTAGGCACCAATGATATGCAGAAAGCCAAAGCATTTTATGATGCTGTTTTGGGGAGCCTGGGTCATAAGCCTGGGGTCATTGACGAAAAGGGTCGTTGTTTTTATTTTACCAAGACGGGCGTGTTTGCCATCAGCAAGCCTATCAATGGCGAATCGGCCTGCCATGCGAATGGCGGCACCATCGGATTTACCGCGAATAGTAAAGAGGAGGCTGATGCTTGGCACTTAGCCGGGCTTGAAAACGGAGGTGCCTGCTGTGAGGACCCACCGGGGATGCGCGATGGAGTAACTGGCAAGTACTATCTCGCCTACTTACGTGATCCTGATGGAAATAAGATCTGTGCTCTTCACCAGGTGGGATAAGCAACCGTTGAGAGTGTAATTCATTTTATGCAACTGCATTCTCAGATGTTTATTGATAAGGCCGCTGCCATTACAGCGGTTTTTGTGATCGAAATTTGAACAAAAATGTAATCTATTAGACTGCACTCTCCCTATGATCAAGACCTTTAAGAACAAAGCCCTGGCAGCAATCTTGGCAAGTCATAAGTCTAGGATCGACCAGCGCCCGCTTCGGCGTATTTTGCTCCGGCTGCCTGATTGCGATCGACGAGGCCGTTACAGTTGAGGATATCAATCTGACGAGCTACCACTCCCACGCCCTGCAGGGCTTTGACCCCTGGCGCTATACCGTGCATTTGAACGGTCTCAGCGCATTACTTTTTAATGCGAAAGCGGCAACACCTAGCGGGCAGATTTTGAGCAATATCATTGAGAGAGGTGGAATCACTATGGCGATTACTTCACAGCAAAACCCCCAACTGCTGTCCACCGCATCCCGGTGAGGTGATCGAGGGTTTACTGAAAGATCTGGACTGCAGCAAGAGTGCCACCGCCCAGATGCTGGGTGTCCCGCGTCAGTCACGGCACACCATATGGCCGTGCGAAAGCCGGTATCGCCGGATATGTCCGCACCGGGAAAAGAAGCCACAGACACACTAAAGGTCAGTGCGTGTTAGTACCCCGTCATGATGAGCACCCCTGCCCCCGGCAGGGCCTCAGACGAATCGACATTAGTTGGCTGAATCAAGGCGTCGATAGCGGTCCCACACTGATCCCCGGTCAAGCCGTTATTGAGTAAGACCTGTACAGGCCGCGAACTTCTGTATTTCTCACCTTCCCCCGCATCAGAAAATAACTGCAGTTCTATCAGATAGGCACCTGTCGATGGATTGCCAGTGTGCCCAACTCCACGGAGCGCACAGTCACCATCGGCGGCTTCTACACAGAAATCAAGGTGCGTATGAATGCTGCCGTCCCGCGCAGCCTGATCGATTGGTGATTCGAGGGGGCCTTCGAGACCGCCGTACGACCATATCGTTCCCTGTTTGTAGAATGCCAATTCAACCGGATCGTTTCGCAAAAAAACTTCGAAAGGAATAGTGCCAAAATACCGTACGCGCTCCCCCTTGACGGGGCCTATCCACGCCTCGATAGTTGGATCCCAGTAGCGGAGCGCTCCCAAAGCGCGAAACCACAGTTTCTCGCCATCTAAAAGGCCGCCGGCATTTACCACCCAACCAGGGTCATCCGTTTTGTGTGGTCCACCGGGAAGGTCACCAAAATCTGCCGGCACCACGATGTTGCCGGTATCCGCACTGAGCGGAAATGAGCCCGCAGAGTCGATCAGGATTTTAGCGCCTACTGCAGCCGGTGGGACAATATCGATGAAGAGGTCAAAGTGTCCAAAGTCGTTACAGCTGCTGTATTGAGCGCTCACCTTCAGGCTTGTTGCGACCAGCAATAGCACGCCCACTAAGTTCCGTAACTGCCTATAGCAGCAAACCATGCATCGTATTCTCATCTTACCACTCCCAGCTTAGCCCTAACTCCAGAGAACGACCTGGCTCCGGAGCAAAATTTCGAATAAATGATGTAGCATTGTGAATTTCCTGGTCACTCAAATTCTTGCCTTTGAGGAACACGCTGGCGTTTTCCAGCCGTCCCGTCAGCCTGTAGTGCAAACTCGCATTCACTTCAAGATAACTGTCGGTTTCTGTCTCGAAGGCACCGGGGTTGTTTAGCGCAGCTACATAAGTCGCTGTGATATCAAACAACCATTGCATCGAAGACCATTCAGCCCCTGCGCCAAGACGCCAGGGTGGCATTCGGGGAATGTCTTCATTACCAGTGCCGCTGTCACCAGCATCTTCTAAATTTCCCTCCACGTAGTCTACAAACCAGTCGACTTGCAAGGTACCGCGAGCGACAGAAACTCCAGGCCACAGCCATTGCACTTCGCCACCCTGTATCACTGCATCGTTCTGTTGGTATTCATAAACGGGCAGGCACTCGGCTAGCCGAACGCAGTTAATACGAAACAGCTGTTCGGCGAGGTCGTAGAAAATCCCTGTATTATTCTGATAGATAAACCCGTCCACTTCACTGCGAAATAGCCTGATCTGGGTACTGCCCAGGCCGTGTGACCAATCCCACCCCAATTCTAAAGTGTTAAACTGCTCTGGATCTGGAATGTTACCATCGGAGCGCAGCAGCAAACCGAGGTCGAAACTGCGGGTCGCCAAGTGTGGCCCCAATGACAAGAACTCATGGACATCGGGCGTACGCTGATGTCTGCCGAGTGCTGCGAACCACTGATGATGCTCCAGTCCATAGTCAACACCCAGCTGGAAGCTGCTGGTCTTGTATTCAATGGGCGCGTGCATGAGCTGATAATTATCGGGGCGAAGGGGAGCTGTCAGTTGGAGTTGGCGAATCTCCGTGATATCGAAACGCCCGCCCGCCTGAAAGGTCCAGGCCCCGCGCTGCCATTTTTCTACCAGGTAGATGCCAAAACTGGTCACATCCGAGGGGGGCACAAAGTTTTCATCGCCCGTAGAGGAAAAATAGCGATCAATGGCTTGTATCCCGATCACACCCTCAAAGCCTGCAGCAAGGTTGTGCTCAAGACTCAGTTTGGCCTCGGTAACATCATTGACAAAGTGCGTACCCGAAAATCCGCTCTCAAATTCGAAATGTTCGTAGTCTACTGTCGCTATCTGCAGCTCTAGCTGATGCAAAACGTCTTGCTGAAATCGATAGCCCGCTCTAAAGTCGTAACGCTGTTGTTCGAGATCAATACGGATCAGCGGATCACCACCTTCGCTACCACCGTGGCTGTGGCCACTGTCTCGAGGTTCTGTATGACTTCCCGGCGGTATTCCGTAGTCGTATTTCATATTTCGGGCCGAAGCGCCGATGTACCAGTGCTCCTCGGTCAATGCGGCACCGATCGAATAGCCTTTCGCCTCAGCATCACTGTTGGCAATATAGCCACAGGTATTGGACTGGCTCGCATTAAAACCAAACTGGCGATTCACCTGGGCGACGTCTATGGCGCAACCGGGGATCTCGACATCATCGTGATTTCTGTTGTAGGCATCAATATGAAAACCGAAGCGCTGATTCTCAATATTGAACTTTGCGGCAGTTGTTGTTTGAGCGTGATCGTTAATGATTTCTTTTCTCCACTCAATGGCACCAGAGTGTGACTGCCCTGCTTTTGTAAAGGGGATACGCTGTGTGTCGACGTGTACGACGCCCCCTACCGCAGCATTACCAAACTCAATACTTGAAGCGCCCTGAAGTACCTCTATGCGTTCTGCTAGTATTGGCTCTATAGCGACAGCATGATCTGGACTGAGCGATGAGGCGTCCCAGCTGCCGATGCCATCTTCTATGATCCTGACGCGTACACCAGACAAACCACGCAATACTGGCAAACCAACACTGGGCCCAAAGGTGGCGTTGTGAACTCCTGGCTGGCTTGCCAATGTCTCTCCCAAGGTATTGCTGATCTCAAGGCGAAGTTCATCGCCAGCCAGGATTACGCCAGACTGACCGGTTCGAAACTGGTCATGGGCTCCCGGTTCTTTCTGGCCGGAGACAGTGACCTCTTCAATCTCTCCATGTTCTTTGTCCTTGGGATCTTCTGCTAGCCCCGGCTGGGGGATAGCCAGGACGACCAACCAACCTGCTACCTGCCTAAACGCCTTCAGCACTTGATACCTCATGTATGTAGTTGAGTGAATGAGTTAAAGGGCCCGTGGAGCGGGCCAGATGTCTGTCAAGCAGACTGGAAGACAGGGGGGCGGTGATTTAAACCTCTCGTGCGCACCAAGCCCCCACGCGTAACAGTACAGAGAACATCATTATTGTCGCTGCACTACGGCAGAGGCATTGGCAAGGAAAGCGTCGATACTCGCTTCATAGGCCGCTTCATCTAAACCAAAGTTGAATGCGATGTAGTAGCTCTCAGATGTGCCATAAATTTGATTGCTGCCGGTGCTGTCAAAGCCCAGCAGCTGCATTTCAATCAGGTAAGCACCCATCGCTGCATCCGGGTTGATCTCATAATCGATATGTGAATGGAAACCACCCACAGCATCTGCAACACCGACAAAACCAGAGCTGCCAGCGGCTACGCCTGCGGAACTAAATACGGTCTCTGCATCAAAAATATCGACCACAGTCACTTGGTCAGCTGTCGTCGTCGTCCAGGCACTACCGTCCCAGAACAGCAAGGTAGCGACACCCGAGAAACCGATGAAATCGCCAGGGTTCAACACGCCACTCTCTTCATGGGAAGCGTATCCCGGATCGTCTGTGGCAAAGGGGCCTAGATGGAAGTCGAGGAAGTCGGCTTCAAACAACAACACCTCCCCATCGCTGGTGAGGACACCCCCTTCGGGTGCTTCGCCCTCACCGGATTCGTGCATATGGTCCTCAAGCTCGATAACAATCTGACCATTGTCAACGTCAAATACAACATCGCTGTGTTGCGCATGGGACAGAACAGCCAGGGCGCTCAGTACACCTGAGACAATCCACTTTAAAATACTTTGCATGAAAGATCTCCTTAATCCCTTATAAGAGTTAATCGATAATTTATGAGTAGTTGATAATCTATGATCTAATCGATAATTTATGAATTATTCAAACAACAAAACGTCGTACTTTTCGCAAATGCTCGCTGGGACAACACTGTTCAGATACGATCCGTAGATGCTCTTGCAAGATTGTCCAGGTGACAAAACTAGTATACTATATCATATCATTTTCTGATTGCCACTCTTGCTAAGTCACATTTTACTGTCTGTAAACACACGTATAAACCTGTAAGGAATGCATCATAGCTCGCAACAAGTTACAGTTTCAGAAAGGTATCAGTTTGACCAAATTCCTCACCGCCATCTCAGATGGTCTCGCATGCTTCAAAGCCGTTACTAAGGCAAGCTGCACACACAATCAGGTTGTCTATGATGGTGACCGCGCTTGTGTCGAAGCTTCCGCGTTTTGTTGGGTGAATACAGTACTCGGTAATTTAAAGGGTGCTTTACGCAGCAGCTACGATGTATTCGGCCCTAAATATACGCAGCGCTATCTGACGAAATTTCACTGCCGATTTAACTGCATTTTCGATTTTTTGCGCTCTTATTCTCCGGCCTACCTATGTGTCTCTGCGCACTCCATTATTGCCGGAAAGATTGCTGAAACTCGGTTTAGATGATAATTGGGTATTTTTTACAACTATTAATTTGAGCACACTATAAAATGTTCACTACCATCTCGAAAACTAAAAGGGTTTTGTTCCACCTTTCTGTTGCAGCATATGCAGCCATATCGATTACTGCCTGCAGTGGATCCGAGTCTGGCGGAGAAGTCACTGTTGTAACTCCAGACACCCAGACGCCGCCGCCACCGCCCCCAAGCGCACAAACCTACGTTGTGGATGACAGCCAAGCACTGCAGGATGCGCTGAATGAAGTGCGGGCAGGCGATACTATCCTTATCAGAGGCGGTCGCCAATACAGAACTAACTATCGCTTCCCCGGTGAAACCATACGAGGATTTACACTGGCTAACAGCGGAACGGCAGACGCCCCTATCCGCATTGCTGGTGATACAAGTAACGACACCTCTGCACCGGTTATTGACCAGGGCATTACCTCGACCGACGAAGACAGCGTCGTTGGCATTTATCTTTTGTGTGCCAGCCATGTTGTTATTGAAAATCTGGAGATCAGAAATGTACACTCATCTGGAATTTCATCATCGCTCGGCGATTGTGCATCCAGCGGTATCAAGATTAGTAACACCCATATCCATCATGTATATGGCGACACAAATGTTGGCGGCATCAGACTGTCGCGGACCAGTCAAGTTGAAATCAGCAACAATTTACTTCACGACATCTACCAGAGCGACAGAGAAAATACCACCCCCATCGTTACCGCTGACAGCGAAAACATCTCGGAGATAGTCATCAGACAGAACCACTTCTCCAATTCCGACACCGGTGTTCGGCTCCAGGCTCAAAACGATAAACACTTGTCAGGTATTATGATTCAAGACAATCACTTCGAGCTGCTCGACAAGGCGGTTGTCGGACTAACCCATTCTCTGAATGGCGCCTCCTCTGCCAACAGCAAGTTAAGCGAACTGCAAATCCAGGGCAATTTATTCCTTGAAACAGCCAGTGCTATTGACCTGGACATGGGAGACACCCGCGAGCAGTCGCAAGGCCTCAGTGTCGTCAACAATACCTTCCACGATATCGAGCGTATTGCGGTAAATCTCTCGGGTATTATCGACATTACCATTTACAATAATATTTTCAGTCATGTTGAACGAGACCTCCTGATTACCCGTGCTTCCAGCCAAATGGGTATTTCAACTAATATCAGTGAGATGGATTACAACCTTTTCTGGCACACAGACTACAGTGCCTCAACGGGCCCCGAATGGCTGCTGGACCTTGGAGGCACCAATCCTCAAACGTTTAATAATTTTAGCGATTGGACAAGTGCTTTCACCGACACGCTTCATGCACACTTGCAATCTGACCCTGACCAGGTCTCTAAGTTTATGGATCCCCTGTTTTCAGATTCAGAAAGTTTGGACTTCACTCCACAGAGTACGTTTGCAATAAATGGTGGGTACCACGGAGAGACTTTAGGGGCATTCACAGATGGAAAGAGGCCAGGGCCGAGCAACGAAAATCCCTAGCTGATGAAGCTGTGTCGTAATATGGCGGAACTTATTGAGTGTGGAGAGCCTGAGATTCACGACATGGACTGCCGCCTGGCAGAGTGCTGGAACTGAAGAGATCACTATCATCTCTCAAAGGGCTATGGTGAGTAGTTTTGTGGGGGTGATTCCATCGCTAATGTAACCAAATGGGAAGGAAAATTTCGTTCACCGTGACCGTTAATTTTGCAGGGAAGTGTATTTCTCCTAAAAACCAATAAATACAGGGGCTTACCTTCTGTAGTTGTTTTTGGGATACTAGAGCCTGTTCACACTAATTAAAGTATCGACAATAAGCGCAAAGTGAATAAAAAACGTGAAAACAACATCCAGTTTGTAAAAACGAGAGAAAATTCTTCTGAAGCCCTTCAGGCGTCGAAACAGCCTCTCCACTTCATTTCGCTTTTTGTATGCCTCTACGTCGTATTTCCAGGTGCTCAATCGGTTTCTCTTCGATGGCACGACAGGTTCCATGCCCAGATCGAATCCCAACCGCCGGATTTCATTACCCTCGTATGCCTTTTCCATGATCACTTTGGCACCATCCCAACCGCAGTTCTCAAGGCTTTTCAGCAGCTTTCGGCCCTCCGGAGCGTCTCCAACCTGCCCCGGTGACAGCGAAAATACTACGGCGCGGTTGTGGCCGGCTGCAACCATATGAATCTTGGTGTTCCATCCTGCTCGTGATTTACCGATAGATTGGGGACCATTTTTTTTAACGCGCCAGTGCCGTCTGGGTGAAGTTTAACAGCCGTAGAATCAAGAGAGATATGATTGACCTGGATATTGATCACATTATTTTCCTGGAGGGCTGGAAAGATCCTATCCAGTACACTTTGCTTGGCCCAACGGCCGAATTTCTTCGGCAGACCTCGCCATTTGCAACCATGCTCGGCTATGTAAAGAATGACGTTCAGCATTTGTAAGTTGGATATTTTCATGTTGTCGCGCTGGAGGGGCAGAAAATCTTCGATAATTTTGTATTGTTGCGCTGTAATTTCCATGAAGGGATTATACAGGATTTAGTGTGAACAGGACCTGGTGTATGCTCACAATAAGAACCGCCATCAATGTAATGAAAAAGAAATGGAGGTAGTTCCGTTTTGGCAGCGGCACGATAGTCGGTAGGAGCAGAGATATCATATTTCAATCCTGTAAAATTGTAATACAATGTCTTCCTCCGTTATTCTATTATGGTCGATGTCTTAAAGAGGGTGGCGCTCCTACCAACCTCTCTGCTGGTATTTTCACATTCTCAGGGCTAGATTGAGAATAAACCCCTTGTTGGTCATTCACAAGTATGTGTAAACCTCCCCTAATTAGTGACACCCTAAATTAGAGTTTTCTAGCCCTTCATGTTTGGCCAGATACTCCCAGGGAGTGAGATCTCCCAGTGAGTCATGTGGCCGCTCTTCGTTGTATTCCCTGATCCAGTTTTCGGTCAGTTCCCGCACCTCGTTCAGCGTGCGGAACACATACATGTTTAAGATCTCGTCACGATAGGTGCGGTTGAACCGTTCAACGTACGAGTTCTGTGTCGGCTTGCCTGGTTTAATAAATTCCAATTCGATGCTGTGCTCCTCCGCCCACTCAGCCAGTGCGGTGGAGATGAACTCCGGGCCATTATCCATTCGCAGCTTGTTGGGATAGCCCTGCCAGGCCACGGCCCGCTCAAGCACCCTGATCACCCGTGGTGCCGGCAGGTTCAGGTCGATCTCGATGGCCAGTGCTTCCCGATTGAAGTCATCTACCAGATTGAAGGTCCGGAAGCGGCGACCACAGAACAAGCTATCGCTCATAAAGTCCATCGACCAGCAGTGGTTCACCTCAGCTGGAACCGACAACGGCTCCGGGTTGCGGCTGGGTAGCCGTTTCTTGCCTCTACGACGCTTATTCAGGTTTAACTCGCAGTACAGGCGGTGAACTCTTTTGTGATTCCAGGCATGCCCCCAGCGACGCAGAATTTTGAACAACTTGTCGAACCCGTAAGCTGGGTAGCGTTCCACTGCCTCTTGGAGCTTGGCGATCACCTCATCATTCCGGTTGGGAATGGGCCGATACCGATACACTGAATCGCTTATGCCAACTGCGCGACAGGCCATGCGAAGGCTGGCACTATGCTCTTGTCGGGCATAGTCGACCAGCTCTCGCCTAATCGCTGGCTTTACAGCTTTTTTCAACGATATCTTTGAGGATCTTATGTTCCAGACTGAGGTCAGCGAACATCGCCTTCAAACGACGATTCTCTTCCTCCAGTTCCTTGAGCCGTTTGATATCGGACGCCTCCATACCGCCGTATTTGGATTTCCAGTTGTAGTAGGTAGCGTCGGATATCCCGTACTCCCGACAGACTTCTTTGACCAGTCTGCCGCCTTCTACTTCCTTCAGGATCTTTACTATCTGCGTTTCCGTGTAGCGCGATTTTTTCATTATTAGCTCTCCGTGTGAGCGTAGTTTACGCCGGAGAACTCTAAATGTGGATGCCCCTAGTTTAAGGGAGGTTTACATATGCACTTACCATGGTTTGGGGTCCCTTTCTTGTCTTTTTGTAGCTCCTCCTGGTGAGGATAGAGTGGATTTTTACCGGCCTTTGATTGCAAGGAACAACCTGTGTGGCTGACTCATGAACGGAATGCCAGCGAGCTCAGCATGTAGATGGGAAAGCTCAATCGAGCCTAACTATGCAGCAATCATCGACACCGCGTTGAATTTTTCCTATAAGAAGCGCAGTCGCTGGCCTTTGAGCAGCAGCACTACAGCCTCCCCGGATTCTGGAAATAGGAATTATAAATCACCTATATTGGTATCCGAGTTTAGTAGATCACTACATAAACAGCATTTTTCGATTGACAATACTCTTTTTTGAGCTTTGATGACTGGCTATTTTGTGCGCCTCTAATAGAAATCGTATTCATGATCTGGCAAGTTCGCTTACGGCGCAACTGGGATCAAACCAGATCATTTGCCAGCTCTGTGAGTTGTTGATGACGGCTAAGAATCATTTACTATAAACAGTGAGGGCGGTGGTGGCCGCCCTTTGTATTATGATCAAGATTTATAGGTTTTAGCGGTGCTCAAACTACGTACTTTAATGTATAATATGCTTCATATACCGTTTCCTCTTTTATGGTGTACATCCAGGAGCAGGAGGGGATAAATTAAAGGTTACTTTTGTTGTAAAGGGCTGTTGGTTAAGGGGGTTAGGCGCTACTGTAGCTGAAGTGACCTTTACTGGAAAAGAACTACCGTTAAATGAAGTTGAATGAGAGTCGTATGGGGTAAGCACACCTACTGCTGGCAATGCGGCACATCCATCAATAAGACCACCATTATTAGTACAGCTGGTGATCACAAACATTCCACCTGTTGATGAGTTAGCTGGAATGTCTGAATCAATTGAAGCTGTAACATTTGCTATAGGAAAAATAAAACCATCAATGACAACGGTTACTTCACCAGAAATTGAAGTTATTTCGTTATTAGGGTCGTAGCTCCAACAACCTTGACCATTGCCAGCACCTGTAAGACTTCCTGTTACATCGACAACAGCAGTTCCACTTCCATCGTATGCAATAGATAAACCTGAAAAACTAGCAATAAAAGTTAGAAGAATTTTTATTATTAATTTCATAATTATGTCCTTATAAATAAATCAGATGGAGTACAAGATAAATAAAAATTACCTTGTGTAAGGTTTTTTGCAAAATAATTCAGATAGAGTCAAGCACATTTAAATAAGACCTTCAAGGCCCTCTAAGATAAACAGAGTTCGCTGGAGGTCAGCAAATGCTTCTGACACCTCATAAAACTCAAGAAAATTTAGTGCCGCGATGAAAAACCCTAAAAACACCTCAATCTTGCGTCCTTTCTCTTGACCAAGAAATACCCCTCGAAGAAGAAATATGAGGAAAAGACTACAACCAAGGACTGCAGCTCAAAGCTGCTAACGGGACTTTTAATGGTTTTGGAAGTGGTACCATTCTTGCGGTTGGCCTTATCCTAGCTGGTGAGGTGGTCCTCCAGCTCCGCTCTCATGGCAGTTTCAGTGAGTTGTTTGATCAGTGGAGTCAGGATACCGTCTTTACCGCTGAGGTTTTTGCCCTCACACAGCGCCTGGACAGCAGCCTCCATATCGAAGGTAGGTTTAGTCATGGATCATCTCTTTTTTGCTAATGGCAAAGAAATGACACAGAATTCTGAACACTACCTATACTCGGTAAGGGCGAGTTTCTAGCCTGCCCACACCACTTTAAAGGATCGTTACTAACTTCTAACTTGAGGAAGGCCAATCATAAAAAACGGACAACTCGGTAATCCCCCCATTTTTACCCGCAACCAAAAGTAGAGGTTAAGCCACCATCAACGGTGGTTTACCGCCATTTGCTTTGTGTGGCCGGCGGTGATTGTAAAACCATAACCATTCAGTTGCATAATCCTGAACCTCTTCAAGGCTGTCGAAGAGGTGCTTGCTGAGCCAACTATACCGAATGGTTCTGTTGGCTCGCTCGATATAAGCATTTTGTTGTGGTTTGCCTGGCTGGATGTACTCGATCCGTATTCGCCGCTTTTTCGCCCATGCTACAAACTCATGACTGATGAACTCAGGGCCATTATCACAGCGGATAATGCTGGACTTGCCCCGCCATTCAAGTAGCTGGTTGAGAGCGCGAGTCACACGTATCGTTGGCAGTGAAAAACCGGCCTCGATTGCCAGTCCTTCACGCCTGTAATCATCAATGACATTGAACAGCCTGAAGTTCCGGCCATCGCTTAGCTGGTCATGCATAAAGTCCATTGACCATACTTGGTTCGCTTTTGTTGGTTCTTTCAGAGGTTCTGGTGCCTGGCGCTTGAGGCGACGTTTTGGCTTTATTCGCATATTTAACGCCAGCTCACAGTAGATCCGGTAAACGCGCTTGTGGTTCCACTGAGCGTCCTCCACGTTGCGTAGGTAATGAAAGCACTGGCCAAAGCCCCAGTCACTCTGCTCATTTGTTAACCGGATAAGCCAATCGGCAATCTCCTCGTTTTCATCGCTGAGAACAGGCTGATAACGATAGCAACTTTCACTGACACCGAAAGCAGCACAGGCAATTCGAATACTGATGTACCGTGTGGCTACGGCTTGCCGCGCCATCTCCTTTCGCCGAGATGGCTTTACCACTTTTTTGCAGAGCTTCCTGAACGATTTCAGCCTTCAACTGCTCTTCGGCATACATCTTCTTGAGGCGCCGATTTTCATCCTCCAGTTCCTTCAGGCGGGCCATCATTGAGGCATCCATGCCGCCGTACTTGGATCGCCACTTATAGAAGCTCGCTGAGCTCATACCGTGTTCTCGGCATAGTTCAGGCACTGGCACGCCATTTTCGGCCTGCTTGAGTATCGCCAGAATCTGGCTGTCGCTGTACTTCGATTTTTTCATGCAGAATCTCCTGCGCGTATTTTACGGGAAAATTCTACTTTTGGTTCCAGTGGGTTTTCGGGGTGATTACCCCATTACTGTCCATGCCTAAATGATCATTATTTGCACATCAAAAAGAGCTGTTGGTTACTCCTCCCCACGCCTGTCGGTTTTGGGCTTTACATTACCCAGTGAAATTGGAAAATATCGCAAACCCCCACCAGCCGTGGGATATAGCGATTTTCGGGATTTCAGAAAATGAACACTTTTGAAGAGAAATGAAGAAGTTTTTCACAGGCCAAAATGGCTTAAAGCCAGTAACCACGGGGTTTTTGGAGGAAAGGATCAGGTAGTGCGCTTCACTACAAGGAACACTCCAATAGTCATCATGACTAGACCGATAAGTCGCTTGGTATCCAGTGAAGATTGCTGGGCACCGAAGAAGCCAAAATGATCGATAATACACATGGCAAGAAGCTGCCCGAGCAGGACGAAGGAGACTGCATTACCGACACCATACCTTGGGGATACCCAAGTAATGCTGAGAGCATAAAAAGCAACCAGGATTCCTCCCAGGTAGAAATACCAGGGAGTTTCCTCTTGAAAAAGCTCCGTGGGCAAGCCCTCTGTTTTCAACAGGTATATGGCGGAGATCAGCAGCGCAACAAAAAACATTATTATGGTTGCAAGTGTAGAACTGCCTAGTTTGACACCAAGCCCGCCGTTTAGAGTTGCCATCACGGGAATGCCAACACCAGCGACCAGCATTATGGATGGATACAAAAACGAATTCGGCATCTGTGAAACCTCAATTCTGGCTATTGGATCAGTCCCCCGAGAGGGCACCTCAGAAAAGCACTTAAGCCAGCGCAGTTAATAGTCATCCTGCAGTGATAGGTTGGGTCGAAGATTTCTTGATTCTGTGGACACTTTGTGGACATTCTAACGAAAAAAGGCGATATCAATTTCTTGATCTCGCCTTTCTCAGCCTTGTAGTTCATTGAACTCCAAGGGATTATTTTGGCTCCGCCTGCTGGGCTCGAACCAGCGACCCAATGATTAACAGGTGTGGTACTGATGTAGTAATGGCGCGGCTTGAAGAGCAATTAATTTTACACCCTTTCCCTCTGTAGCCCGCATTTTACCGTGGGTTTTTTGGGAATTTTACACAAGATTTGAGCGCTAAAACTGGACGTATGACCAGTTACTCAGTAGCTTGAACAATTGCTTCGGCATGGTCATAATTGGCATTTTGCTGCAAAGATCTGTGGCCTGCTTCTTCCGCCTTTTCGATCCGATTGCCGGGGCTGTTGGTAA